>NZ_ANBH01000313.1 GCF_000341185.1 Nocardiopsis chromatogenes YIM 90109
TGTCCAGCCGGTCGGTGCCGGACAGCTCGTGCCGGGGGTCGGCCGTCATGTCGACCCAGCTGTAGCCGTGGGGGAGGCGCTGGGGGTCGGAGACGATGGTGGCGGTGGTGCGCCAGCGGCCGTCGGCCTTGTCCGACTCGGTGGTGAGCCGGAGGAAGGCGATGCGGTCCTCGCGGTTGTCGTGGCGCACCACCATGGCTCTGGAGCGCTTACTCAGCTCATAGGAGCCCGACCGGGAGAAGTCCACCCGCGCACCGGCCGGACCGCGGCGGCTCAGCCAGGCCGCGAGCGCGGCGGCGGCCTCGCCGGTGATGTCGCGGTCCAGGTCCACGGTGGCGATGCTGCGGTAGACGAGCGACACCCTTGCTTCTCTCCCGGTCGGTCGGGCCGGACCCGTGAGGGGCCGGACGCTGGCCTGCGAAGCGCCGGTGTTCGGGCCTCTGTCCCCCACTCTGGCCCAAGCCGAGCGCGCACACCAGTCGTCCCATCCGATCCGGGGCACCGGGCAAGGGGAGGCCCCAACCACCTCGCGGGTGACGGGAACACCCGGATCGCCGGCCCTGTGTCCCCCGACCGGAGCGGCGGGGGCCCGGGGGCGTTCCGGCCGGTGGAGACGGCACGGGATCGCGGATCAGGCGGCGGTTCCGCGGCGCGGGACGGCCGGAGCCCACGCCCCCTGCCCGGCGCCCGCCGCGAACGCGGGCGACCGTGCGCCCTGCCGGTCGCCCGCGCCCGGACCGCGAGCAGCCCGGCGGAGCGTCGGCAGGGGGTGCGGAACCGCCCTGCCGACCGTCGCCGCCTCTGCGGCGGCCGCCGGGCCTACACTCCCCGCGTCAGCAGGTTCCGGCCCAGGTGCACTCCAGGTCGGCGGTGCCGGGCGTGCCCGGCGAAGACGTGCCCGGTGCCGAGGTGCCCCCCGCCGGTGCGCCGATCGCCGCCGGGGCGTCCAGCGCGGCGGGGGCGCTCGTCGGGGCGGGCCCGTCCGCCATCCGCTGGGCGCCCTCGCGGGAGAACTCCGCCAGGCGTACGCCGATCGCGTCCTGCACGTGGCGCGGCGCCGACCCCGAGTACCCGTTGTTCAGCACCACGAACACCAGCTCCTCGCCGTCGGCCGCGGTCACGTAGCCCGACAGCGCGCTCACCCCGGTCAGGGTGCCGGTCTTGGCCCGCACGTTCTCCTCGGCCGCCGTGTCGCGCATCCGGTTGCGCAGCGTCCCGCCGACCATCCGGTCCTCGGCCCCGGCCAGCGGAAGGGCGTTCTCGTACACCGGCCACCACGGCTCGCCGCGCGCGGTGTCCAGCAGGTCGGCCACCCCGTGCGCGGTCATCGTGTTGGTGCGGGCCAGCCCCGACCCGTCCGCCTGGTCGTACCGGCCGGTGTCCAGTCCCAGGCCCTCGGCGGCCTCCTCGACCACCGCGGTGCCCGCCTTCCACGAGCCGGAGTCCGTGCGCTCCGCCCCCATCGCCTTGACCAGCATCTCCGCGTGCCCGTTGTTGGAGAGCTTCATGAAGGGCACCAGGAGGTCGCCCAGCTCGTCGGAGGCGCGGTCGGCCACCTCGGCGGTGTACGCCGGGGCGGCGCCGAATCCGACACCGCCGGTCACCTTCACCCCGTTGTCCTCCAGCGCGTCGGCGAACAGGTGCGCCGCGTGCGCGGTGGGGTCGTCGACCGTGCGCAGCGCCTCGTACCCGTCGCCCCCGGCCGGGAGCGACCCGGAGAAGGTGAAGGTGTTGGTGCCGGGCTCGCGGGTCACCTGCAGCGACGGCGCGGAGTCCGGCGCCCCGGTGGCCGCCTCGTTGCGCACCTCCAGGTTGTCGGCCATCGGCTCCAGGCCGACTTCGACCGGGTCCCCCGCGGCGTCGCCGGGCTCGGCGGAGGCGGTGACGACGCCGGTGTCGTAGTCCTCGTTGGCGGCCACGGTCAGCGCGGAGATCTGCGCCGCGTAGTAGTAGGGCTCGTCCCCGGCCTCCCAGTCCGGGTGCAGCCGCTCGTCGTCGAAGAGGGTGTCGTCGGCGACCAGGTCCCCGGTGACCCTGCGGACCCCGGCGTCGGCCACCTCCTCGGCCAGGTCGTCGTAGGCGTCCGCGGTCAGCGTGGGGTCGGCCCCGCCGACCAGGTACAGGTCGCCGCGGACCACGCCGCCCCGGTTCGGCGCGGTGTCGGCCCGCACCCCCGTGGTGAAGCGGTGCTCGGGCCCGAACACCTCCAGGGCGGCGGCCGAGGTCAGCAGCTTCATGTTGGAGGCGGGCAGCAGCGCGGTGTCCGGTTCGCGGCCGTACAGCTCCTCGCCGGTGTCGGCGCTGCGCACCACCACCCCGGACACCGCCCCCTCCAGGGCCGGGTCCTCCAGCAGGGCGTCGAGGTCGCGGCGCAGTTCGTGCAGGGGGCCGTCGGCGGCGGCGGGGGAGGCCGCCGCGGCGACGAGGCCCGCGGCCAGGACGGGCGCGGCGCAGGCGCGTACGAGCAGGCGGGCGCGCGGCAGCGCGCGGGATCGGAGGATCGCCATCGGGTCGGGGCCCCTTCCAGGTCGACGGGGGATGGGCGGGGGGAGAGGTCGGTCGGGAGGGCGACGCGCGATCGGGGATCGTGGGTGACGGCCGGGCGACGGTGCGTAGGCAGGCTACCCCGGCGCACCCCGGGAGTTCGAGAGTCGCGGCCGGAATCGGGCGCGCCGCCCCCCCGCCGGGAACGCGAAGAGGTGCGGGAACGGTGGTGGTGGCCTGCGGGGCACGGCGCTACCCTCGTGGAACCGCAGTCACCGCCCCCTGACAGTCTGCGAGCGAAGCCGTGACCGAACGCCCCGACACCGCACCCGGCTGCCCCCTGCACGACGCCGCCGTCCCGCTGTACAAGTACGCCGAGCACGGCGAGGTCGCGCGCGTGTGGGAGACGCTCCGAGAACGGTACGGCCAGGTGGCGCCGGTCGAGCTGGAGCCCGGCCTGCCGGTGTGGCTGCTGCTGGGGTACGAGGAGAACCTGGAGGTCATGCGGGACTGGGGCGGCTTCTCCCGGGACACCCGCCGCTGGTGCGACGTGCGCGACGGCAAGCGCTCGCCCGGGGACGACCTGCCCATCGGCATGGGGTACAGCGGCAGCGCCCTGTACGCCGACGGCGCCGAGCACGCCCGCCTCATCGCCCCGGTCACCGACGCGCTGGCCCGGCTGAGCGACGTCCGGGTGCGCGCCGACATCACCCGGGCCGCCGACCGCCTCATCGACGACTTCTGCGCCCAGGGCGGCGCCGACCTGATGGCCGACTACTGCACCCTGCTCCCGGCCATGGTGCTCAACCGCCTCTTCGGCCTGGACGACGCGTTCGGCTACGCCCTGGGGGACCTGACCACCGCCATGTGGGGGCACGACGGCGACCGGTCGGCCGAGGCCGCCGCCCGCATGCGCGACTACTTCGCCGGGCTGGTCCGCCACAAGCGCGCCGTGCCCGGGGAGGACCTCACCAGCTGGATGCTGGGCCACGGGTCGGGCCCGACCGACCAGGAGACCGCCGACCAGCTGGTGACCATGGCGGCCGCCGCGCACCTGCCGACCGCCAACCTGCTCGGCAACGTGCTGCGCGAGCTGCTCGCCGACGACGCGCTGGCCCGCGACTTCGCCGGGGGCGGGCTGCTGCTCGACGAGGTCGTCGACCACGTGGTCTGGACGGTGCCGCCGGTCCAGGTGCTCCCCGCCCGCTTCGCCACCCGCCCGGCGGTGGTCGGCGGCACCCGGGTGGCCGAGGGCGAGCCGCTGGCGTTCGGGCTGGCCGCCGCGCACGCCGACCCGCGGCTGCGGCGCGGGCACCAGGACGAGGGCGCCGTCCCCTCCGGGCACAACCGGGCGCACCTGATCTGGGGCGCCGGGGAGCACCGCTGCCCCGCGCGGGCGGTGGCCGAGCGGGTCGTGGAGATCGGGGTGGAGCGCCTGCGGGCCCGGCTGGGAGGGCTGCGCCTGGCCCTGCCCCCCGAGGAGCTGTGGTGGGCGCCGTCCCTGTTCTACCGGGGCCCGGCCGCGCTTCCGGTGGAGTTCGAGCCAGCCGAGCCGTTGCCCGCCCCCGAGCCCGCGCCCGCCGCGCCGTCCCCGACCCCCGGGCCGGAGGAGGGCTCCGACGCGCTGCTGGTGCGGGTGCTGCGCTGGTGGCAGGGGAGCGGCCGACGCGCGCGCCGCGGAGGCTGAACCGCGGGCGAGGGGCCGGGCCGCGCCGGAATGGCCAAAAAGGCGTCGGCTCCATGGCCAAGTCGGACAACGCCGCACGCCGTCGCGGGCACTAGCGTCTCGGGCATGTCTACGCGTCCGTTCTGGCTGGCCGGGGAAGCCGCGACCGGCGACACCGAGATCCAGGTGACCAACCCCTACACCGGGGGGAGCGCGGGGGCCGCCGCCGTGCCCTCGCCCGAGCAGATCGAGCAGGCGGTGGCGGCGGGCGGCGNNCGCTCTTCCGGCGCACGTGCGCGCCGAGGCGCTGATGCACGTCTCGCGGCGCATCGAGGAGCACGCCGAGGAGTTCGCCGCGCTGATCACCGCCGAGAGCGCCAAGCCCATCGCCTGGTCGCGCGCCGAGGCCGGGCGGGCCGTGTCCGTCTTCCGGCTGGCCGCCGAGGAGGCCCGGCGCGACAGCGGGGAGCTGCAGCGCCTGGACACCGACCCCGGCGGCACCGGCCGCGTCGCCCTGGTGCGCCGCGTGCCCACGGGCCCGGTCCTGGGCATCGCCCCGTTCAACTTCCCGCTCAACCTGGTCGCCCACAAGGTGGCCCCGGCGCTGGCGGTCGGCGCGCCGATCGTCCTCAAGCCCGCCCCGGGCACCCCGCTCACCGCGCTGCTGCTGGGCGAGGTGCTGGCCGAGACCGGCCTTCCGCGCGGGGCGTTCTCCGTGCTGCCCATGCCCAACGAGCGCGCCTCGGGGCTGATCACCGACCCCCGGCTGCCGGTCATCTCCTTCACCGGCGGCCAGTTCGGCTGGGAGCTGCAGCGCCGGGCCCCGCACAAGCACGTCACCCTGGAGCTGGGCGGCAACGCCGCGGCGGTGGTGCTGGCCGACGCCGACCTGGACCACGCCGCGCGGCGCATCGCCCTGTTCGGCAACAACCAGGCAGGGCAGGTGTGCATCGGGGTGCAGCGCGTGGTGGTGGACGCGCGGGTCTACGACGGCTTCGCCGCCCGCCTGGTCGAGCGCGTCGGCGAGCTGGGCACCGGCGACCCCGCCGACCCGGCCACCCAGGTCGGCCCGATGATCGACGAGGCCGCCGCCGAGCGGGTGCACGGCTGGATCGCCGAGGCCGAGCGGGCCGGGGCCAAGGTGCTCACCGGCGGCGGCCGCGACGGGGTGACGGTGGAGCCGACCGTGCTCGCCGAGGTCCCCGCCGACGCCAAGGTGGTGCGCGAGGAGGTCTTCGGCCCGGTGCTGGTGCTGCAGCGGGTGGAGGGGACCGACGAGGCGTTCGCCGCGGTCAACGACAGCGACTTCGGCCTGCAGGCCGGGGTGTTCACCTCCGACATCGCCACCGCCTTCCGGGCCCACCGGGAGCTGGAGGTGGGCGGCGTCGTGGTCGGCGACGTGCCGACCTTCCGCGCCGACCAGATGCCCTACGGCGGGGTGAAGAAGTCGGGCGTGGGCAAGGAGGGCGTGCGCGCCGCGATGGACGACCTGACCTACGAGCGGGTGATGGTTCTCACCGGCGTGCAGCTGTGAGCAGGGCCGTGCGGAGTGGCGCGGCTCTCGTGGGAAGTGCCGCGCACCAGGGGACGCGGCTCCGGCCGCGTCCCCGCGGGTCCTCCGCGGCGGCCCCCCGGGCGCTGCGCGTCGCCCCGTCCGGTGTCCCGGGGGTTACCTAGCGGTATCGCGGCGATGGCACACTTTCCGTTGACGATCACTTAGGCCGGATTTATGCCTGTCTGAGTGCTTTTGGGGTGCTTTCCCGGCCGTGTCATGGAGCGCCCGGCGCGGGTCCGGTGCGGCCCGGCGCCCTCACAGCCACGGCGCCCGACGACGGGGCGCACCCCGGGGTACCGCCTCCCGACCGAGGCCCGCTCCGCGGTGCGCTCCCGCCCCGAGGGCGCGCTCATGCTTCAACGGAGAGGTAAGAGATGTCCCCCGACACCATTGGCCTCGCGCTCCTCCTCCTGGGGGTGTTGCTGCTGGTCGCCAAGCTCGTCCGGGTCAAGTGGAAGCTCACGCAGAAGCTGTTCCTGCCGAGCTCGATCATCGGGGGCGGCATCGCGCTGCTCCTCGGGCCGGACATCTTCGGCCGCGCGATGGGCCTGGCCGGCGTCGACTCCTTCACCGAGGGAGGGCTCTTCGGGCCCGGCGTCTACGAGGTCTGGTCCGCGCTCCCCGGCCTGCTCATCTCGGTGGTCTTCGCCGGGCTGTTCCTGGGCAAGCCGCTGCCCCGGTTCAAGGACGCCGCCCGGCTGGCCGGGCCGCAGCTGGCCTTCGGCCTGACCCTGAGCACCGGCCAGTACGTCATCGGCCTGCTGCTCGCCCTGCTGGTGCTGGTCCCGGTCTTCAACCTGCCCGCGCTGACCGGCGCGCTCATCGAGATCGGGTTCGTCGGCGGCCACGGCACCGCGGCCGGGCTCGGCGACACCTTCGAGCAGGCCGGGTTCCCCGAGGGCCAGGACCTGGCCGTGGGCATGGCCACCGTCGGCCTGCTCGCCGGGATCCTGCTGGGCATCGCCCTGATCAATTGGGGCGTGCGGCGCCGCAAGACCGTCGTGCTCGACTCCAAGGCCGAGATCTCCGACGCCGAGCAGGCCGGACTCCTGGTCGGCGAGAAGCGCGGCCCCGGCGCGATGCTGACCGTGCACCCCTCCTCGCTGGACCCGCTGGCGCTGCACTTCGGCCTGATCGCCATCGCGGTGCTCATCGGCCAGGTCATCCTGTCCGGGATGCAGGCCCTGGAGCAGGCGCTGTGGGCGGACACCATCGAGATCTTCGCCTACGTACCGCTGTTCCCGCTGGCGATGATCGGCGGCATCCTGCTCCAGGTGCTCATCGACCGCTTCGACAAGAACGCGATCGTCGACTCCATGATGATCGAGCGCGTGCAGGGCTTCTCCCTGGACATGCTCATCATCTCGGCCATGGCCACCCTGTCCCTGCAGGTGCTCGCCGCGAACCTGCTGCCGTTCCTGCTGCTGTCCGCGGCCGGCATCCTGTGGGTGGTCGGGGCCTTCCTGTTCCTGGCCCCCCGGATGATGCCCTCGCACTGGTTCGAGCGCGGCATCGGCGACTTCGGCCAGTCCCTCGGCGTCACCGCCACCGGCCTGGTGCTCATGCGCATCGTCGACCCGGAGCTGAAGACCCCGGCCTACCCGGCCTTCGGCTACAAGCAGCTGGTGTTCGAGCCGTTCTTCGGCGGCGGCCTGGTGACCGCGGCGGCCATCCCGCTGATCATCAGCCCGCACGTGGGCGCGGTGCCGTTCCTGGTCATCATGGCGGTGGGGCTGGCCGCCAGTCTGTACACGGGCCTGTTCGTGTTCGGCCGCAAGCGCAGGGCCGCGGACGACTCCCCGGCCCACCAGGGCGCTTCGACACAGCCCTAGCCGGACCCGGCGGCCGGGCGGCTCGGGCCCTCAGGCCGCGGAACGGCGCGAGGGGGAGGGGCGATGGGGCCCCTCCCCCTCGGCGCGTTCCCGCCGTCCCGCGGGCAGCAGGTCAGGCGTCCTGGGCCTCGTTGAAGACGCGGCGCTCGGATGCGCCCAGGACCGGCCCGTACTGGGTGTCCGCGTCCGAGGCGTACTTGAAGCTGACCACCGACACCACGGTGCCGCGGCCGGAGGCGGAGTCGAACCCGGCGAACCACGGCCCGCCGCTGGAGCCCTCGGTCATGTCGCAGGACATGCCGCGCGCGGTGGTGCCGCCCCGGTCCGCGTGGGTGGGGCCGCTGCAGGTGCGCAGCGTCCGGCCGTCGTAGGGCGAGCGGGCCGGGTAGCCGAAGGACCGGACCCGCCCGGTGTGGTCGCCGGAGAAGGAGATGCGCTGGGCGCCGGTGGCCTCCTGCACCGGTCCGCCGTCGCCTTCGCGCAGCACGGCGGCCCCGAAGTCGCGGCTGTCGTCGGTCCTGCGCGCCCACTCGGGCGTCACCAGCATCTCCCGGGCGGTGTACCGCCCATAGGGCTCCTCGCCGTCGTCGTAGCCCGGCACGAACACCCACTTGGACGCCCACGCCCCGGTGCCGTCCTTGAGGCAGTGGCCCGCGGTGACCACCGTGGAGGCGTTGCGGGCGCGCACCACCGACGCGGTGCAGGTGAAGTCGCGCCCGTCCATGCTCAGGAAGACCCGGCCGGTGGTGCGGGCGACGGTGCCGCCCCCGGTCCACACCGGCGCGTCGCCGCCGTCGGCCTGGTGCTCCCGGTCGGGCGCGCCGTATCCGGGCACCCCGTCGAGGAGCCCGTCGGCGGCGCCGCCGAGCAGCCGCCCGATGGGGCGGGCCGCGGCCATCCGCTCGGCGGTCCAGTAGTCCAGGACCGAGGAGGGCTCCTCGGAGGCGGTGTGGCGGACGGCGCCGGGGCCGTCCGCGGCGGGCGCGGGTCCGGCCGGGCCGGTTGCGGCGGCGGCCCCGGTGGCGCCTGCGGCCAGGGCGGCCGCGACCAGGGGCGCGACGAGGATGCGCAGGAGGGACGGTGTCATGGGACGTGATCATGCCATACGGAGGGTGATCGCGTACCCACTTTCGGTTGGACGACGTGTCGCGGAGTGTCGGACCGAAAACCGGGGCCCGGCCGGCGCACGTGCCGGCCGGGCCCCGTCGGGCGGGGGACCCCTCCGTCAGACCCGGCCGTCGGGGTCCGGGCCGGTGGGCACCGACAGCGCGGCCGGCGCCTCCTCGGTAGAGCCGAACTCCACCCGCTCGCCGCGGGCGCCCGAGTCGGTGTAGCGGGAGTCCTCGGTGTCCACCACCAGGGCCAGCCGCTGCCCGGCGGAGACGTCCCAGACCACCGGCTCCATCCGCAGGCCCACCTGCACCGGCTCGCCGGGCTCGGCGTCGCGCAGCGTGTAGGGCTCGTGGGTGATCAGCGACCCGGTGCCGTACCGGTCCACCGCGTACAGGTAGAAGTACAGCGACTGGTCGGCGGCGGTGGGGGTGACCACCACGTCCACCTCCGGCGACCCGCTCACCCGGGCCCCCTCGGTCAGCCGCGGCCCGGTCCACACCCCGGCGTAGGAGCGGTTCACCAGCGGCAGGGACACCCCGGTGGGGATGTCGGCGAACTGCTGGAGCGCGCCGCTGAGCAGCAGCGTCCCGCTCTCGGCGACGGTCCCGCGCCCGGCGCCCACGCCGTAGCTCCAGCCGGTCTCGGGATCCTCGGCCAGCCCGCCGGTGTACTGCCAGTTGTCCCAGGTGCGCACGGGCTCGCTCAGCCCGTAGTCGAGCGAGCCGTCGGAGACCGCCCCCCAGTCGGGGAAGGACGCCCAGCCGCCGCGGCCGTTGTTGGGCTTGACCCGCACCGGGTCCTCGGCGTCCACGCCGTTGTCGGCGCCCTTGAGGTGGTGGTCGAACCAGCGGGTCAGCTCCGACCAGGTCTCGTTGGGCAGCCCGACGGCGCCGAAGGCCTCGGGGGTGGCGTGGTCCCCGGCCGAGAGCATCATGCGCTTGGGGCCGGTGAGCTCCCCGTAGAAGTCGGTGAGCTGGCCGGGCGGGAAGATGCCGTCGTTCCAGGCGTGGCCGATCATCACGGCGGTGCCGTTGGCGTTGATCGCGTCCACCTTGGTGGAGACCGACCGCTCCGGGGCCAGGTCCAGGGCGGGCTGGACGTTGCCCTCGCGGTACTCGCGCTCCATCTCCAGCAGCTTCTCGCCGGGCGTCCCGGTCAGGTGGGCGGAGTTCAGCAGCAGCTCCACCGCCTGGTAGCTGATCGTCTCGTGGGAGTAGATCGACTCGGCCAGGTCGGCCCAGCCGCTCATCGCCCCCACCGCCTTGACCCGGTCGTCCTCGGCGGCGGTGAGCAGGCTGATCCCGGCGCCGTAGGAGATCCCGGCCATGCCGATGCGGTCGGGGTCGGCGTCGGTGTTCTCCAGCGCCCAGTCGATGACGGCGCGCGCGTCGCCCACGTCCTCGGGCCCGGCGACCTCGATCGCGCCGCCGGAGTTCCAGAAGCCGCGGGAGGTGTAGGTGACGACCTGGTACCCGGACTCGTAGGCGAGCCTCTTCGCGGCGCCCACGTAGAGCAGGTTGTTGGTGGCCCAGGCGGTCGGCATGACCAGCAGCGGGCGGGGGCCGTCGTCGCCGGCGGGGGTGATCACCTTCGCGGGCAGGTCGATGCCGCCGTGGCCGGGGATCGTCTCGTGGGTGACCCGGACGCCGGTCTCGGCGTGGGCGGGGGGTACGGCCAGGGTCACCATGAGTAGCGATGCGAGCACGGCGGTGCACAGTGTGCGGAGTCGGCGCATGGCGTCCTCGTTTCCGGCCCTCGGCGGGCCGCGAGCGGGGGTGCGGGGGTACCGCGGCGGTGCCGCGGGTGCCCGTCCGGGGTCGCGCCGTGCCCGGCCGCCGGGGCGGCTGGGCCCCCGTCGGGGCGGGTCCGCCAGGGGGCGGCGGACCGGAATTCTACTGTGAGGTAACTTACATGGACGGTAACTTAGACGCGGAGGGGATCGATGTAAAGAGGGGCGTGCGTACCTGATCCGCCGCGCCGTCCTCCCCCCTGAGCACGTGCCCCATGCGCGACAATGGCCGGGTGCGAATCGCTGAACGACTCCTGCAGAGCTCGCGCCCCTCCGACACGCGCGAGGTCGTGATCCTCGGATCCACCGGCTCCATCGGAACGCAGGCCATGGAGGTCGTGCGCGCGAACCCGGGCCGGTTCCGGGTGCGGGCCCTGGCCGCCGGGGGCGGCCGCGCCGAACTCCTGGCCGACCAGGCCGCCGAGACCGGCGCCGAGGCCGTCGCGGTCGCCGACGCCGGGCGCGCCGCCGAGGTGGCGCGGCTGCTCGACGAGCGCGGCAGCGGCGCCAAGGTGCTCGCCGGGGCCGAGGGCGTCGCCGAGGCCGCCTCCTGGGGCTGCGACGTGGTGCTCAACGGCATCACCGGGGCCCTGGGGCTGGAGTCCACCCTGGCCGCGCTGCGCGCCGGGCGCCTGCTGGCCCTGGCCAACAAGGAGTCGCTGATCATCGGCGGGCCGCTGGTGCGCGCCGCCGCCCAGCCCGGGCAGATCGTGCCGGTCGACTCCGAGCACTTCGCCCTGGCCCAGTGCTACCCGCGGGTGCCCGCCGCCGAGCTGACCGCGCTGGCCCAGGGGCAGGTGGACGCCCGCGTCGAGGACGTGCGCCGCCTGGTCATCACCGCCAGCGGCGGCCCCTTCCGCGGCCGCGACCGCGCCGGGCTGGCCGGAGTCGGCCCCGAGGACGCGCTGAACCACCCCACCTGGAGCATGGGGCCGGTGATCACGGTCAACTCGGCCACCCTGGTCAACAAGGGGCTCGAAGTGATCGAGGCGCACCTGCTCTTCGACGTCCCGCTGGAGCGCATCGAGGTGGTCGTGCACCCGCAGTCGATCGTGCACTCCATGGTCGAGTACACCGACGGCTCCACCCTCGCCCAGGCCAGCCCGCCCAGCATGTGCATCCCGATCGCCTTCGGCATGTCCTGGCCGCACCGGGTCGGCGCGGCGGCGCCCCCCGTGGACTGGACCCGCGCGCAGAGCTGGACCTTCGAGCCGCTCGACCACGACGCCTTCCCCGCCGTCCGCCTCGCCTGCGAGGTCGGGGCCGCCGGGGGCACCGCCCCGGCCGTGTACAACGCCGCCAACGAGGAGGCCGTGGACGCCTTCCTGAACGGCCGGCTCTCCTTCCCCGCCATCGTGGACACCGTCGCCCAGGTAGTCTCAGAACGTCACGGCACGGACGAACCGGAGGAACTCACCCCCGGAGACGTCCGCGCGGCCGACGAACGGGCCCGGAGCCGCGCCCGGGAGCTGATCGCCCGGGCAGCCTGAGGAGAGGTACATGACCGCAGTGCTCACGATCGCGGGGATCGTCCTTTTCTTTCTCGGACTCCTCTTCTCCATCGCCTGGCACGAGCTGGGCCACCTCGGCACGGCCAAGATGTTCGGCATCCGCTGCACCCAGTACATGGTGGGCTTCGGGCCGACCCTGTGGTCCAGACGCATCGGCGACACCGAGTACGGGGTCAAGGGCGTGCCGCTGGGCGGCTACGTGCGCATGGTCGGCATGATCCCGCCGGCCGCCCCCGACGTCTCCGGGCGGCCGATGGGCCGCATCCGCGCGATGATCGAGGACGCGCGCGAGGCGAGCAGCGTCGAGGTGGAGCCGGGCGACGAGGACCGCCAGTTCTACCAGCGGGCGCCGTGGAAGCGGATCATCGTCATGGTCGCCGGGCCCGCGATGAACCTCGTGCTGGCCGTCGGCCTGTTCGGCGTGCTGCTCATGGGCATCGGCATCCCGCAGCCCTCCACCACCGTGGACGCGGTGAGCGAGTGCGTGGTCCCCGCCGACGCCACCGACGCGACCTGCCCCGAGGACGCGCCGCCCACGCCCGCCGCCGCGGCCGGGTTCCGCCCCGGCGACGTGATCGTCGCCGTCGGCGGGGAGCGGGTGGCCGACTGGAACGACGCCAACCGGCTCATCCGCGAATCGCCCGGCCCTACCGATTTCACCGTCGAGCGCGGCGGCGATGAGGTCGAGCTGCAGGCCGACCTCATCGAGAACACCGTCGTGGCGCGCGACGCCGGCGGCGAGATCCAGTTCAAGACCGGCCCCGACGGCGAGCCGCTCACCGACGACCGGGGCTACCGCATCCCCGACACCGAGAAGGCCGCCTTCCTCGGCATCACCTTCCAGAACGAGCGCACCGCGCTGGGCGTGGGCGAGACCGCCGCCTTCATGGGCGACACCATCGTCGGCGTGGGCGAGGCGCTGGTGGCCCTGCCCACCAAGGTCGACGACGTCTTCCGGGCGGCGTTCCTGGGCGAGGAGCGCACCGTGGACTCGCCGGTGGGCATCGTGGGGGCCTCCCGCATCGGCGGCGAGGTGCTGGCGCAGCCCATCCCGCTGGTCGAGCGGGCGTCGTTCCTGATCAACCTGCTGGCCGGGGTGAACCTCTTCCTGTTCGCCTTCAACATGCTGCCGATCCTGCCGCTGGACGGCGGGCACATCCTGGGCGCCCTGTGGGAGTCGGTGCGCCGCGCCTTCGCCAAGGTGTTCAAGCGCCCCGACCCGGGCCCCTTCGACGTCGCCAAGCTGATGCCGGTGGCCTACGTGGTGGTGGCCTGCTTCCTGGTCTTCAGCGTCATGCTGTTGATCGCCGACGTGGTCAACCCGCTGCGCGTGACGCAGTGACGACGCGGTGACGCCGACGGGGCGTGGGGCGGGGCGTCCCCCGCGGCGCGCCCCTTCCGGTGACGCGCGGGTGTCCGGCGGGCGGCGGGCGCGCGGCCTCCCGGCGGCCGTGGCCCCGCCCCCGCGCGGGGGAGGGTAGCCTAGTCAGCGCATGCGGACGGCGGCGCCACCGCTCTCCCAGGAACCGGGGTCCCCCGGTCCCGGTGCGCCCGGCCGCCTCCTGCGCGGTGCCCGATGCGGCGCCCCGAACCCTTCGACTTTCAACCGAAGCCGCCGGACCACCCCGGCGGCCCGTGAGGTGAGACCGTGTCCGTCGATCTTGGAATGCCCGCC
>NZ_ANBH01000314.1 GCF_000341185.1 Nocardiopsis chromatogenes YIM 90109
ATCGGCGACACCACCGTGCGCAACTCGGTCCGCGAGGCCGGCGGCGACCCGTCCGCGGTCGAGTTCATGGAGCTGCCCTTCCCCGACATGCCCGCCGCCCTGGAGAAGGAAGAGGTCGACGCCGCCTGGGTGGTCGAACCCTTCCTGACCACCTCCTTGGAGGCGGGCGCCACCGAAGTGGCCTCCAACTTCGCCGACGCCCACCCGAAGCTGACCATTGCCGCCTACTTCACCTCCGAACAGGTCCTGGCCGAGGACCCGGAGCTGGTCGCCGACTTCACCGCCGCCATGAAGGAGGCCCTGGCCTACGCCCAGGCCCACCCCGAGGAGGTGCGGCGCATCCTCGGTGAGTACACCGAGATCGATCCGGCCGTCATCGAGGAGATCCGGCTGCCCGCGTTCCCACCCGAGGCCGACCGCGAATCGGTGCGCACCATCGCCGACCTCATGGAGGAGGACGGGCTGGTGGAGGAGACCCCCGACGTCGACGCGCTGTTCGCGGAGGCCGGATGACCGCCGCCCCCGCCGCACGGCCCGCCGCCGGGACCGGCGCGGGGCCCGGCCCCGCCGCCGCGGCCCCGCGCCGCCCCCTCCCCGGGCGCGACGCCCTCCTGGGGGTCGCGGGCGGGGCCGCGTTCCTGCTGGTGTGGGAGGCGGTCCCGCGCACCCCCGCGGTGTCCGCGGACCACCTGCCTCCCGCCTCCGAGGTGCTGGCCACCCTGGCCGCACGGTCGGCGACCGGCGCCTTCTGGAGCGCCGTCGGCGCCACCGTCTCCGCCTGGGCACTGGGCCTGGCCATCGCCTTCGCCGCCGCCGTCGCCCTGGGCCTGGCCATCGGGTCGGTCCCCGCGCTGCGCGCCGCCACCGCCTCCACCGTCGAGTTCCTGCGGCCCATCCCCTCGGTCGCGCTCATCCCCCTGGCGATCCTGATGTACGGCAGCGACCTGCGCTCCACGCTGCTGCTGGTCGTCTACGCCTCCTTCTGGCAGATCTACATCCAGGTCCTCTACGGGGTCGCCGACCTCGACCCCGTCGCCGAGCAGACCGCCCGCGCCTACGGGCTGGGCCGGTGGGCCCGGCTGCGCCACCTGGTGTGGCCCACCGCCCTGCCCTACCTGCTCACCGGGGTGCGGCTGGGGGCGGCGGTGGCGCTCATCCTCACCATCACCGCCCAGCTCACCATCGGCACCCCCGGCTTGGGCCAGGAGATCTCCGTCGCCCAGTCCAGCGGCGCCGCCCCGCTCGTGTACGCCCTGATCGTGGCCACCGGGCTACTGGGCGTCGCGGTCAACACGGGGGTCCGCGCCGTGGAGCGCCGACTGCTGCGCTGGCACAGCTCCGTCCGAGGGGAGGCGGCCGTATGAGCGCCGAAGCCGATGCGACCGCGACCGCGCGCAAGGGCGCGGCGTCGGCCCTCAGGGTGCTGGGGCTCCCGGCCGTGCTCATCGCCCTGTGGTGGTGGGCGGCCGCGTCCTCCGGCAGCTTCTTCCTCACCGACCCCGGCACCATCGCCGCCACCTTCGCCGAGGTGTGGATCTCCGAGCGCTTCCTCACCGACGTACTGCCCAGTGTCGGCCTGCTGCTGACCGGCTACGCCCTGGCCGCCGTCCTCGGCATCGGGGTGGGCGTCCCCCTCGGGATGTCGACCCGGCTGCGCGCCGCCGCCGAACCCGTCCTGGAGTTCCTGCGCGCCGTGCCGCCGCCGGTGCTGGTGCCGCTGCTGATGCTGCTGGTCGGCCTGGACACCTCGATGCGCGCGGCCGTCGTCGTGTCCGGGTGCGTATGGCCGGTGCTGCTCAACACGGTGGAAGGGGTGCGCGCCGTCGACCCCGTCCTGGCCGACACCTGCCGGGTCTACGGCATCCGGGGACGGCGCCGCCTCGGGGTGCTGGTGCTGCGCTCGGCCAGCCCCCAGATCGCGGCCGGCCTGCGCCAGGCCCTGTCCATCGCGATCATCCTCATGGTCATCAGCGAGATGTTCGCCAGCTCCAGCGGCCTGGGCTACGCCGTGGTCCAGTTCCAGCGGAGCTTCGCCATCCCCGAGATGTGGAGCGGCATCGTGCTGCTGGGCCTGCTGGGGGTGGCGCTCTCCGCCGTCTTCGCCCGCGCGGAGCGGCACGCCCTGGCCTGGCACCGCGGGCTGCGCGCCGCCTCCCGCGGGGAATGAGAGGAAGGATCCCCATGCTCGACGTCGACGGGCTGCGCAAGACCTACAGCGGCCGGGGCCGCGAGGTGGAGGCCGTGCGCGACCTGACCTTCCGCCTGGGCGAAGGCGAACTGGCCTGCCTGGTCGGTCCCTCCGGGTGCGGCAAGACGACCCTGCTCAAGTGCGTCTCCGGGCTGATGCGCCCCACCGCGGGCACCGTCGCGCTCGACGGGCGCCCGGTCACCGGGCCGCCGCCGGACATGGCCGTGGTGTTCCAGGAGTACGGGCGCAGCCTGTTCCCCTGGCTGACCGTGCGCGGCAACGTCGAACTGCCCCTCAAGGAGAAGCGGCTGCCCAAGGCCCGCCGCCGCGAGCTGGTGGACGGGGCGCTGGAGGCCGTCGGCCTCGCGCACGCCGGGGCACGGCACCCGTGGGAGCTGTCCGGCGGGATGCAGCAGCGCGTGGCCATCGCCCGGGCCATCGCCTACGAGCCGCGGGTGCTGCTGATGGACGAGCCGTTCGCCGCCGTCGACGCGCAGACCCGCGCCGACCTGGAGGACCTGATCCGGGGGCTGTGGAAGCGGTTCTCCATGACGGTCCTGTTCGTCACCCACGACATCGACGAGGCGGTGTACCTGGGGCAGCGGGTGATCGTGCTGTCGGCCTCGCCGACCGTGGTGCAGGACGACGTACGCGTGGACCTGCCGGACGAGCGGGACCAGCTCACCACCCGTTCGGCGCCGCGCTTCGCCGAACTGCGGGCCCAGGTGTACCGGGAGATCCAGACCGCCAAGAACGGTGGCGGCCCCTCCGGTGCCGACGGGGCCGGTACCGGAGGGGCCGAGGCCGACGGGGCCGCCGACCCGGACGACCCGGAGGCCGACAAGGGCACGGGCGGCGCCGACGGCCCCGAGCGAACGCCCACCACCACCGGCGGCCCGCGGTGAACGCTCCGGAGGCGGCCGAGGGCACCGTCCGCGACGCCGCCGTCGCCGTGCTGCGCGCCCACGGGCTCACCACGATCTTCGCCAACCCCGGCTCCACCGAGGTCGCCTTCCTCACCGACCTCCCCGACGACCTGCGCTTCGTCCTGGCCCTGCACGAGGGGTCGGTGGTCGGCATGGCCACCGGGTGGGCCATCGCGCGGGACCGCGCCGCCCTGGTGCAGCTGCACACCACCGCCGGGCTGGGCAACGCCGTCGGCGCCCTGGCCACGGCGCGCGTCAACCGGGCGCCGCTGGTGGTGCTCGTCGGCCAGCAGGACCGCCGCCACCTGGCCCTGGAACCGTTCCTGACCGGGCACCTGCGCGGACTGGCGGGCGAGTACCCCGTCTGGACGTGCGAACCGGCGGTCCCGCAGGAGGTCCCCGGGGCGATCGCGCGGGCCCGCTTCGAGGCCGAGCACGGGCGGGGACCGGCCATCGTGGTCGTGCCGCAGGGCGACTGGTCCGCCCCGGCGGGCGGGGCCGGCCACCCCGACGCGGCGCCCGCCCGCGTGGTGCGGTCGGCCACCGCCGAGGCCGCCGACGTGGAGCCGCTCGCCGCCCTGCTCGCCGACGCGTCGGCGCCCGCCCTGGTCACGGGCGCGGGGACGGACTCAGAGGAGGGGTGGACGGCGCTGCGGGCGCTGGCCGAGCGCATCGGGGCCCCGGTGTACCAGGAGAGCTTCGGGGCGCGCGCCGGGTTCCCGCAGGACCACCCGCTGTACGCGGGGGTGCTGCCCGCCGACCGGCCCGGGCTGCGTGAGCGGCTTCACGGGTGCGACGCCGTGCTCTCGGTGGGGGCGCCGGTGTTCCGCCAGTACCCCTACGCGGAGGGGCCGCTGGTCCCGGAGGGGACGCGCGTGGCGCTGCTGACCGACGACCCTGCGGAGGCGCACCGGGCCCCCGTCGAGGTGGCGGTGGTCGCGCCGATCGGACCGGCGCTGAGGCTGCTGGCGTCCCAGGTGCCATCGCGCCCGAGGAGAGGAGGGGCGGTCCCCGCAGCCCTGGAGGCCGCCCCCGGCCGGTCGGAGGGCCCCGGCGGCGTCCGCGCCGACCGTGAAGAACGGGAACCACGCGCCTCCGGGGGGCGCGCCCCCTCCGACGGCGGCGCGTCGGCCGCCCACGCGAGCACGCCTCCGCCACCCCCGGAGGCGGTCGGCCCTCCCGATTCCCGAGGCGCGGTCGCACCCCTCAGCCCCGCCCGCGTCCTGGCCGCCCTCGCGGCGCGGATGGACCCGGACACCGTCCTCGTCGAGGAGACCCCCTCCAGCCGCCCCGACCTGCACCGCATCGTCCCCGTCCGGCGGCCGATGGGGTTCCTGTCCGCCGCCATGGGCGGGCTCGGGTTCGCCCTCCCCGCCGCCACCGGGGTGCGCATGGCCGCCCCGGACCGCCCGGTCGTGGCGGTCGTCGGCGACGGGTCCTCGCTCTACCAGGTGCAGGCGCTGTGGAGCGCGGCCCGCTACGGGGCCGGGGTCCTGTTCATCGTGCTGTCCAACGGGCGCTACGCCGTCATGGACCGCCTCGCCGAACGCCACGGCGGCAAGGCGCCCTGGCCCGGCTTCCCCCAGGTGTCGGTCGCCGCGCTGGCCCGCGGCCTCGGCTGCCCCGCCCGCACCGCCGCCACCGCCGACGAGGTCGAGGCCGAGCTCGGCGCGGTCCTGCCCGGCCTGCGCGAGCGCACCGAACCCGTCGTCCTCGACGTCGCCGTGGCCCCCGACCCCGACTTCCGCCCATGACCGCGTCTGTACAGGGCAGGCCGGGCCCCGGCTCCCGTCCCGGCCCCACGGGCCGCCGGGGCCGGGCCGCTCCGGGCCCGCCCGCCGCCCGTCCTGTCCGGACGGACCGCCCTTTCCCATTGGAGGACCGCATGTCCCTGCTCGACCCGACCGCCTTCGGCGGACGCGTGTTCACCGGCGACTGGACGAAGCCGCGCGGCGGCGACGCCCCCGCCACCTCCCCGGCCACCGGCGCGGAGCTGGCCCGCATCGGCATGGCCGACGCCGACGATGTGACGGCGTCGGCGGCCCGCGCCGCCGACGCGCAGCGGGGGTGGGCGGCGACGTCCTTCGAGGAACGCGCCGCCGTCCTGCGCCGCGCCGGTGCGCTCTTCGAGGAGCACGCAGAGGAGATCGCCGGGTGGCTGGTCCGCGAGGCCGGGTCGGCCCAGGGCAAGGCCGCGTTCGAGTCGCACCTGGCGGTCACCGAGGCCTATGAGTCGGCGGCGCTGGCCTCCCAGCCCGCCGGGGAGGTGCTGCGGACGGCCAAGCCGCGGCTCAGCATGTCCCGGAGGGTGCCCGCCGGGGTGGTCGGGGTCATCTCGCCGTTCAACTTCCCGCTGATCCTGGCCATGCGGTCGGTGGCGCCCGCCCTGGCGCTCGGCAACGCCGTGGTGCTCAAGCCCGACCCGCGCACGGCGGTGTGCGGCGGGGCGGTGGTCGCCGAGGTGTTCCGCCGCGCCGGGCTCCCGGAAGGGGTGCTGCACGTGCTGCCCGGCGGCGCCGAGGCGGGCGAGCGGCTGGTGGCCGAGCCCCGGGTGCGCGTGGTGTCCTTCACCGGGTCGACCGCGGCCGGGCGCAAGGTCGGCGAGGCGGCCGGGCGCCACCTCAAGCGGGTCCACCTGGAGCTGGGCGGCAACTCGCCGCTGGTGGTGCTGGGCGACGCCGACGTGGAGGCGGCGGCCTCCGCCGGGGCCTGGGGGGCGTTCCTGCACCAGGGGCAGATCTGCATGACCACCGGTCGGCACATCGTGCACTCCTCCATCGCCGAGGAGTACGCCGAGCGGCTGGCCGCCAAGGCCGACGCGCTGGCGGTGGGGGACCCGGCGGACGACCCGGCCGCGCTCGGGCCGCTCATCGACACCGGCCAGCGGGACCGGGTGCACGGCCTGGTGACGCGGAGCGTGGAGGCGGGGGCGCGGCTGCGCGCCGGGGGCGCCTACGACGGGCTGTTCTACCGGCCCACGGTGCTCGACCGGGTGGGTCCGGAGGCACCCGCCTACGCCGAGGAGGTGTTCGGGCCGGTGGCGCCGGTGATCGCGTTCGACACCGAGGACGAGGCGGTCGCGCTGGCGTCGGAGGGGGAGTACGGGCTGTCGCTGGGGGTGCTGACGGGCGACCCGATGCGCGGCATGGAGCTGGCCGAGCGCATCCCGGCCGGGTTGGTGCACATCAACGACCAGACCGTGGACGACGAGGCCACCGCGCCCTTCGGCGGGGTGGGGGCCTCGGGAACGGGGTCGAGGTTCGGCGGGACCGCGGCGAACATGGAGGCCTTCACGGAGACCCAGTGGGTGACGATGCAGGCCGACATCGAGCGCTATCCGTTCTGAGGACCTGCCGGGGGGAGGCGCTCCGGCCGTGGTCGCCCCGACCGGGCCGACCACGGCCGGGTCAGGCTCCGGTCCGTGCGCCCGACACCGTCGGGCGGCCTGCGGCCGCCCGGAGGGAGCAGGTCACGGNCCGTCTCCCTCCCCGTCCCCGTCCGCGCTCCGCGCCCGCCGCGCGCCGCCCGGCTCACCCCTTCTCCGCGCCCGCGGTCAGGCCGGACACCAGGAGCCGCTGGGCCAGCAGGAATCCGGCCACCACCGGCACGGTGATCGCGATCGACCCGGCCATCAGCACCGGCGCGGGCACCGCGAAGTCGCCCAGCCGGGCGATGCCCAGCGACACCGTCCACCGCTCGCGGTCGCCGACCAGGAACAGCAGGGCGAACAGGAACTCGTTCCAGGCGATCATGAACACGTACAGCGCGGTGGCGGTGATCCCGGGCAGCGCCATCGGCAGCACCACCCGCACGATCACCTGCAGCCGGTTGCACCCGTCCACCTCGGCGGCCTCCTCCACCCCGGCCGGGACCGCCTGGAAGTAGCCGCGCAGCATGTACAGCGCCACCGGCACCGTCTGCGCCATGTAGATCAGCACCAGCCCGGTGAGGGTCCCCGTCAGGCCGACCCGGCTGAACAGGACGAACAGGGGAACGGCCAGCACGATGCCGGGGAAGAGGTAGACCGCGAGGAAGAAGCCGTTGACGGTGTCGCGTCCGAAGAAGCGCAGCCGGACGGCGGCATAGGCGCCCAGGACGCTGCAGGCCACGGTCAGCACCGTCGTCCAGGCGGCGACGGACGCCGAGTTGCGCATGAACCGGGCCAGGCCGAAGCCGCCGTCCTCCTCCGAGCGCAGGGCGGTGGCGTAGGAACCGATGTCGATCTCCGAGAGCGAGGGGAGCGCCAGCGGGTCCGCGACGAACGCGGCGAAGGGGCGCACGGAGAGCACGATCCCGTAGAGGAGGGGACCGGCGGGCGNGGCGATCACGACGACCCGGGCCGCCCCCAGGACGCGCCGCTCCACCGTGTGCCGGTCCCACCGGCGCCGGGCCGTCACGGGTGTCCTCCGCCCCGGACGGCGGGGTGCACAGGGGGGTCGGCGCCGACGGCCCCGACCCCGTTCCGTACCGGAGAGGCTTCGGTTCCGGACCCCGCACCGGCCCACCGGATGGGATACCGGTGGCCGTCGGACCGCGCGGGGTACCGGCCCTTCGGCGCGTGAACCGCGCAGGCGCCGGGCGCGGGGCGGGGACCGGGCCGGGGCGGTCCGACGCCCGGAGGGGCCTTTCGGGCCGGGAGACCCCTCGCTTCGGCCGGGGGGATCATCACAGCCGCCCCTTTCGCACCTGGCGCAGGTAGAACAGCAGCGGCACCGCGAGGGCGGCCGTCATCAGCACGCCGAGCGCCGCCGCCGACCCCACGTCCGCGCTGGTCACCAGCTCCCGGTACACCCGCACGGCCACCACCTCGGTGCCGCCCGCGCCGCCGGTCAGCAGGTACACGTCGTTGAAGTTCTGGAACGACCAGATGAACCGGAACAGCGCCAGCACCCCCAGCACACCGGCGAGCTGCGGCAGCAGCACGTGCCGGAACACCTGCAGCGGCGAGGCGCCGTCCACCACCGCCGCCTCCTCCACGTCCCGGGGCACCGCCTGCAGGCGCGCCGTCAGGAACAGGAACGCCAGCGGGAACGACTTCCACACCTCGAACGCGACGACGACGCTCAGCGCCACCGGGACCGGCAGCCCGGCCACGTCGATGCGGTGCTCGGTCAGGAAGTCGATCGGCACCTCCCAGCCGAGGAAGCGGCGGCCCGCCTCGTTCACCGCCCCGTACTGCGGGTCGAGCAGCATCTCGGTGATCGTGGCCGCCGCCACCACCGGCAGCACGTACGGCACCAGCGCCAGGCCCCGCATCAGGCCCCGGCCCCGGAAGGGGCGGCGCAGGGCCAGGGCCAGGGCGAGCCCGGCCGCCAGCGAGCCCGCCGTGGTCGCGGCCGCGTACACGAAGGTGGTGCGCACCGCCGCCCAGAAGCCGGACGCCGTGACCACCCCGGCGAAGTTGGCCAGGGACACCCCCAGGTCGGACGGGCTCAGCGTGCGGATCTCGATCAGCCGCAGCTCCTGCACCGACAGCACGAGCACGGCGGCGAACGGCAGCAGCACCACCACACCCACCACGAGCAGGGTGGGGGCGACCAGCAGCCTCCCGTGCAGCTCCTCACGCGCACGACGGGTCAGGCCGCGGCGGCGATCTCCGCGGCGGGGGCGCCGGTCAGGGGCGGCCCTCGGCACATCTCCGTCCGTCCCCGCACCGCCTGACGGCCCGGCCATCAGGGCCTTCCTTGGCGGAAACCCCGGCCATCAGGCCGGAGAGGGGACGAAGCCCCTGCGGAGCAGGGCGGAAAACGCCGAATCGCCGCCCGGGCGGTCCGGCGCCCGGCGACATGTGAGGCTTGGGCCCGCGGGGCGAGCAGGCGGCGGAGCCGTCGCGCACGTCCGGCTGCGTGCGCCTCGTCTACGGCACCACCCATGACCGCGACGCGAACGCGGCGGTCAACGTTCGGGCCGGGTCGGCCGCGTCTGCCTGTGGAGACGGTGTCAGACCTCAACGGGAATCCTCCCGGGCGGGGCGGTCGTCGGGGAAGCAGGAGACCCAGCGGGCGACCGCCGGGTCTCCTGCCTTGAGGCAGGGGAGGAGGTCAACCCGTGTCGGCCTGGACCGCGCGGGCCGCGTCGGCCATGGACGCGGCGACCACCGCGGGCTCCTCGCCCTCGAAGAGCGGCCCGACCTCCCTGGCCAGCGTGTTCTCCGCGGCCAGCGGGCCCGCGAACGCCGCGTGCTCGGTGCCGTAGCCCCACCGGCGGAAGGACTGCGCGCCTTCGACGATGTCCCCGATCACCGCCTCGCCGTAGAACTCCGACAGCGGTGCCCGGGTGTCGTCGTCCTCCCCGGTGGGCAGCTCCGACCACGCGTCGGCGTACACGTCCGGGGCCTCGGGCGTACCGGGCCGCACCGGGACCCGCCCTTCGGGGGAGACCTCCAGGGACTCCACATAGCCCGGCCCCATCAGGTACTCGACGAACGCCCGCGCGTCCGCGGTGTCCGCGCCGACGGGCACGCCCAGGTTGAGGGTGAGCCCGTACTGCACGGGCGACCCGTCGGGGGCGGTCAGCGCGCCCACCGTTCCGGAGTTCTCCGCGAGGAACCCCCGGTCGTCGGAGCACTCCGGGCACGTCGGCGGGAAGTCGGGGGCCAGCCCGGCCAGCTCGTCGTAGATGTGCGAGCCCCAGAAGAGCATCGCCGCCTCCCCCGACAGGTACGCGGCGCGGGTGGTCTCCACGTCCTGGTCCCCGGGCACCGACGCCTCGGCCATGCGGGCGTAGGCGTCCAGGGCGGCCACGCACGCGGGCGACTCCAGGGCCACCTCGCCCGCGCCGTCCACCAGCTCGCAGCCCCCGGCCAACAGCAGCGCCTCCACGGTCTGGGTGGTGAACGGGTCGCCCGGCCGGGTGCCGAGCACGATCCCGGCCCGGCCGTCCCCGTCGAGCTTCCCGGCCGCCTGGGCGACGTCCTCCAGCGTCGCGGGCGGGTCGAGCCCGGCCCGCTCGAACAGGTCGGCCCGGTACACGAGCACCTGGCCCCAGCCGTCGCTGGGCACGGCGGCCGGAACGCCCTCGAAGGTGACCATGTCCAGGGCGTTGCGGCTGAAGGTGCCGGGGCCGAGCTCCTGGACGACCGCGTCCGCGGTCGCGGTGTCGAGCACGCCCTGGGCGGACCAAGCGGCGGCCTGGTCGGGGGCGAGCAGCACCACGTCGGGCACGTCGCCGGAGGCGGAGCCGACCGCCATGCTCTGGTTCTGGTCCTCGGCCGACATCGGCACCACGTCCACCCCGATGCCGGTCTCCTCGGTGAACGCGGCGGCGGTGGCCTCCTGCTGGGCGAGGCGGTCGGGGGTGACATGCGGGGTCCAGAACACGAGGGCGCCGTCGTCCTCGGGTGCCTGGCAGGCGGCGAGGGGGAGCAGCAGCGCCGCGGCGGCGGCGCCGACGGCGCGGGCCGGGGGCCGGGGGCGGACCCGGCGGGCGGAGCCGGGGCGCCGGTCGGGACACGGCTCGGGGCGGGGGTGGGGGCGCGGCTCGGGCATCGGCACCTCCGTGGGGCGGCGGCCGGTCGTGGCGCGGCCGGGTCAGCGGGGCGGGATCGGCGGGACGGGCGGCGGGCGGCCCTCCAGTGCGGCGAGGGCGGCCAGCACGCACGCCCCGGTGAGGGCGAGCGGGGCCACCGCGGCCGGACGCCCGGCCGCGGTGACCTTCTCCGGGAGGGAGCCCAGGCGGGTGCGGCGGGCGTCCAGCCAGTCGAGCAGGCGGGCGGCGACGGCGCGCTCGCCCAGGCAGGCGGCCGCCATCGCGAACAGGGACACCTGCGGGGTCCAGGCGGTGACCGGGTCGGGCCAGTCCTCGCCCGGGCGGAGCCCGCCGTTGGACACGCGCAGCGCTTCGAGCGTGCGCAGCCACGCGGCGTGCGGGCCGGGGCGTGCGGGAGCGAAGGGCGGCAGCAGGAAGGCGACGGAGGCGTCCCGGCCCGCCGCGCCGCCGGAGGCCCCGGGGACGGCCCGCGGGTAGTCGTGCGGGGCGAACCCGGCCTCGACGGCCTCCTGCAGCCCTTCGGCGAGGTCGGCGGCGGTCGGGTTCCCGGTCAGGGCGGCCGCGGAGCGGGCGCCGAGGGCCAACGGCGCGGCGGTGCCGAGGGTGAGGTCGCCGGTGCGCTTCTCCCAGTAGTCGGGGGAGGGGCGCGGGAGGCGGGTGCGCGGGTCGAGGGACTCCTCGACGACGGCGAGGGCACGCGGGACGAGCCGTTCGACGGCGGCCAGGTCGGCGGCCGCCGGACCCCTGCCCGTCCCGTCGCGCTCCGGCTCCTTGGGCCGCCCCGGCCCGATGTGGAGGGAGTCCGTGGCCGCTTCGGGGGAGGAGGTGAGCGCGTCGCGCCCGACCGGTGGGCCCGTCGGTGGGCCGTCGAGCGGCGGGACGGGGGCGGTCGGGGACTGCGGGCGCGGGCCGCCGCCCGACCTCTCCACGACCCAGGCCGCCCACAGCACCCATCCGGCGCCGTCGAGCTGGACGCCCCGGCCGTCGGGTACGTCCCCGGAGCCGTCGGGCAGGTACCGCGCCTGCCATGGGCCCGAATGGGGAAGGACCCGCTCCAGGTAGGCGAGTACGCGGACGGCGTCGGCGCGCAGCCCGCACAGGGCCAGCGCCACGGCGCAGTAGGAGGCGTCGCGCGGCCACACGTACCGCCAGTGGGGGCTGGCGGCCGCGACCATCGCGCCGTTGGGGAAGAGCAGCGCCCGGATGTCGATGAGGGCGGTGCGCGCCATGTCGCACCAGCGGGACGACTGGCCGGGGATCCAGGCGGAGGCGAGTTCGGCGCGGCGGGCGGACACGGCCGCCGGGTCGGCGGGCGCGGCGCCCTCCGAGGGCCAGCGCGGGTCGAGCAGGGCGGTCCCGGGCACGCGCAGGCGGTCCGAGTGCGGCGGAACGGCGAGTGGGGAGCCGTCGGCGCCCTCGGCGACGCCGTCGGTGTACAGCCGGGTCTCGGGGGACCAGGCGGTGCCCCGGGTCCCCAGCGGCGCCGCCGTGTCGGGCGCGCCGTTCTCCACGGGCATGGGGATCACCTCGTTCGCTGTACCGCCCCGTGCCCCGCCCGCGCGGACCGGCGGGCGGGGCGGGGCCGCTCTGTAGGCCGATCGTCCCCATTCCCGGGGCGTCTGACCAGACCCGAACGGCACCGGCGCGTTGTGTCGGGGACCGAGGCGGGCGGACGTGAAAAGAGCGCTGGGAAGAGAGGGCCCGGATCACGGTCCGGGGAGGGGCGCGGGCGCATCGCCCCGCACCGCTCACTCGCCCACCGGGGCCGGGGTCCCCCGGTGGGGAGCCTGCGAAGGCTGCGGCCGTCCGGGCCGGACGGCCGGCCGATCGGTTTCGTGCGCGGTCTCAGTGCACGCCGTCGACGTCCTTGTCGACGCTCCTCCGGGACGGCATCCGGTCGCCGCCCCACTGGTCCGCGCCCCGCACGTGGCGGGCGGCGTCGGCGGCGGCCCGGCGCGCCGCCGTCTCGGATTCGACGAGGAGTTCGCGCAGGTAGTGGATCTCGCGCTGCTGGCGGGCAACGATGCGGTCCATCGACCAGGTGGCGTGGTTCGACGTGAGGACCCATCCGGTGATCGCCCCCGCGATGAAGCAGGCGAGGGCGGTGAACAGAACGGCCATGGACCGTCCTCCTCCCTTGACCGACCCACCGGACCGCCGCCCGGGGTGGCCGCCTTCGGCCACCCCGGACCGTCCGGCCACCATCAGGGGAGCACATGGAGGGAATGCTTGCCGATACACAGAATCCGTGCGAGCAAGCACGGGAAGCGGGCAAGCAAGCAGGCACGGTCACCCGGAAGGAAGCCCCCATGGCCGGATCCGCCCACGAGCCCAACACCCCCGAGCTGGGAATCCTGGGAGAGCTCCTCCGGGCCGCCCGCAACGCGGCCGGGGCCACGACACGTCAGGTCCCGGGGTTCTCATCGGGGCATGTATCCAACGCGGAGAACGGCAGGGTGATGCCCTCGCGACAATTCGTCCTGCTTTACGTGAACAGGTTCGGGTGCGACCGGGCGCGCGTGCTGTCGGCTTATGCGCGGGCGAAGGCGGCCGGAGAGGCGCGGAGGCGGGGAGGTGGGCCCAGGGACGTGGAACCCGTGGAGGAAGTGACCGCCGAAAGCCCCCGGGAGGAAATCGCCTCCACTTACTGGATTCATGAGAAGGAGTCCCTCTACTGCATTGACGACCGCGGGGTCATTGCGGAGGTCCACACGGTGGAGATGATCTCGGCGATGGCACCGAATGTCTCGCTGTTCACCCGCAGGTTCGCCTATCCGACCGATCCGCGCAGGGGGGTCATCCGGGTCGAAGCCGGGCACGGGTGCGCCGTGGAGCGCCTCCAGGAGAGCGGTATCGGCGTGGTGGTCGCGGTCTTCCGCCTCGATCACGACATCCATCCCGGTGAGGACGGATACAGGCTGGGATACAGCCTGCGCGTCGACAGCGCCGCCGAAGCGGTGCCCAGGGTCAGTTTCGGGAGCACGACCGGGGTGGGGCGCGTCGGGTTCCGGCTGCTCTACCCGCGTTGTAGGGTACCGCGTACGGTCCACTGGTTCCGGGGGCGGAAGTCCGTGGTCGAATTCAGCGAACCGGACCACCGCAACGAGATCATCGGCAGCGGGGGAGTGTTCTACTCCCACGACTTCATGGATGTCCGAGACGACGTCTGTGGACTCCAGTGGGCCTATGGGTGATTCATGATGAATAGAGAGAGTGACATCCGTGGACGAGGATTGATGGGTTGCTGTGCCTGTTGAGGGAGCGGGCGTCGCAGTTGTGGGGCTCGCTCCCGTGCGTCTCTCGTGTCGTGCATACTCGTGAGCCGCTACTCCTCGTCCAAGGTCACCCCCTGTGATCATCCCTCCGGAGAACTTCGTCGCTGCGCGCCCTCCGGACCGGTGCGGGTGAAGGGCAGCCCTGCTCATGGAACGGTGTACCCGGCCGTGTCCGCGCTCTACCCCGACGGGGCGGCATTCGCTTCGCTCAGAGTGACCGGTGTTCGGTGGGACGGCTCCTTCGAAGCCAAACATGGCGAAGGTCGGTCGACGGGCGCCATCCCTCACGAGAGGAGATGCGCATTGGCGGCCCTGGCCTCCTCTTCGAGATCCGGGGCGCGGACGACCGTGCGGCCGGAACCGGCCAAGCGCGCCGCCCCCGTCGCCTCGACGAAGAGGCTCGGCTCGCTCCACGCGTAGACGATGCGCGGGATCGGTGTCGCGAGGATCAGCTCGGCGCAGGGGTGCGGGCGGGACGCGCGCCTCCCGCAGGGCTCCAGGGAGCTGTAGAGCGTGGCCCCCGCCAGCCGGCCGTCATCGGGGGCCAGGCCCCTGAGCGCCGTCTCCTCCGCGTGGTCGTGCGGGTCGTCCCTGCGTGAGTACCCCTCGGCGATCACCTTGCGGTTCCGGTCGGCGATCACGCAGCCGACCGAGAACGCCGTCGCCGACGGCGGGCACCGGTGGGACAGCTCGATGGCGCGGCGCAGGAGCGCCCGGTCGCGGTCGTCGGCGGACGCCGGGCCGCCGGTCCCCGGCCGGCCGGTCATCGGGCCGCCCCGGGAGCGGCTCCGCCGGTCGCCCCGCCGTCCGCGCCGGGGTCCCCGGTTCTTGCGGACCGGTACCGCATCACCGCGATCTCCCCCAGCCGCCGGACCTCCTCCAGGCGCATCGGCGTCCCCGGCCCGTCGGGGAAGACCCCCG
Organism: Nocardiopsis chromatogenes YIM 90109; assembly: GCF_000341185.1. Lineage (GTDB taxonomy): Bacteria > Actinomycetota > Actinomycetes > Streptosporangiales > Streptosporangiaceae > Nocardiopsis_A > Nocardiopsis_A chromatogenes. Next base: position 14,799 of record NZ_ANBH01000314.1, read on the forward strand.
GACCCGTGAACCGGGGGGCCGTCGCGTCCCCGACGAAGAACGGCGCCACGGCGAGGCGCAGCTCGTCGGCCAGCCCGCTGGTCAGGAACAACGTGTGCACGTGGGTCCCGCCCTCGACCAGGAGCCTCTTCACGCCCCTTCGCGCCAGGTCGGCCAGGATCACGTCGAGCGCCGGCGGGTCGCCCGCGTCGACGACCGAGGTCCCCGGTGCGCCCAGGAAGCGCTGCTCGGCGGCCGGGTAGGCGCTCGCGCCCGTGTAGACGACCTTGTCCGCGTCGCCGGTGACGAAGAAGCGCGCACACGGGTCGAGCTTTCCGCTCTCGCACAGCACCGCTTTGACCAGGTCGCCGGTGCGCCCTGCGGCCAGGCGCCGTTCGCGGCGGGCGGGGGAACGCACCAGCAGGCGCGGGTTGTCCTTGCGGACCGTCCCCGCGCCGACGAGGATCGCGTCGCACTCGGCGCGCAGGGCGTCGACCTCGTCGAAGTCCTCGTCGTTGGACAGCCGGAGGCGGTCGGGGCTCGCGTCGTCGATATAGCCGTCGAGCGAGACCGCGCAGCTCAGGATGGTGTAGGGACGGTCCATGGCGGACAGGTTAGCGTCCCGGTGCCGCGCCGCCCCCGCCCGCTACCGGCGCGGGACCAGCGCCTCCTCCAGCACACGCCCCTGCGCGTGCGCCGGCGGGGCCGCGCCCAGAAGGCGGCAGACCGTCGGTGCGACGTCGATCACCCCCGGCGCGAGGAGCCGTGCGCGCGCCCGCACGGCCGCGCCGGACAGGGCCAGCGGGGCGCGGCCCTCGCGCAGGCTCGCGTGCCCGCCGCGCTCGGTACCGTCCAGCGCGTCCGGGTCCACGAAGGCGTAGGGCGGCCGGGCCTCAAGGGCCAGGTCGCCCTCCTCCGGTGCCGCGCCGAGGGCGTCGAGCCCCTCGCGGGTGTGCACCGCCTCCAGCTCGTCGAGGGAGCACAGGGCGCGCAGCAGCCGAGCGCGTCCGTCCGGCGCCGCCGCCGGGCCCCGCAGGTAGGCGTTGGCCGCGCGGGGGGTCGCCGTCAGCACGACCTCCGTCGCCGGGGCGGGCGTCCGCCCCGAGTACAGGCGCTCGGCCGTGAACCCCGCCCCGGCGATCGCCCCGAGCACTTCGGGCTCCAGGGAGCGCGTGTAGCCCGTCATGCCGTGGTCGGAGACGAAGACGAAGGTGGTCCGCCCCAGCAGGCCCACACGGCGCACCTCGGCGACGATCCGGCCCAGCCCCGCGTCGAGCCCCCTCAGGCGTTCGGGGATGCGCGGTGATCGGGGCCCCTCCCGGTGCCCGATCGTGTCGATGTCGGCCGAGTACGCCGCGATCAGGTCGGGCACCCGCGGCAGCCGCACCGGGGTGCCGCCCGAGTCGACCGGGTCGCCGCGCAGCGCCGACACCACCGAATCGACGTTCTCCTCCCACGTCCTGCCCTGTGTGTACAGGGCCTCGGGGTCGCCGTAGGCGGTGCCGCGGTCCTCCACGATGTACCACCCGGCCGACAGCACCGTCCGGCCCTGCCGCCGCAGCGCCTCGGCCAGGGTCTCGGCCCGCATGGCCCGCGTCTGCCCCCGGGCCTTCCCGGTCGCCGGGTCGAGCACATAGGCGGTGTTGCGGTGCACCGCGGGGCGGGCGCCGGTGGCGGTGCTCGCCCGGTTGGGGTTGGACACCGACTTGTAGGTGCACTCCATCACGGCGTGCGCCCCGCTTCGCATCAGCCCGGCGAGCACGGGCGCGCAGCCGTCCAGGTGCGCCTCCAGGTAGGCGGGGTCCACGCCGTCCCAGTCGACGAGGACGACCGGGCCGGAGGGGCGCCCCGGTTCCGCGGACCGCTCGGCCGCGGCCGCGGTGGCGGCGGAGGCACCCGCGCCCGTGGCGTCCGGTTCCCCGGCGGCCGAGGACGCGCTTGCAGGGGCACCGGATCGGGCGGCCCCTCCGGACCCTGCGGCACGGCTGGTGAAGGCGACACGGCGACCGGCCACGGCGGACCCCCTCGGGGCAGGCGTCGGAACGCGGACGCGGCGATCGTATCCCCGCGGGGGCCGGGACCGTCAGACCCGGATGGGGGTGTCCCAGCCGCCGGAGGGCCGATCGTGCGCGCCCTGTCCCGCACGGCTTCGAGGCCTCATCTGCGCCAGGGGTCCCGCTGCCCCGGCCAGGGGAGCGGGGGCGACGCCGTCACATGCGGCCCACGTCCGTCACGTGGACCACGGCGCGGCCCTCCTCGTCGGAGGCGGTCAGGTCGACCTCGGCCGAGACGCCCCAGTCGAGGTCGCCCTCGGGGTCCTCGAACGCCTGGCGCACCCGCCACACCGCGTGCTCCCCGTCCTCCTCGATGGACAGCATCTTCGGGCCGCGCGCGTCGGGGCCGGTGCCGATGGTGTCGTGCTCGGAGAAGTACCCCTCCAGGGCCTCCTCCCACTCCTCGGCGTCCCAGCCGTCCTCGCCGTCCAGGCGGCCCAGCTCGTCGTAGCGCCGCAGCGCCGACAGCTCCACCCTGCGGAACATCTCGTTGCGCACCAGCACCCGGAACGCCCGCGTGTTGGCGGTGACGGGGCGCTGGCGCTCCTCCTGGGCGGCCTGCGGCTCCTCGTCCTCCTGCGGGTTGGTGAGCTGCTCCCACTCGTCCAGCAGGCTGGAGTCGACCTGGCGCACCAGCTCGCCCAGCCACTCGATGAGGTCGTGCAGCTCCTCGGTCTTGGCGTCCTCGGGCACGGTCTGGCTCACCGCCTTGTAGGCGTTGGCCAGGTACCGCAGCACCAGCCCCTCCGAGCGCGCCAGCTCGTAGAACGACACGTACTCGGTGAAGGTCATCGCACGCTCGTACAGGTCGCGGGCCACCGACTTGGGGCGCAGGGGGTGGTCGCCCACCCACGGGTGCCCCCGCCGGTACACCTCGTAGGCGTGGTCGAGCATCTCCTCCAGCGGCTTGGGGTACTCGATCTCCTCCAGCCGCTCCATGCGCTCCTCGTACTCGACGCCGTCGGCCTTCATCTGCGCCACGGCCTCTCCGCGCGCCTTGTTCAGCTGCGCGCCGAGGATCTGCCTGGGGTCGTCGAGGGTGGCCTCCACGATGGTCAGCACGTCGAGGGGGTAGGTCGGCGACTCGCGGTCGAGCAGTTCGAACGCCGCCAGGGCGAACGTCGACAGCGGCTGGTTGAGCGCGAAGTCCGGCTGCAGGTCGACCGTCAGGCGCGCGGTGCGCCCGTCGCCGTCGGGCTCCTCCAGCTTCTCGACGATGCCGCCGTCGATGAGCGACCGGTAGATCGCGATCGCCTCGCGGATGTGCTTGCGCTGCCAGGGCCGGTCGTCGTGGTTGTCGGTGAGCAGGTGCCGCATGGCCGCGAAGCAGTCGCCCGGGCGGGCGATCACGCTCAGCAGCATGGCGTTGCTGACCTTGAACCGCGACTTCAGCGGCTCGGGGGAGGCGGCGATGAGCTTCTCGAAGGTGGACTGGTCCCAGCCGACGAACCCCTCGGGCGCCTTCTTGCGCACCACCTTGCGCCGCTTCTTGGGGTCGTCCCCGGCCTTGGCGAGGGACTTCTCGTTCTCGATGACGTGCTCGGGCGCCTGCGCGACCACGTTGCCGACCGTGTCGAACCCGGCGCGTCCCGCCCGGCCCGCGATCTGGTGGAACTCGCGCGCGCTCAGGCGGCGCACCTTCGTGCCGTCGTACTTGCTCAGCGCGGTGAACAGCACCGTGCGGATGGGCACGTTCACGCCCACCCCCAGGGTGTCGGTGCCGCAGATGACCTTGAGCAGCCCGGCCTGGGCCAGCCGCTCCACCAGCCTGCGGTACTTGGGCAGCATGCCCGCGTGGTGCACGCCGATGCCGTGGCGCACGTACCGGGACAGGTTGCGTCCGAACTTGGTGGTGAAGCGGAAGTTGCCGATCTCCTTGGCGATCGCGTCCTTCTCCGCCCGCGTGCACATGTTGATGCTGGTCAGCGACTGCGCGCGCTCCACCGCCTGGGCCTGGGTGAAGTGCACGATGTAGATGGGGGCCTCGCGGCCCTCCAGCAGCTCCTCCAGCGTCTCGTGCAGGGGCGTCTTCCGGTAGGAGTAGTACAGCGGCACGGGCCGCTCCGCCGAGGTGACGACGGCGGTCGAGCGGCCGGTGCGCCGCGTCAGGTCCTCCTCGAACCGGCTGACGTCGCCCAGCGTGGCCGACATGAGGAGGAACTGGGCCTGCGGCAGCTCCAGCAGCGGCACCTGCCACGCCCAGCCGCGGTCGGGCTCGGCGTAGAAGTGGAACTCGTCCATGACCACGGTGCCGATGTCGGCGTCGGCCCCGTCCCGCAGGGCGATGTTGGCCAGCACCTCGGCCGTGCAGCACACGATGGGCGCGTCGGCGTTGACGCTGGCGTCCCCGGTCATCATCCCGACGTTGTCGGTTCCGAAGATCGCGCACAGGTCGAAGAACTTCTCCGACACCAGGGCCTTGATCGGCGCGGTGTAGAAGGCGCACTCGTCCCGCGACAGCGCCGCGAACAGCGCCCCGGCCGCGACCAGGCTCTTGCCGGAGCCGGTGGGGGTGTTCAGGACGACGTTGCTGCCGGAGACGGCCTCGATCAGGGCCTCCTCCTGGTGCGGGTAGAGGGTGAGGCCACGCTCCTCGGCCCAGGAGGCGAACGCCTCGAAGACGGTGTCGGGTTCGGGCCGGGCCGGAAGTTGTTCAAGGAGACTCACGCTCTCCATACTGCCTTCTCCATGGCACTGCCTTCTTCACGGCACTCGCCCCTGTGGACGAGTGCCCGTGGGGAGGCGGACGGCCCCGCCCCTGCGCAGAACCGCGCCGGGGACGGGGCCGCGGGGGTACGGGCCCGCCGGGGTCAGGCGGACCCGCCGCCGTCCATCTCGCGCACGCGGCGCCCGAGCGGAACCCGTCGGCCCGACACCGGCAGGAAGCCCTCCGAGACGCCGGACTCGGGCGCCCGGACCGCGGCGTCGTCGGGGTAGAGCGCGAAGTCCAGGTGGACGAGCCCGCCGTGATCCAGCGTCACCCGCGCCACCCGGGGCGAGTGGCCGGGGGCCGAGGCGAGCAGGGTCAGCCGGTCGCCGGGCAGGCCCATGCCGCTGTAGGCGCCGTCGGTCCCGCTCTCCAGGGCGGCGACGTGCCGACCGGCGTGGTCGACCACGCTGACCACCGCGCCGGCCACGGGGCGCCCCGAGGTGTCGGTGACCCGGCCGATCAGGGACGGCGAGGCGTCGGTCCCGGGCCCTGATCCGGCCGCGTCGTCGGCCTCCTCCGAGGCGGCGCGGGCCGCGCCCCCGGCGTGGGCGCCGGGGGCGCGCCGACGGGAGCGCTCGCGCACGGTGGCCGCGGCGAGCAGCAGGGCGCCCAGCGCCAGCCAGCCTCCGAGCACGGCCACCGCGGGCCACAGACCGGCGCCGTCGAAGTACAGGACCGCGCGGATGGCGTCGATGGCGCGGCCCATGGGCAGCACGGGGTGCAGGTTCTGGAAGAACTCCGGGACCATCGGCAGCGGGATCGCGCCGCCGCTGGAGGGCATGCTCAGCAGCACGAACACGGTCATCGCGACGCCGGGCAGCCACTTGGTGACGAACGGCGCCAGGCCCAGGCAGGTCCAGGAGACGGCCTGGGTGAGCAGGAACGCGATGGGGATGACGGACAGGTCGTGCGGGATCGCGTCGATCACGTCGGCGACGGTGTAGCAGAACACCGAGGTGAAGGCGCCGAACCCGGCCACGGTGAGGACCTTGGCGCGGCGCCGCAGGTGCGGGGCGTGCGCCGCGAGCATGATCACCGAGATGTAGCCGGTGAGCGTCCAGGTGAGCACCAGGTAGAAGAGCGACATCCCCATGCCGTCGCCGGGAGCGCTCGGTGCGGCGTCGGTGACCTCCAGCCCGGAGCTGTCCTGGGCGGCGACCGGCGTGAAGGTCGACACCGCGGTCTGCTCCAGGGCCGCGCCGAGCGACCCGGCGACGTACAGCTCGTGGTGGGCCGGGTCGTAGGCGGCCACGGCGTCCCGGTCCAGCACCACCCGCTCGGGGTCGTCGGTGGGGACGACGTCGAAGCCGCCGGGGGAGGCGTCCTCCAGGGCGACCGAGACCGCGGCCGCCGCCTCCTCGCCCTGGACCGCGACCGGCAGGTCGTGCGGGGCGGGGCTGTGGAAGGGCAGCAGGTAGCAGAACATGAAGCCGGCGGCGAAGAGCACGGGGAACCACAGGGCGTTGGCCAGGGTCCGGGCGGTCTCCAGGGCGCGGGAGGCGCCGCCGGGCGACGTCGCGGTCTCGTTGGGCACGTGTCACCTCGGGCAGGACGGGGGCGCGGACAGGGGCGCGGCGGGGGAGGGGCGCCGCAGGACGGACGGGGGGAGTCCTCCACGGTAGGCGAAAACATGCATTATTGCAAAAATGCATTAGTGTAATTATTTGTGAACCGGTGTGGCCCCGGACCGCCGCCCTGCGCCGGTACAGTCGTGCCCGGCGGATCCGGGAGCGACGAGGTGAGGGGCGCGGGGCGCACGATGACGACGGCCGACGAGGGCGCCGGACTGCGCGAGCGCAAGAAGCGGATGACCCGGCAGGCGCTGCGCACCGCGGCGGTGCGGCTCTTCGCCGAGCGGGGGCCCACCTCGGTCACCGTCGAGGAGATCTGCGCCGAGGCCGGGGTCTCGCCCCGGACCTTCTTCAACTACTTCGACGCCAAGGAGGAGACCCTCCTGCCGTTCACCCGCGACACCCACGAGGAGGTCGCGGGGCGCGTGCGCGCGCGGCCGCCGGAGGAGGAGCCGCTTGGGGCGGTGCGCGCCGTCGTCGAGCAGTCCATCGCACGGGCGGTGGCGGGCGACACGTGGCGCCAGGAGGCGGCGCTGCTGCGCGCGAACCCGCAGGTCCTCCAGCGGGGGATGGTCGCGGCGCGCACCCTGAACCTGGCCCTGCGCGACGGCCTGGGCGAGCGCACCGGGCGCGGGGCGGACGACCCCTACGTGCGGCTGGTTGCGGCCGTGTCGGTGACGGCGGTGCACGTCGCCGTGAACGTGTGGCAGGGGGCGGCCGAGGAGCGGGACATGTCGGAGGTCCTCGCCGAGGCGTTCGACGGCGTCGAGCGGGGCCTCACACCCCCGCCGGAGTGAGTCCGCACGGCGGCCGCACGAGACCGCACGGTCGGCCGACCGTTCCGGCGTGTGCATTCGCGTGAACGGTCTCCCGCATCTCTTCCGGCACCCGTCCCCCCGCGCGCGCCCGCATCCTGAGACCCCTCGCCCCCTGAGACGCGAAAAGGGCGCGCCCCCTGGGGGGCGCGCCCTCGAGCCCTGAGAACGAGAGCCGTGACCGGGTCAGACCAGGCCCAGCTTGCGAACCGCCTCGCGCTCCTCGACCAGCTCCTGGACGGAGGCGTCGATGCGCTCGCGGGAGAACGCGTCGATCTCCAGCCCCTGGACGATCTCCCACGTGCCGCCGCGGGAGGTGACCGGGAAGGAGGAGATGATGCCCTCGGGGACGCCGTAGGAGCCGTCCGACGGGATGGCCGCGGAGGTCCAGTCGCCCTCGGGCGTGCCGTTGACCCAGTCGTGGACGTGGTCGATGGCGGCGTTGGCCGCGGAGGCGGCCGAGGAGGCGCCGCGGGCCTCGATGATCGCCGCGCCGCGCTTGGCGACCGTCGGGATGAAGTCGTCGCGCAGCCACGCCTCGTCGTCCACCGCCTTGGCCCCGGTGGTGCCGTTGACTTCGGCGTGGAAGATGTCGGGGTACTGGGTGGCCGAGTGGTTGCCCCAGATCGTCATCTTCTTGATGTCGGTGATGCCCACGCCCAGCTTCTTGGCGAGCTGGGTCAGGGCCCGGTTGTGGTCCAGGCGCGTCATGGCGGTGAACCGCTCGGCCGGGACGTCCGGGGCGTGCGCCTGGGCGATGAGCGCGTTGGTGTTGGCCGGGTTGCCGACCACCAGCACGCGCACGTCGTCGGCGGCGCCGGCGTTGATCGCCTCGCCCTGGGGCTTGAAGATCCCGCCGTTGGCCTCGAGCAGGTCGGCGCGCTCCATCCCCTTGGACCGCGGGCGCGCGCCCACGAGCAGGCCGACGTTGACGCCGTCGAAGGCCTGACGGGCGTCGTCGAAGATGTCGATGCCCTTGAGCAGCGGGAAGGCGCAGTCGTCCAGCTCCATCGCGGTGCCCTCGGCGGCCTTCACAGCCTGCGGGATCTCCAGAAGGCGGAGCTTGACCGGGGTGTCGGGACCCAGAAGCTGCCCGGAGGCGATGCGGAACAGCAGCGCGTAGCCGATCTGGCCGGCGGCACCGGTGACGGTGACATTGACGGGTACTTGGGCCATGACCTTCTTCTTCTCCTGGTGACGTGTGTGCGACCCGCGATGCTACCTCGCGGCCCGCCGCCCCGCCCGGCCGCCCCCGGCCCGAACGGCCGGAGCGCACCCGCGGGCGCGGGACCACCCTATTGCCCATGGTCGCGGCCCGTACGCGCGCCCGCCCCGCGCCGCGCCCGGCCCGTCGTCCCGCCGATTCGACGTGTCGCGTTCCGGAAACCCCGGCGGAGCGGGCCGTCCGGCGCTCCCGTCGCTGCGGTCGCGCAGCGACGCCCTGTAAGATGACGGCGCGCGGAGGCCCTGAGGCCCCGGAACCGGCGGGACGGGCCGTCCACCGGGAACGCGGGGAGGTAGCTCAGCCGGTCAGAGCAGGGGACTCATAATCCCTGGGTCGCGGGTTCGAGCCCCGCCCTCCCTACGACCGCGCACCGAGGAACCCCAGGCCATGGGCGTTGTGTGCCATGGTGCTGGGGTTTCGCGCTTCGGGAGAGGGGTCCGGGGGCGAGCCGTGGCCCGTCGGCCGCTTAGATGCCGTAGTCCACCGCGAACAGCCGTGGGGATGTGCACTGCTCGGTGGCGTCTATGCCGCTGCGGTCCACCGCCTTCAGGCCGTCAGGGGCACAGGCCAGGAAGACCCCGATGATCCTGCCGTCCTCGGTGTAGGAGGTCAGGTACCGCGTCCCCAGCGCCATGTCGATGAGGACCTCCTCCCCGCCCCGCAAGCCGGGACCTCTCACCTGCAGCGGGGCCGACATCCGCTCCTGCCTGTCGGGGCGCGTGTCGGACCACAGGAATCGTGCCCCGACCCGGGCGGTGTGCCTCGCCCCGAACACATGGGGGAGATGACGGGGGGCGACGGCGGTGTCGACCTCTTCACCGGTCGTCGGATCCAGCGCGAAAGGGGCGCCGTCCAGGCCCAGAACGATGACGGTATCTCCGTGCTCGCCGTCTTCGAGGGCGATGAAGGTGGCCTCCTCGTCGGACCCCTCGGAACGTTCCCAGAGCGGTTCGCCGGTCCGCGGATCGAGCCCCCAGAGCCCTCCCGGTGACGAGCAGGGGGTCGCCTCGCAGTTTCCGGTGGATGCGAGGAGGACTTCGGAGTTCGCGGCGACCAGTGCGGCGTTCGTGGGGATGTCGACGCCGTTCCCGAGCTTGATCGTCTCGGCGAGTTCGCCCGTACTCGTGTCCCATCGAAGGATCCGGGTGAAGTGACCCCTGACCGGCATTCTCATGAAGGTGTATGCGGCATCGTCCGTGATGGCGGCCGAGCCATCGGAGAGTACCTCGCTTGCGCCGTCGGACTCTTCGAAGTACCCCGACCATGCGACGGAGCCGTCTTCCGCGTCGACGATGAGGTTGTCGCCGACGACGCTGGGCTTCACGAGAACATGCCTGCCGTCATCGCGGAGGAACGGGTCGGAGTGATACCTCCCCGAGATGCCGACACGGTGCCACTCGACCCCCGAGGGGCCCGGGTCGACGGTGTACATGGTCTCGTCCTCGTCGAGCCTGTCATCGACGAAGAAGAGGGAGTCGCCGACCATGTGGGGGTAGGTGATGACTTTCAACCGGTCCGGGTCGACCGCCTCGGTCCACTGCACGGCCGGTTCGCCGGTGTCGACGGCGGTGATGCGGTCCCCTTCCATGAAGTAGAAGACACCCTTGCTGTAGATCCCGTTCGGGCGGTCGGGATAGGAGGGGTCGTCCATGAGAAGGAATTCGGCGAAGAGGGAAGGCGCCGAAGCCTGTCGGGACCGGGACCAGTGCAGGAAGTAGTCACCCTCCAGGGGCAACGACCACCGCACAGTGCCGGGCTCGTCGCAGTCGTCCTCGCCGTCACAGGTGAAGGGCTTGTCAGGGCTGATCGCCGTCGCTTCGAAGTCGAGGTTCAACGGTTCCTCGGAGAAGGAGCAGGCACTGAGGGGGATGAGGAACGTAAAGGCGGTCGCCAAGGCGACGATCCCGTGCCGTGCCATGCGGGGATTCTATGGGGCTTTCGGGGGGATTCGCCTCGACGGACAGCGGGCAGGACCCCGGGCCGACCTGAAGCGGGGGATCCGCTTCCCTCGCGGCCCTCACCATCCGTCGACGTAGGCGGCGGCTTCGGTGTAGTCACCGGCGGCCAGGTCCTCGCCGGGCAGGATGATGTGGACGGAGCCGCCTTCGGACCAGCTCCACAGGTCGTTGGTGGGCAGTTGGAGCAGTGGGCGGTCCCGGCCGCCGTCGGTGTACGTACCCCCGGACAGGGACCGCGGCCACCCGAAGGCGATCGCCGAGCTCGGGCCGGGATCCTCGCCGTCGCCGTCCGGCCGCACGAGACGGCCCGGCCCGCAGCGGAAGTGGCGGGACAGGAAGGATTCCGGATGGTCCCGTTCGAACGCGCTCGCCGCGGCGAACTCGGGTATCGCATGGAGGTCCAGGTATCCCAGGGCGTCGTCCCACTCGTCCGGAGTCATCAGCATCGGCGCGGCGTGCTGCGGGGTGGAGGGGAAGACCGTGGCCATCTCCGGGGTGTGGGCCTCCTCGGCGCGCTCCGGGCGGGCGGCGATCACCGCGCACGACGCCTTCGCGTCCCCTACCCGCGGATCGGCCCAGCCCTCCCACGGAGACCACTGCGCCGGGCGGAACGAGTCGTCGGGGGTCTCGAAATAGAAGATGTTGAGCAGTCTTGGACCCGGTCCGTGGTGTTCGCCCGACCAGTGGGCGAGCGCGCCGGTGTCCAGCACGGCGAACAGGCTCAGCGGCAGGCCCTCGTACTCCGGCCACACCGTGCCGGGCTCCAGCAGGGCGGAACCGCCGAACCGGCAGGATCCCGTCCGGGGGCGGTCCGGGGCGGCGTCGGTGAGTTCGAAGCCGGGCGTGGCCATCGCGGCCAGGCTCCCCCCGATGGCCTCCCCGAAGTCGTCCACGCACTGTTGCCGCAATACGGCGGCGGCCTCGGTCATGTCCATGCCGGGATCCAACCAGAGCCCCGGGACACCCGAACACGGCAAAGGACCGAACACGGCAAAGAACCGAACACGGCAATGAACCGGGCGCCTGAAGCACCGTTTCGGCCCCGGGCGTCGTCCGGCGTCAGCCCTCCCGGGCGACCTCGCGCTCGTAGGTGAGCAGGGTTTCGACCACCGTCCGGCGTTCGGCGGGGCTCAGCGGCTCCAGGGCCGTGTACCAGGCGCGGGCCCCGACGGCGAGCCAGTCGTCCACGGCCCGCCGGTTGGCCTCGGCCAGGGACACGATCGTGCGCCGCCGGTCCGCGGGGTCCTCGCCCCGTTCCACGACGCCCTTCTGGGACAGCTCACCGACCATCAGGCTGACCGTCGTCGGGGCCAGTTCCAGCCGTGCCGCGAGCCCGTTGACGGTCAGGGGCCCCTCGAAGAGCAGGAAGGCCAGCAGCGACAGGTGGCGCGGCGCCAGGTCGAGGAAGCGCAGCGCCTCCGGGACCGGCGTGCGCTTGGCGCGGCCCACCAGGCGGGGCATCAGCAGCAGCATGGTCCGGACCCCCTCGTCCGCGGTGAGTCCGTCGTCCGCGGCGCGGCCGTCCGCGCCCTCGCCGGGGCCGTGCTCCGTTGACAATATATTTGCTCCCAAACTAGTTTTGTTTCTAAAGCAAATATTTTCGATGCGGGCACGAGTCTATCGGGGCCGGCGCCGCCGTCGCGGCGCCCGGCGGAAGGGACGTGCAATGACCGTGCTGGTCACCGGGGTCCGGGGGAGTATCGGCCGACGGGTGGCGGGAACGCTCGCCGCGGCCGGGCACCCCGTCCGGGCATCCGCCAGGGATACGGGCGCGCTCACGGCGCCGCCCGGAACCGAGGCCGTCGAGCTGGACGTCGCCGATCCCCGGAACGCCGACGCGGCGCTGAAGGGGGTGCGCACGGTGTTCCTGTACGCGGCCGCCACACTCAGCGGCGACCTGCGCGCATTCCTGGAGGAGGCCCGCCGGGCGGGGGTCGAACACCTCGTGCTGCTGTCCTCTCCGGCCTCCTACGAGGCCGGAGAGCACGACCGCGTCATCGGCCGGGCGCACCGCGCTGCGGAGGAGGCGGTCGAGGAGGCCGGGCCGCCGTCCACGCTGCTGTACCCGGCCTGGCTCGCGGGCAACGCCCAGCGCGACTGGGCCGGGCAGATCAAGGAGCGCGGCCGGGTGGCGCTGCCCTACCCGGACGCGCAGGTCAACCCGGTCCACCTCGACGACGTGGCCGAGGTGGCGGCGGACCTCCTCACCCGGGATCGCCACCGCGCCCGGTTCCAGGTGGCCACCGGTCCCGAGTCGATGCGGCTGCGCGACATCGTGGACGCCGTCGGCGACGCCGTCGGAACCCCGATCCCCATCGACGTCCCGAGCCGGGAGGAGGCGATGGCGCGGCGCGAGGCATGGATGCCCGCGGAGGTCCTCGACGTCCTCCTGGACGCCGAGGCGGCCGCCGTCGGCGTTCCGGCGCCGGTCACCAACACGGTCGAGCGCGTCACCGGCCATCCCGCGCGCCCCTTCGCCGAGTGGGCGCGGGCCCATCGGAAGGACTTCTCCTCCTGATGGGTCCCGGGGCCCGGGCGGGGGCCGCACCTCACCCCCGTCCCGCGGACAGAGCGCGCTCGAACGCCGCGTAGGCCGGGGCGTCGAACAGGACGAAGCGGCAGGTCCGCACACCCGTCGACGCGCCCAGTGCCGTCTCGACGGCGATACGGGCCGCGTCCTCCATCGGCCAGCGGTACACGCCGGTCGAGATCGCGGGGAAGGCGACCGACGTCGCCCCCAGCTCGTCGGCGACCTCGAGCGAACGTGTGTAGCAGGAGACGAGGACGGCGGACCGGTCCTCGGAGGCGCTGTGCACCGGTCCCACGGTGTGCACCACCCAGCGCGCGGGAAGGCGGCCCGCCGTGGTGGCCACCGCCTCCCCTGCGGGCAGTCCCTTCCCGTACCGGGTGTCCCGCAGGCGGCGGCACTCGGCCAGGATCTCCGGACCGCCCCGCCGGTGGATCGCGCCGTCGACGCCCCCGCCGCCCAGCAGTGACGAGTTGGCGGCGTTCACGACCGCGTCGACGTGCTGCTCAGTGATGTCGCCTTGCACCAGTTCGATGTCCACACCGGATTTCTACCGCATTGGGGGGCGACGCCTCAGGCGTTCGCGCGGTACCGGCCCGGGACGCGCCCCGGGAGACGCGCCCGGCCGGGGTGGCGCGGACCACCCTTGAGCGCCGCGCCGCAGGTCCCACGGCAGGGCACTCCGCGCATTCGATTCCGGGTCATGGGCGGTTCACTTCGGCTCCCTAGCCTTCCCGGGTCCTGATCCCCCGACTTCTGGAGGAGTCCGTGATCCGCCCCCTCCCCGTGGTCTGCGCTTCGGTGCTCGCGTCGCCGCTGCTCCTCGCCGGTGCCACCGCCCACGCCGCTCCCGCGGTCCCCGCCGACGGTTCCCGCACCGGCGGGGTCCCGGTCATCGAGGCCGAGGACCGCACCCCGCCCGTGTACGACGACGAGGAGGGCGCCGAGGCCGACGCCGACGACCCGGCCGTGTGGGTCCACCCCGACGACACCGACGACAGCCTCGTCATCGGCACCCTGAAGAACGCCGGCCTGGACGTCTACGACCTCGACGGCGACCTCGTCCAGCACGTCGGCGCCCCCGCCGCCGAGGGCGACCGGCCCGCCGGGCGCTTCAACAACGTCGACATCGTGCGCGGCTTCCCGGTCGGCGGGCGCGCCACCGACCTGGCCGTGGTCAGCGACCGCGGCCAGGACCGCGTGCGCCTCTTCGCGATCGACGCCGACGCCGCCGAGGACGGCCGTCCGCCGCTGCGCGACGTCACCGGCTCCGGCATGCCCACCGTCTTCTCCGCCGACGACGCCGGGGCCGCCGACGAGCGCACCGCCTACGGCCTGACCGCCTTCACCGAAAGGGGCGAGTCCTACGCCGTCGTGAGCCGGGCCGACGAGACGACGCTGGCCCTGCTGCGGCTGACCGAGAGCGGCGGCGCGGTCGGCTACGAGCACGTCGACACCGTCGACCTGCCCTCCTCCTTCGCCCTCTCCGACGGCACCCGGTGGGCGCCGTGCACCGACCCGGGCGAGCGGCCGCATGTCGAGGGCATGGTCGTCGACGCGGAGGCGGGCGCCCTGTACGCGGGGCAGGAGGCGGTCGGCCTGTGGCGGATCGGCCTGACCGGCGCGGGCTTCGGCGAGGCCGAGCAGGTCGACCGCGTCCGCTCCTTCGGCGTGCCCTGGACCTACGACGCCGACCGGGACGAGGAGTGCGTCGTGGACTGGGACGCCGACCCGGGTGAGGGCGGCGACGTGCTCACCGCCGACGTCGAGGGCGTCACCCTCCAGCGGGACGGCGACGGGGAGGGCCACGTGGTCGCGTCCAGCCAGGGGGACGACACCTTCGCCCTGTACGACCGCGAGGACGGCGCCTACGCGGGCTCCTTCTCCGTGGAGGATGTCGAGCACACCGACGGCCTGGAGGTGGTGAGCCGCCCGGTCGGCGACGACTATGACGAGGGCCTCATCGTCGTCCAGGACGGCGAGGCCGAGCCTTCCCCGGGGCGCGGTGACGCCACGGGCTTCGCCTACGCCGAGTGGGAGGACGTCGCCGAGGACGTCCTGGACGACTGACTGGACGACTGAGGACGCCGCGCGCTCTCAAGTGTGTGACGGCGGGACGGCCGTCCGTTCGGGCAAGGCGCCCCGGGCGGCCGTCCCGCGTTCAGCCGAACAGTTCCAGGGCGGCCACGGCCAGGGCGACCAGCACCAGGCCCGCTCCGAGGATCATGCACCCGACGTTCCCGGTGCCGCCCGGGTCACGGGTGGGGCCGCGGCGGATCTCCATTGATCCCTTACCGCCTCTGCCCTTCCGGGGCCTGCTCTTCTTCTTGCGTCCGCTCATCGCGTCCTCAACGTCGTTCTCCAAGGGGTGGTGCACCAGTCATAGGGGCCGTCCGGCCTCTCGGGCAAGGAGGGCGACGGACTGGACAATCCATCGAATACATGTTCGGATTACGGTCATGCGCTGGGAGGACCTACGAGGGGACCGGGACGGGGAGGCCCTGTTCGGCCGAGAGGACATCGCCCCCGCACCCGAACGGGGCACCGGCCGCGCCGGACTGGGCGCGCCCGGGGGCGGCCCCGTGGCCGGAGGCGACGGCGAGCCGGTGGCGGTGGAGATCCGCGCGCGCTCGATCATCAACCGGGTACCCGGCGAGTCCCCCATGTTCCGCTGGACCCTCAACCCCTACCGCGGCTGCGCCCACGCCTGCGTCTACTGCTTCGCCCGGCGCAGCCACACCTACCTCGACCTGGACGCCGGGCGCGACTTCGATACCAAGATCCTGGTGAAGGTCAACGCCGGGGAACTGCTCCGCGCCGAGCTGGCCCGCCCCTCCTGGGAGGGCGAGCCGATCGCCATGGGCACCAACACCGACCCCTACCAGCGCGCCGAGGGCCGCTACCGGCTGATGCCGCAGATCATCTCCGCGCTGCGGGACGCCGCCAACCCCTTCTCCGTGCTGACCAAGGGGCGCCTCATCCTGCGCGACGCCGACCTGCTCGAACAGGCCGCCCGCGTCACCGACGTGCGGCTGGCGGTGTCCGTCGGCACCGTCGACGAGCCCCTCGCCCGCTCGGTCGAGCCCGGCGCCCCCACGCCCCGCGCCCGCCTGGACACGGTCCGGGCCCTGGCCGACCGGGGGCTGGGCTGCTCGGTGCTCATGGCGCCGGTGCTGCCGGGGCTGACCGACTCGCCGGAGGCGGTCGACGCCGCCGTGTCCGCGATCGCCGCCGCCGGGGCGGGCAGCGTCACGCCGATCGTCCTGCACCTGCGCCCCGGCGGGGCCCGGGAGTGGTACGCCGCCTGGCTCGCGCGCGAGCACCCCCGCCTCGTCCCGCTCTACCGGGAGCTGTACGGGAAGGGCTCCTATGCGCCCGCCGCCTACCGGGAACTGGTCGCGGCCCGCGTGCGGGAGGCGGCCCGCCGGTACGGGATCGGCGGGCGGNGCCGACCGGCGAGAGGGGAGAGCGCAGGGGCGGCCTCCGGCGGGGGCTCCGGCGGCCACCGGCAGCGCACACACGCAGGTGGGCGCGCGGACCGTGCGGACCGTGCCGAGGCGCCCCGGCAGATGCGGCTGCTGTGACCTCCCGATGTGTTCTGAGCGAGCGAAAAGCCCTGGGGCGTAAGGGGTTCCGCATTCTCGCGCGGTAGTGTCCGAAGGGTCCGCCCGCCGCGTTGGAAACGGAAAGCGCCCCCCATGGCCCATACCCCCGCCGACCCGCCCGCACCGTCCGGCATCGACACCACCGTGGCGCACTCCGCCCGGGTGTGGAACTACTGGCTCGGAGGGCGCGACAACTACCCCGTCGACCGCGCGCTCGGAGACAGCATCATCGAGACCTACCCCCAGATCGTCGAGGGGGCCCGCGCCGACCGGGAGTTCCTCCGGCGGGCCGTCGGCCACCTGGCGGGCGCGGAGGGGATCCGGCAGTTCCTCGACATCGGGACCGGGCTGCCCACCCACGACAACACCCACGAGGTCGCCCGGCGCGCCGCCCCGGACGCGCGCGTGGTCTACGTCGACAACGACCCCATGGTGGTCGCGCACGCCCGGGCGCTGCTCGCCGGAGACGGGTTGGTCTCGTTCGTCGACGCCGACCTGCACGACCGCGACCAGGTGCTGCGCGCCGCCGCCGAGGTGCTCGACCTCGACCGGCCGGTGGCGCTCACCGTGCTCGGCACGATGGGCCACGTCACCTCCTACGAGGAGGCGCGCAGCATCGTCCACGGGTACATGGACGCACTCGCCCCCGGCAGCTTCCTGGCCCTGTGCGACCTGGTCCTGCCGGAAGGGGAGGCCGAACAGGAGGCACTGCGCCGCTGGAACGAGGGCGCGGCACTGCCGTACCGGGCCCACTCCACCGAGGAACTGGCGGGCTACTTCGACGGCCTGGAGCTGCTTGAGCCGGGCGTCGTCAGCGCCACCCGCTGGCGCCCGATCCCCGCAGAGGTCGGCGAGCTCCGCGACGTGGAACAGTTCTGCGGAGTGGCCCGCAAGCCCTGACCCCACCGGAGCCGCCGTCCGATTCGGGTCCGTCGATGAGGCGGCTCTCAGGGACGTCGGCGTGTTCGGTGCCCTGTTGGCTGATGCTGCCAGGGCGTGACCGGGGCTGCGGCCGCTTCGTCCGCCGCCCCGGCCGGACGCCGGAGCGCGTCATTCCTCGCTGGTCGGGAGCACGTACTCGGCGGCCAGCTTGGCCATGTGCAGAGGGTAGGGGAGGGTCAACGGGGCTTGGAGGTCCGGCGCGTAGCGCATCTGGTGCGCGCAGGCGGCCCACTCATGGGGGTCGTCCGCTCCGGCCCCCGAGCGGCAGGCCAAGACCGCGATCTCCAGGAGGTTGGGGTTCCTGGCATCCTTTTTGGCGTCGGAGACGTTCCCGTGCTCGGTGGTCCGCTTCCCCTCTCGCCTCGCCGCGACCGAGGCTTTGGAGTAGGTGACCGGACGGTCCGTGCTGCTGTAAAAGACACGCTGGTCAGGCGCATCGACGAGCGGCCAGATCCCGGCGGGGAGCCCGTTGTCGCGCCCGGTTCCGTACCACTGGGGCGTCTCATCCTCGGCATTGTCCCGGACTCGGATCAGCCGCAGCCCCCCTCCCCAGTGCTCGATGGGGACGGTCTCCTCTTCGGCGTCCCCGAGCCTGATCCGATCACGTTCGACGTCACCGTTGCGGAGCCAGGTCCAACTGTCACGAAGGTTCTGCGCATGCGTCATCAGCAAGGTGGGCCGCTCCTTCAACTGGGCGACCATGGGCCGCAGAAGGGCGTTGGTCCGTAGGCGCCTCTCCCAACGGGTCTCCTTGCGGGGCTTGGAGGTCTGGCGCTCGGGCGCGGTGGGTTCCTCGGCCGCCTGCTCCTCTTCGGACGCGCCGAGTTGGATGTCGGCGACCTCCTCCGGATCGGCCCCGGATGCCAGCCAGCGCAGGTACTCCGGGTAACTCACCCAGCGGCGCTCATCAGAGTGCCACCCGCTCACAGCGTTCACACCGTCCTCAGGACGGACACGTAGGGCCAACAACCGCCACGTCGGTGTGCGGGTGGGACCGTCCCACCGCCGCTTCGCCATCCACACGGACACGTACTGCAGATCCGGGGGGAGGCTGTCACGGAAGGTGTGGAGCGGGACGCGGGATACTCCGAGCTGCCGGAAGGCGTCCAGCCAACAGGCCCGCGCGCGGTATGCGCGATTCTTCTTCAGGTCCGAGGTCTCGGCCGTCTGGATGAACTGGGTCACGGCTCCGGCATCGGCACAGCCGAGCCGGACGGCGAACTTGGGGTCGGTTCGAGCGTCCTTGAACTCCGCCTCGATCTCCACCAAGGCCACAGTAGGAAGGATCGTGTCCTTCTTCGGGCCGTCACCCATGGTCGCCTCCGCTTCACCGCGGCGCTGACCGATGGCCTTCCGCAGGTCCTCCTTGCTGATCTTGGTACGGGCGCCGATGTCCAGCGGGGACGCCAGGGGGCCGCTTGGGCGAAGCTGGACGCGAAGCTCCAGACCGGGAAGGCTCCAGGAGAGGTCGTCGCCCGCAGACTCCTCCGGCGGGAGGTCCAACAGCTCGCGCAGCGCGGACACGAGGGCGTCCCGGGTCTCCTGTTCCTGCCAATGGACGCGTACGACGAACGGCGTATCTCCCGCGAACTCGCGGAGGCGATCACGCCGTTCCCGAACCTCCACACTCCACTCAGGGGTGTCCGCCTTGGCGCCCCCCGGTGTGCCTGGGTGGTTGGAGGGGTGATTGGGCACGGGCAGCCGCTTGCACACCGGCGCACGTTCCATGAGCGGCGCGAGGGCGTCGTCGATGAGCTCCATCAGCGGCACTCGGTCCCCCGCCATCAGCCCTGCGCCTATGGCATGGGACCCCATGCCGGTGTTGTACGGGATCGCGGCGAACACTCCGTCGACGCCGTCCAGCCACCGCCCTGGATCGGTGACCAGTTCCCGGGCGTCGGGCATGCGGGGCAGGACGTTGGCCCCGGGGGGAAGATCGGGACCGTCCGTGATACTCCACACGTGGGCCCCCTCCTTCGACCGGTAGCGCAATCGGTTCACGGCGATGCGGTCGCGCTCGACGGAGGCCCCTGTGAACGGGGAGCGGGTGAGCAGATGGACCGAGACCGAGCGCCTTCCGGTGTACAGGGTTCCGCCGGGGCCGGGCGTGTCCATCCATCGACGGACGCCGGTCCGCACATGGACGCGGAACCGGTCGGTGAAGGGGATGGTCTGAACGCTGATAGTGATGACGTAGGAGAAGCGGGCCCCGGTCCCACCGGCCTCGTCGACGGCCGGGGGCCAGGAGACGAGCTCGGCCCGCCGCGTACTCCCCGGGGTCTCGAGGAAGTGGTGGGCCTGGCCGTTGCCACCGATGAAGGGGCCGGCGGCCCTGATGCGCCGTGCCAGGAAGTCAGGGAGCAGGTGGTAGAGGCGGGGAGCGGGCTCGGCGGTCGACTGGGCGTTGACGGTCTGTTTCCTCAGGTCGATGTGCTGCTCCTCCCAGGTGAGAGGAGTGGCATCGATGAGGTCGAACGTGTCCGTGGGATCGATCGCACCGGAACTGACGGGCTTCGTCCGGTTCAGCCAGAGTTTGAGAATGCCGCTGATCAGTAACTGATCCACGGGCCTGTGGGCGAACAACCACGGTGCGTCATCTTCGACGGCGACGGGGGCGGCGACGGAGATGATGTCCGGTGCGGCCGCAGCCAGAACGCTGTTCAACCGCTTGATGGGGAAGCTCTCGTTCAGGTGCTCATCGGGCTTGCTGAACCTGGTGCGGTGGAACTCGGCGAAGGCTTCCCGGAGGGTGCCCGGTAGGGGGAGGACGTGGAAGGGATGGACGAGTTCCCGCTCCGCTGACGGCAGGTAGGCGGTGAGCGTGATGGATTTGTACGTCAACGTGCTCCTCGTGCGCTGCGCTCGGTAGCGGGCGACGGTCGGCCCAGAAGCTCGACCAGGGCGTTGTACAGCGGCCGGTAGAGGGCACCGGCCAGATACTCGGTGGAAGGGCGCACCGGCAGGCGGTGTTGTGGCGTTCCGCCTCTGGTCCGGGGTGGAGCGTCTCCGAAATAGGGGGCGAGCACGTCGCGCATGCTCACCAGAAGGCTGGTCCGGGCGGTGTCCTTTGCTCCGCCTTCGGCCATGTTCGGGGCGAAGGCCGCATCGACGAAGTGCACCCGCGCGTCCACCCCGCCTCGGGTGAGGCGGCCGATCACCTGCCACAGGACGACGAGGAGGTCCCAGGTCAGATACTCGCGGTCCTCCTCGGACAGGCTCTTCCAGGACAGTTGGCGGTTGGCGAGCCTTCGCAGTTCCCGCCGGGCCTCGCGGCGCCAGGCCAGCCCGGCATCGTCGAGGTATTCGTGCTGCTGGACGACGTCGCCGAACCGGCCGCCCGGAAGTGTCCGCCGTACGGTGAGGTCGTTGAGCGCGTGCACGAGCACTCCGATGTCCCCTGGCTGGGGGAAGGGGCGGGAGAGGAAGTAGACCGACCCGAAGATCGCCTCCTCGCTCCGGTTGAGGATGTTGTGCCCGCGTTCCACGGAGAGCAGGGGGGCCACCAGGATCGTGCGTCCGGTGTCCCGGAAGCCGGCGAGGTCGCCACGGCGGAGAACGGGTACGGACGAAGAGACGTCGGGATCGGAGGATCGGGAGTCCGTGGGAAGGTCCTCGTCGTCCGAGATCAGGGCGCACACCTTGCCGTGCCAATCGGCGGTGGCGTTGATCTCCTCTGCGACGAGCCGCGCGTCCTTATAGCTGCCGACGAGCACGAGGAGATGCCTGCGCTGAAGGGGGAGCAGAGCGATCTCTGCTTTGAACCTGGACCTGCCGTCCGTGCTCTCCGGATCCGGGCGCGCGAGCCCGCGGACCATCTGTCGCAGAATGTCGTTCCGGTCTTCGAGGGGCGTGCCGGAGAGCCGTAGAGGCCGCTTCGGGGCGTCAGGCGGGGACGAGGGAGGTCGGCCGAGAACGAAGGCCGGGTGCATGGTGACTCTCGGACCTGAGGCATCCTCAGGCGTGCGGTTCCTGGACGGAAGCGCGTTTCCACTCGCCGTCGACCGCCGACCCTCGTCGGGGCGGGCGCTCAACACGGCTCGCACGTCTTCAGCCACGTGATAGCGGGTGGAGGCACCGGCCCAGCTCGTTCCGGACATCAGGATCACGTTCGGCCCTCTGCCGCCGTCGGCCGACCCCAGGGAGGGCAACGCGCGCAGCAGTTCCCGTCCCACTCCGGTGCATTGGAAGAAGCGAAGCTCCCCCGTATGGGCCGAGTCCCCGAACCTTTCGGTCAAGAACTGGAAGGCGAGAATGTTGCCCATCGGGGACTCGGGGATGTGGGGCGCGTAGTCGGGAGGTGACCTGCGGTATAGCTCATTCCCGGACGCCTCGAGCTTGAGTGCCGCCTCCACCCGTGGCCAGAGCATCGTCAGCAGGTTCAACCGGTCGTGCATGACCGCGAGGAGGAGGGTGAACTCGAACCTGCGCCGCTCCTGTTCGAACTCGGACCGAACGTTGTTTCGCTCTTCAGCGCTCCCCCACTCCGCGTCAGGGATCGTGCCCGGATTGCGTAGGCCGGTCAGGGCACACAGGGCCGCCTCCAGTTCTCGGGCGACGCGCGGGTTCCCAGGCCTGTTGGTGAGCAGGCGGCGTGCGAGATCGGCGAGGCGGAGGGACTGCGGATCCGGTTCGGGGTCGTCGGATAGCGCTTCGTCCCTGTCACCGACCGGATCGTCCCTAAAACCGTCCAGAATGGCGAGGACTTCGTCGCGCTTTTCTTTGCGCCCGGCCTGTCGCGTGTCGTCCGATCTCGGACCGGTGGTGTGCTCTCTTTGCTCGCTGTCGGGCGCCGCTACGCGGTCCGGGGAGAGGCGGTCGAGAAGTCGCGCGGTCTCCGCCCGCGTTGTGCCGACCTTCTCGGCGCGCATCACGTCGTCGGAGGATCTGGTCGTCGGCCACCGATTCACCAGCTCCAACTGCAAGGACCACACGCTGAAGAAGTCCGCGCCCACCCACGTCCTCAACTGCTCGTCCTTGACGAGCATCGCGTAGATACGATCGGCCGTGGTGGAGACGGTGTCCAGGGCCGAGGTCCACTGGTCGACGTCGCCGTCGGCGAGCTGGACGCGCCCCGCCTGCGCCAGTTCCGCAACCTTATGACGGTCGAGCTCGTCCAGCCAGGAGTCGTTCCCGGGCTTGTACAGCGTCGCGGTCGGTGCGAACACCTGGTCCAGGCGGATCTGGACCTGGTCGGCCTCATCGACGATGAACATTCCGCTGGTGTGGCAGGCCAGCTCCAGGTAGCGGACGCGCTCGGCGTTCTGGTGCCGGGGCAGGGAGGTGATGGCGAGGGACTCGGGCGTGGCCACCCAGATCGTCGCCGTCCGAAGGTCGCGGGAGGTGTCGTGGCGGGGGCAGCGGCCCCACAGCGGGCAGCCGCGCCTGACGCCGAGCTCCTCGGGCTCGGCGAGGGGGCCTGAGGAATCGGGCCTACTGATCGGGATCAGCGACTGGCATGGTGCATCGGCGAATGGCAGCGGGTCGCTCGCCTCTGTGCCGCGGAGCGCACTCAAAGGGCAGGCGGTGCTCATGTGGGCGAAGGCTTCGTCGTAATGGGCCAAGGGGCTGTCGTAGATCTGGCCCACCCGGCGGTGCAATCGGGCGGTGTGCTGCTCGCGGGTGGACGAACCGATGATCGGGGCGGCGTGCAGGCGGGCCCACCGTTCGTAGCGCGCATCGCCTTCGAGGACCTTCTGCCGGGCGGCTCGCCCCATCCGGTTGAAGCGCTCGACGACTCGGAGCGCCTCGGAGACGTCTCCGACGACCAGGGTGACGTGTTCGTGCCTGTCGACCACGGTGTGCGCGGCGACGATGTCGCGCAGAGTGCTCTTCCCGACCCCGGGGATGCCGATGAGGTGCAGCAGACCGTCCACGACCAGCTTGTCGGCCTTTGTGAAGCGATCCTCCGAGCCGTCCATGGTGAACAGCTCCATGCTGTGGAACCGGCGCTCCCAGTCGTCGTGTCTCCGCTCGCCCTCGGAGGTCTCCCGGAGGTCGAGTCCGACCATGGCGCGCGCCGTATCCTCCAGTTCCTTCACCGCAACGGTGAACTCCGCCCGGGAGGGCGAGGAAGTCAGGTCGAATTCGGACACGTCGGTGTCCGGAAGATCGTCGGGGATGACGACGTTCTCGGTTCCGATCCGAGGGCTGCGGAACCGGTGCGGGCCCGGCTCGGCGGGTTTCAGAGGGCTCGTCCTGAAGGGCGGCGAGGACGAGAGAAGCACGTCGTAGATGTCGCGACGGTTCGCGGCGCGTGAGGGTGAGCGCCATTCGGCCGGACGGGAGAGGTCTGGGATGGAGTAACCGCGGACGAGCTCGGGGAGCGTGAGGTAGCGCTCAAGCCCGGAGTGCCAGGTCGCCCGCCGGTGCATGGCTTCGAGGTGGTGACGGGCGGCACGCAGGATCCCGACGATCTCATCGGACCGAGGCCCGGTGATGATCCCGGCCTCGCGGGCGAAGGGGTACCCGCCGAAGAGGGTCCATCCGTCGATGGCGCGCAGCTCCCTGGCCGAGTCCGAGAGCGACGCGACTCTTTCCAGGACACGAAGGCCGAGCTCGATGGTGTAGTCGAGGGGCTCAGGGGTGCCGTGCTTGAGGAGACTCTGGAATACGCCTTTCTCTGCCTTGGACAGATGGCCGGAGGCCGCCTCTAGGTGGGCTCGAATATCGCGCATCGGATCCTTCGGGGTCAGAGCTCTCGGTCGGGGGCGGGGACATGGGGGGATTCGCGTTCCGACGCGTGGATCCGGGCGGGTGCCACGATCAGCTCGCGGATGGGGCGCACGACGTGGAGCGGCATGCCGTCGTCGCGGTGCAGGACGCGGTCCACCGCGGCCTGTGTGCGGCTGCGGCAGTAGGTGATCTCGCATGTCCAGCCGCGGCCTTTGGGGATGAGAAGGAGGCCGCAGTACCGGCAGGTGCTGGCCTCCCCCGCGGAGCTGAAGTACTTGTCGTGGACCGGTGTGTAGACGAGGTCCATCGGGAGGTCCTGGGGGTGGACGCCGCCGATGGGGTGCAGCGCCGACAAGGCGTAGTCCCGGCCCGACTGGACGGGGCACTCGATGATCCGGTTCCGGAACTCCGTGAATCCCTCGTCCCTGCCGGTCTCCTTGTAGGCATCGAGAACCGCGCGCATGACCCGCCTCTCCACCTCACGGCGGGGTGTGTTCGTGTCGACCCCGTAGGAGAGCCGCAGGCACAGCGGCGAGGGGCGTAGCGGGCCGGTCTCGATGAGCCGTTCTGTGACCTCGTCGAACCTCTCGGGCAGTTCCAGGAAGGTCCAGTCGCACAGGGGGCGGTCCCGGCACCAGGCCAGGAGGTCGGTGAGACCGCGCGGATAACGTCCACCTCCGCCTTCTCCGGGGCCGGCTTCCGGGTATCGGTACGCCCCAAGCAGGCAGATGCGGTCGATGACCATCTGCGCCGTCCGGGGGTAAGGCGGAGCGAGAGGAATGTTGCCGGGCAGATCCGCGAGCTCGACGACGGTCAGGGCGACCATCCGCAGAACCTCTTCGGCGGTCTGGTCGTCGTAGGGGCCTCCGGTCAAGAGGTCCTGCAGCGCGGTGCTCTTCGGGGCATCGGTACTCGGCTCGTTCACCGCTCTTCCGGATCCTCTCCGGGATCGGCGGACGGGCACCACCGCTGGTAGGGGCAGCGGCCGCAGACCTTGGGATCCGGGGCGGGCGGGAAACGCTCCTCGCCGTACCAGTGGGCGGTGAGCCCATGGACGACCTCGGCCGCTCGGGCCTGGGCCGATTCTGATCGCGGGTCGATGGTCCGCACGTCAGGGCCGCTCGGTGTGAGCGTCTCGAGTTCCACCGTTGACATCGGGCCTGGTTCGATGACCCCGCGGGCGAAGAGGTGGACCGCCAGGGCGAGTTGAGGATGTCTCCACATCAGTCGGCGGCTGCCGAATGGGGTGATGGAGCCGCTGGTCTTCAGCTCGTGGTAGACCAGTGAGCCGTCGCGGTGAAAGAGCATGTCGGCCTTGGCCAGGACGACGACGTCGGCCTCCGGGTCTTCAGCGGCCAGGGTCTGCTCCATCCGGACGTCCGTGATCGGGGAGACGTCCTTGAGCGGACACACCTCGATGTGTCCCGCGAGCATCTCGGTTGCCCGGCGGGCGTCTTCGCCTTCCAGGAGCCATTGGCCTGCGGACCAGGATCCGGGATCCTCCGGGAGGTCGTCTGCGGTGCACGGCCGGAAGGGGCGGCGTTCATGCAGCCGCTGCAGCCAGGCGTGGACGGCGTGGCCTTGTCGGACGGGCGCGGGGTATTCCACGCCGGCCTCGGTGGGGAGCCGGAGTTCCCGGAAGTGCGCCTTGGCGGGGCAGTCTTCGTAGTAGCGCCCGGTCGTGACCGACCATGTCCTGCGGGGACGCCGCTTGCTTGACACACCGAGCAGCCCTTGCACGCTCGGCAGCGCGGTGCAGCCCGGGTGCACCTTGCAGGACACACAGTCGGAGCCCGGAACGCGCGCATCGGCGCGGACCACGGTGCGTAGTCTCCCCCGCCCTTCGGCGGCGTAGAACGCTTTCGCCTCGGAGACATCCCCCTCGAACAACGGCGGTGAGACGGCGGAGTCCAGGCAGGAGACTTCGACGATGCGGACCCGCCGGGGACCGGGGGCCGCCTCAGGGGATCGCCCATCGGGGTGCCGCATCGGGAAGGGAACACCACCCCAGTACCGTCCTGGCTCGGATGCGAGCACATCGCTGTCCACAGGCGTCCCCGTCGCGAGGACGAAGGCCTCGACAGCGGTCTTGGCCGTCCTGTCGCCTTGGCGCCGCTCGAGCGAGCCCAGGACCGGGATGCGCAGCTCACGGAAGGTTTCTCCGTTGTCGTGGAACGTGTATCGGCGCCCCCAGGCGCAGAGTTCGCGCGGGCGCTCACCGTTCCCCGGAAGATACTGGTGGACCCATGGATCGGCGGCAGGGGTTCGCTGCCGTCCGTCCCTGTCCTCATCCGCGGCAAGGGCGTCCAGGTACGCCCGTGCGGCATGGCGGGTCCACGCCAGCAGGCCTTCATGGGGAGGGCGGACGCGATCGTTCACGAGGATCCTGGGGCCGTCCGCCGGTGAGGGCAATGCGGCGCAGGCGTCCTCGACCGAGTACCCACGATGCTCGACGAGGTCGAGAACGGCGGTGAGCGGCTCGAAGGCCATGTCGGCGAGCAGCGGGGACTCGCGGCGTTTCGATCGTTTTATGGCGTAGTCGGCCTTTGCGGCTACGTGTTTCGGGCATTCCTCCCTCGTGGTGTATGCGGATCCGCTATATATGCGCATGACCGGTTCTGGGTGATTCGGGACTATTGGACGGTAAGGCAAGGTTCCTCCCGGTGGGCGATTGTGGCATGGGTGGCCACGCGTCGTGGTCGCTTTGCGGAAGATTTCAGGATTCTTCTTCGTGTGCCCTAGAGTCCACTCGTCAATGGCCGGGTCTGAAGCGGGAGGGTGCTGTGGATCGAGGGGAGCGAACGGCCGACCAGCGGTACACGCTGCTGTCCCGGCTGGGGCAAGGCGGCATGGCGGAGGTCTGGCGGGCGAGAGACGAACGGTTCAAGCGGGACGTCGCGATGAAGTTCCTCTTGAAGGAGGAGGACTTCTCTGAGACGTTCGCGGACGCCGGGTGGAGTTACCAGGAGTTGGAAGAGCGGTTTCTGTACGAGGCGGGTGTCATGGCCCGTCTTCAGCACCCGGGGATCCCCACAGTCCTTGACCTGGTGGCCGATGAGCCCGACAAGAGGTTGAAGCGTCGGTACATCGTGATGCAGTTCGTCGAAGGCAGGTCCCTCGGTGACCTCCTGGATGAGCACCATTCACTCTGCGTGGAGGAGACGGCATGTCTCGCGGCTCAGGTGTGTTCGGCCCTCGCTCAGGCGCATGTCGAAGGAGTCGTCCACCGAGACGTCAAACCCGACAACCTGATGGTGGATCGCGCTGGTCTTGTCAAGGTCGTCGATTTCGGGATCGCCACTCCCACCGATTCCGGTATAGCCAGGATGACGAGGACGTCACAGCCGAGCCCCGGGACGGTGGGCTACAGGTCGCCCGAGTCCTACGACAGGAAGAACAGGGCCAAGGCGAAGGTGAGCGAGGCGTCCGATCTCTACTCATTGGGCTGCGTGATGTACAGAGCCCTGAGCGCCGGACCGGTCTTCGAGGGGTCGACCGAGGCGGAGATGGCGGCGCACATGACAGAGACCCCTGTGCCTCTCCTCGATAGGAACTCGAGCGTTCCGCCGAAACTCGCCGGACTCGTGGACCAGATGCTGCTCAAGGAGCCCGAGGAACGCCCCTGCGATGCCTGGGAGGTCTATGAACGGGTGATCGACCACATCCCTGTTCGGGGGAATGGGTTCGTGGGGCGGGACTCGTATGACCTCACCAGGCCATTTCTGGAACCGTGTCGCCCTCTCCCTCGTGGGGACGCCGAGACCGGGGCCTTCAGGGCTCCGGCGGCCGTCGTCCCTGAACCGGACCTCAACAACAGGTCTGCCAACGTGAGGTTGCGCCAGGTCCGGGAGCAGTGGAAGGCCGGTGACAGGGAGTCGGCGATCGCTGCGGCCGAGTCCCTGCTTCTCAGTGCCAAGGAGGTCCTGACCTCAGCGAACAGGGTGACGCTCAAGATCTGGGTGGACTATGCCGGGATGCTGAAGGAGGTAGGCCGGGGCGCCGAGGCCGAAGCAGAACTGCGTGAACTCGTGAACCGGGCCGAACCGCATGTCGGAATGGAGCACTCACGGGTCGTCGAAGCCCTCGAACTCCTCCGGGAGATCGAGGGCGAGTCGTAGGCCGGGTGAGGGGTGCCCCACCCGGCCGGTCACGCCCTCTTCGGGGGCTTCTTCGGGTTGGTGGGGCGTCGCTCGTCCATATCTCCCCTCTCGGTGTGCCGGGCACAGGTCGACCTCCCCGAACGCGGAACACAATCGCCCGGTGAGGGCTCGAATCTACGCCATGGTGCCTGCGCGTGCAGACATTATCGACAAAATGCGGTCGGCTCACGGGATACCGCGTTCCGATGATGGGGGAAACTGTGTGCCGTCGGCCTTGTTTCGGATCTCGTTCGCGGCATCGCGGTCGATTTCGTCCATAATGGCGGCCGCATCCAGCCATGACGTGCGCGCCGCTTCAGGGTCGCCTCCAGCGCTGCTCGCGTCTCCCATGCCGTCCAGGGTCCGCGCCTCGTTCGGGCGGTGGCGGATCCGGCGGTAGATGTCGAGGCACTGGCCGAAGTACGCGAGCGCCGCCGAGTGGTCACCGAGGCGCCCGTGGATGCACGCGATGCTGTCGAGGTCGGCAGCCTCGTTGTTCTCGTCATTCAATCGGCGATGGATGTCGAGGGCCTGGAGGCAGTAGGGGAGTCCCGCCGACGGGGCCCCGAGTTCGGCCAGACTCCACCCCAGGCCGTTCAACGCATCGCCCAGGCTGCTCTGGTCATCGGTCTGTCGGAACCCTTCGAGGGCCCTTCGGTAGGCGGGGACGGCATCACCGTGCCTGCCGCCGTACGAGAGCGCGACAGCGTGCACATAGTGGCTCTCCGTGGACGATCGCAGATCGGGGTCTGGTCCCAAGACGGTCAGGGACCGCTCGGCGAACTCCGCGGATTCCTCGAAGCGGCCTGTCCGGCGCAGGGAGATGGCCAACTGCCGAAGGAAGTGAGCGGTGCGGACCGCAGGTGTGGAGGGGGATAGGGCGTCGATGATGTGCCGGAGCATGTCCGCGCACTCGGCCGACCTCCCCTGTCGCCACAGGGGCTCGGTGATCGCCTCCGCGATGATGCACGCCTCACTGACCTGCTCGTGGTCGGCGGCGTAGGTGGCGGCCGTCACGAGTGCGTCGAAATCGGGGTCGGTCCACCGTTCGGACTCCGACGCCGTTGGTGCGCTCCGCTCGGCGAAGTATCGGATCAGCCTCTCGTTGCCCTGCTCGCCGGCCCGGCCGAAGTGCCCGGCGCGGTGGAGCGATACCGCGTAGTCGCGGAGAAGATCGTGCATGCGGAACCGGCCGTCGGCATCCTTGTGCACGAGATGGAGATCGCGCAGGCGGCGGAGCCGCCTGTCGGCGGCCGTCGTGCTGAAGAGGGCTTCGGCCGCCCTGACATCCAGGCGCCGTACCGGAGCTGCGCCGAATAGGACGAATGCCTCTTGGAGGGCGGGGTCGAGCCTCTCGTACGTCCAGGAGAAGACCGTCCTCATGCTGGAGCGGGGCTCGTCGAGATCGAGGAGATCGAGCCTTCCCTCGGCTTCAGAGAGCCCTGAGGTGAACGATGACAGGGGGTCGTCCGGATACAGGCGCAGGTGCGCGGCCAATATCGTGATGGCCAGGGGGATTCCGCCGCACACCCGAAGAAGGATCTCCGTCGCTTCGGGGGAGGAGGCCATGCGTTCCTCGCCGAGGTGGGCCGCGAAGAGTTCACGGGCCTCAGAGTCCGAGAGCGGCTTCAGTCGGATGTGGACGACCTTCCTCCGGGGCATCTGTACGGCCATCAATCCGCCCAACGGGCGGCGGCTCGTTATGATTGTGACCTGATTCCCGCTGCGCGGAACGAGCGGGAGGACGCTTTCGCCGTCCGGGGCGTTGTCGAGGACGATGATGAGCCTTCGGGCCTCTGCGGCCCTGAGGAACCGCATGCGGCGCCCTTCGCGGCTCTCTCCTGCGGTCGTTCGCGCCTCGCCGAGCTGCTCCAAGAGCGCCATAGTGACATTGTCGGTGGACACCGGGTTTCCGGGGGAGAACCCGTGCATGTCGACGATCAGGCGTCCGTCAGGGAAGTACTTCGCCCATGCGTGGGCGCATCGGATGGCCAGACACGTCTTCCCGACCCCGGGTCCACCGGTGATGAGCGCGATGCCGTGGTGCGTCCTCTGGGTCAGAGGAGCGTGTTGCGCGCTCGATACGAAATGGCCCACATCGGCAGGGAGCCAGTCGGTCTGGAGCGGCGTCGGGCACTGCCGCACATCCTCTTCGCCCGGCGTTGGAGGCTGGGCCTCACAGGTAGTGGGTTCATTCGGCATGACCGGAGTCTGCCCATAAGCAGGGACCGGGCCGCGCCTGTAATCGTCTTGGCGAGGTCAGGGCAGGTCGGTGATCCCGTCCGTGCCGACGGGGCAGCGGCCGTCCTCGAGCAGCAGGCGCAGCAGCGCCTCCGCGAACTCCTCCGGATGGGCCGTGTAGCCGAGGTGGCCGCCCGGGAGTTCGGTGGACGGGTGGGCGACCAGGTCGCCCAGCCGCTCTGCCGGGCGGGCCGGGAGGCGGCCGCGGGTGGCCGCCCCGTGGGCCGGGACGAGGCGGCCGGAGGCCCGCAGGGCCTCGGTGTCGGGGACGAAGCGGGTGAACCGCGGGACGATCCGGTCCAGGAAGAACGGCATCCCGGCGTGCATGCGGGCCATCGCCTCCGGGCCGGGCGGGCGTGCCGGGGCCTCCGCGGGGGCGTCGAAGCCCTCGGCCATCACCGCGATGGCGGCTTCCACGCCTCCGGACCGGAAGGCCCGGTGGACCTCGTCGAACATGCGGCGGTGCCGGTCGGCGTCCGGCAGCACCTCGACCACCGGGGGCTCGTGGGCGACCGTGCGCCGCACCCGGTCGGGGCGGTGCGCCGTGAGAGCCAGCGCGGTGATCGCCCCGGAGCTGGACCCGAACACGGACGCGGGGGCGTCCGGCGAGAGCAGGTCGATGAGCCGCAGGGCGTCGTCTGCGTGCTCCTCGACGCTCTGCTCTGCGTCGGGGTCGTCGAGGGGGCTGCGCGGGGCGCCGCGCGGTTCGAGGACGGCGACGGTGAAGTGCGCGGCCAGCCGCTCGGCCATCCCGTCGAACGGCTCGCCGACCCCGGACCCGCCGGGGAGCATCAGGAGCAGGGGGCCCTCCCCGCGGGTCTCGTAGTGCAGCGCCGCGCCGGGGACGCGGAGCGTGCCGGTGGAGGGCTCGTCCATGGTGACGACTCCTGTTGACTGTCGTGGGTGCAGGTGGTCCGGACACGACGAATCCCCTGAGCGGGAGTGGTGCGCTCCACCCAGGGGAGGACGTGCCGGATCGGAACCCTAGTGCGCGGGGCCGTCGCGTTCCACGGGTTTTCCGGGGGAGGAACCCACGTTCCTACAGGCCGTGCTTCCGGTAGACCATCCGCTCGACCGCCGTGCGGGGCAACACCCGCCGCAGGGCGAACACGAGGGGCGCGTTGCTGCCGACCGCGTACAACGGCTTGGGGCGGGGCGCCTCGATCGCCTTGACCACGGTTGCGGCGACGTCCCCGGCCCGGATGCCCTTCGCCTCGTTGGCGTTCAGGGCCGTGAGCATCGTCCGGTACTCCTTTGCATAGGGGGAGTCGGCGGCGATGTACTGGGTGCGGCGCTCGCTGATGCCGGTGTTGATGGAGCCCGGCTCGACCGTGGTCACGCCGACGCCGTAGGGCGCCAGCTCGCGCCGGGCGGCGTTGGCGAAGCCCTTCAGCGCCGCCTTGGAGGCCACGTAGGAGGAGCGGAAGGCCAGCGGGAAACTCGCCAGCATCGAACCGACCATCACGACGCGACCGCAGCGCCGGTCGCGCATGCCGGGGAGGACGAGCTGGGTCAGCCGCACCGCGCCGATGACGTTCACCTGGAACAGGCGCTCCAAGGCGACGCGGGGCAGCTCCTCGATGGGGCCGCTCTGGCTCTCCCCGGCGTTGTTGACCAGGACGTCGACCTCACCGGCGGCCTCGGCACACGCCGAGATCGACGCATCGTCGGCCAGGTCGAGCGCGAGGTACTCCACACCGGGAACGGGGTCGGACACGGCGCCGGGGTCGCGGCTGGTACCGAAGACGCGGTAGCCGCGTGCGACGAGGAGGCGGGCGACCGCCTTGCCGATGCCGGATGAGGCGCCCGTGACGAGGGCTGTTCTCTGGAGGGGCATGGCCCCTCAGCCTAGACCGTCGATGAGGCCCGCCGCAGGGGTCCTGCGGCGGGCGGAGGCGGGTCGGGCTCAGGCCCTGGAGGCGGACGCTTGCCAGCGTTCCGCCATGCTGACTCTCCGCCCGACCGTCGCTGAGGACCTGCTCCGGCCCGTTGAGTGGGAGAGCCGGACACCTCGGCATGGCTGGGGGAGACGGGGACGGCGTGGCACACCCGGGCCCTGTCCGCCCCCGATGTGGAACACCTCACCGCGCTGCACACGGTGGACGGAGCGACAGGCACCGGGGAAGGGCGCTCAGACCGCGCCGGCGACAGGGCGGTGGAGCTGCGCCGGATCGTGGTCGCCTCCGCTCATCGCGGGACCGGGCGAGGGCGCGAGCTGCTGGAGGCCGTTCCTGCCTGGGCGTACGAGCGGCGAGGTGCGCGGGGCGTGTGGTCGGACGTGTCGGACGTGAAGGCCGACAACCGCCGCGCGCGCTCACTGTACGAAGCGTCGGGGTTCGTGGTCCGCGAGCGCCGGGAGAACGCGGGGACCGGCCCCGACGGAACCGCATTCGGCCTCGTGGCCATGGACCACCGGCCCGCCTGAGGGGCGGTGCGGCGGCGTCCTCGGCATGCGCGGGGATCAGGGCCGCCCGCGCCCCCCGCCGTCGTCCCCCTCGCCGTCCGGCCCGTCGTCCTCGCCCCCGCCCGGCTCCGGGGCGCCGCCGTCCGTGTCCCCGTCCTGCGGGACCGGCCCCCCGCCCCGGCGTTCGGCGTCGCGCCGGGCGTAGGTCAACAGGCCCACGACCAGGAGGATGATTCCGACCGGGACCGCCACCGCCGCGACGATGGAGACCAGCCAGGCCAGCCAGGACAGTCCGAGATCCTCCACGGCGGACACCCCCTCGCCCGGTCCCCCTGGTCTACCCCGGCGGCGGCCGGGCGGAACGCGCCCGCCCGGCCCGCACCGGTCAGGCGTTGCCGGTGGCCTCGGCCGTCAGCCGCATGGACCGCAGCCGCGCCTCGTCGTCCCCCGCCTGGAAGGCGACGATCAGCTCGTCCGCCTGCGCGTGCGCGGCGAAGTCGCGCAGGTACGCCGCGACCTCCCCCGGGTCGCCCACGGCCGAGTAGGTGCGCATCTGGTCGATGTGCCGCCCGGCGGGAGAGGCGAGCGCCGCGTCGGCCTCCTCGGGGGTGAGGGTGCGTCCGCGGGCCAGGAGCTGGGCCGCCATCCGGCGCCGCGCCTGCTGGGCCTGCTCCCGGGCCTCCTCGCCGGTCTTCGCCGCCGTCACGTTGACCCCGGCGATGACGTGGGGCTCCGACAGCTGCTCGGAGGGGGTGAACTCGCGCCGGTAGAGCGCGACGGCCTCCTCCAGCGCCCCGGGGGCGAAGTGGGAGGCGAAGGAGTAGGGCAGGCCCAGGGCGGCGGCCAGCCCGGCGCCGAACAGCGACGAGCCGAGGATGTAGAGCGGCACGTCGGTGCCCTTGCCCGGGGTGGCGTCGACCCCGGCGATGACGGAGTTCCCGGTCAGGTAGCCCTTCAGCTCGACCACGTCGTCGGGGAAGGTGTCGGCCGAGGAGGGGTCCCGGCGCAGCGCGCGCATGGTCTTCTGGTCGCTGCCGGGGGCGCGGCCCAGGCCCAGGTCGATCCGGCCCGGGTGCAGGGTCTCCAGGGTGCCGAACTGCTCGGCGATGGTGAGCGGGGCGTGGTTGGGCAGCATCACGCCGCCCGCGCCGAGCCGGATGCGGCGGGTGTGCGCCGCGATGTGCGCGATGAGCACGCTGGTGGCCGAGGAGGCGATGGTGGCCATGTTGTGGTGCTCGGCGTACCAGATCCGCCGGTATCCCAGCTCGTCGGCGCCTTGGGCCAGTGCGACGCTGGCCTCCAGGCTCTCCCGCGGGGTGCCCCCCTCGGGGATGTGCGCCAGGTCGAGGATGGAGAGCGGGAGTGGTTCGGACACGGCGGGCGGCCTTTCTCCGAGGATGTGGTCGGGCGGGGCCGCCGCCGGAGGGACCGGCGCGGCCGGGCGGCCGCGTGGGCCGCCTATCGCCCAACCGACCGTCCGGCCTCCTTATTTCGCGGCCGGGGGTCCCGTGCGTCACTCCGGCGCGGGGGCGCCGGCCGGGGTGCCGGGGGCCCGGCGCGCGGGGACCACGGCGACGGCCTCGGCCTCGATGACGGCGCCCGGTCGGAACAGGGCGCTCACCGCGACGGTGGTGCTGGTGGGCGGGGTCCCGGGGAAGCGGCGGCGCCGGGCGGCTGCGTAGGCGGGCAGGGCGTCCATGTCGGTGATGAAGGTGCGGATGTTGAGGACGTCGGCGAGGGTGCCGCCTTCGGCGCGGACGACGGCTTCGAGGGCGTCGAGGACCGCTTCGGACTGGGCGGCCATGTCGCCGGGGGCGGTGACCGAGCCGTCCGGGGCGACGGCGACCTGACCGGAGACCATGAGCAGCGTCCCGGCGGCACCCAACGGGACCCGGGCGACCTGCGAGTAGGGGCCTGCGGGCGGCGGCGCGCCTTCGGGGTCGGCGAGTTCGGCCTTCATCTCGGCCTTCATGAGGGGGCTCACTCCGATACGGGTGGAGGCGGTGGGCGGTTGATAGGCGGCTGATCCGCACGCAGGCGCCTGAGAAGCGCGGGGCGCCTGCGCTGGCTGCGGAGTCGGCGATGAGCAGGACGGCGCCTTCGATAAGGCGTCTTCGATCGCGGGGCGATGGTGATGAGGGGCGCGCGTGCGCGCCCCTTCACGCGGTGGCCGCCGCCCCCTTCAGCAGGGCCGACAGGTCCGCGTCCTCGATCGACGGATCGGCGGTGAGCGCGGCCCCCACGGCTTCGAGGAGCGGCAGGTGCGCGGCCCCGGTCGCCAGGCGCACGTCCTTGGCGGCCAGCCGGACGGCGAAGTCGGCCTCGCGCGACGTCGCCCGCGCCAGCGCACCGGCCATGGGAGTGGCCGCCATCGCCTCGGCGGCGCGCCCCCGCGGCACCCCGAGGGCGTCGGCGAGCTCCATGGCCTCCGCGACCACGGCGACGCCGCCGATCAGCGCGTTGATGAGCACGAGCTTGAGCGCGGCCCCGGACCCGAGCGGGCCGCACTCGCGCACGTTCCCCAGTGCCTCCAGGACCGGGCGGACCCTTTCCACCGGGCCTCCGGCCAGGACGGACAGCGCCCCCTGGGCGGCGCGGTCGACGCTCCCCATGACGGGGGCGTCGACCAGGTGCGCCCCTTCGGGCAGGCGGGCGGCGAGCCCGTGTACGGCCTTCGGCCCGATCCCCGACATCTCGACGAGGACCGACCCCGGCGCGAGCGCGGGCAGCAGGGCGTCGGCGACCTCCGCGACCGCCCCGGGCCCGGAGAGCATGGTGATGACGGTGTCCGCGCCGTCGGCGGCCTCGGCGGGGGAGGCGGCGACGCGGGCGCCCTCGGCGGCCAGGGGCTCGGCCCTGGCCGCGGTGCGGTTCCAGACGGTCAGGTGGGCGCCCTGGGCGAGTAGGCGCCGGGCCATCGGCAGGCCCATCGCGCCCAGGCCGAGGAAGGCGATGCGGGCGGAGGGCGTCGTGTGTGAATCGGACATGCCGCTCACGCTAGGGGGCCGTGAGCGATGTGACCAGCGAATGTCTAGCATGGGAGCCATGCTGGATCCTCATGGCGTGTCATTGGCCGGGCTGGCGGTGTTCTGCGAGGCGGCCCGGACCGGGTCGCTGACCGCGGCGGCCGAGCGCCTCGGCTACACCCAGTCGGCCGTCTCGCGGCAGATCGCGGCCCTGGAGCGGCAGGCGGGTGCGCCGCTGTTCGACCGGCTGGCCCGGGGGGTCGGACCCACCGCCGAGGGCCGCGCCCTGCTCGGCCACGCCGAGGCGGTGCTCGGCCGTCTCGACGAGGCCCGCCGCGACCTGCGTGCCCTGCGTGAACTGGACGGGGGCCGCCTGCGCGCGGGGGCCTTCCCCACCGCCAACATCGGCCTGGTGCCCCGGGCGCTCGCGGCGCTGCGCACGCGGCATCCGGGGGTCGACGCGACCGCGGAGGAGGCGCGGACCCCGGAACTGGAGCGGCGGCTGGGGGAGGGGGAGGTGGACATCGCGGTGGTGAGTTCGACGGCGGGGCGCGAGCCGCGCGGGGTGCGGCTGGTCCATCTGCTGGACGAGGGGATGTACGTCGCGGTCGCCGCGGGGCACCGCCTTGCGGGACGTGACGGGGTCGGCATGGCCGACATCGAGGGCGAGGTGTGGATCGCGGGCAGGCGCTCCCCGGAGGGGACCCTGCTGGCGCCGCTCGCCGAGCGCGGACTGCGCCCGCAGGTGGGGCATGTCGTGGCCGAATGGGTGGCCAAGGCCGGATACGTGGCGGCGGGCCTGGGGGCGACCCTGGTCCCGGCACTGGCGGCGGAGAGCTTCCGCCGGATGGCCGGTGATGTGGCGCTGGTGCCGTTGGAGCAGGGCGACGTGCCTGCGCGGGCGGTCTACGCGGCGACGGCGGAGGGGAGGACCCCGTCCCCCGCGGCGCAGGAGTTCGAGAGGGCGCTGACGGCCGCGGCGCGCCGTGTGGACGCCGCCCCGGGATGAGCAGGGGAGGGCATCGGCGTCGGCCTTGCCGATGGTGTCGGGGGATGGGCCCTCACCCCCGCCCGGGACCGCCCCGCACCCGCCGTCGCCGCCTTTCCGGTTCGCGAACGGTGTGTTGTCACCCACCGGGCGACGAACGGCCCTATCGGCATGATTCCCGGATATAACACTCACATAGTGTCGACTTTAGGATGCGCAGCGTAACCTTGGCTGGGCCGCCGGAAACCGGCCGAGAAGCGGGGGGAAGGCGGGTGCGCAGGCTCGGGCTGGGCCCCCGGGGTGATCGGGGGACCGTGCGGGCGCCGTTCCTCCGTGGTTCCCCCGGTGTCCACCGGGGCGGGAGTCGGCCGGGAGAGAATGCGGCCCGTCCGCCGCCCGCCCTTCCGGAGAGGACGACCGCATGCCCGCGACATCCCCCAGACCGAGCCCGGACACGCCGCCCGACCGCGCCACCGGGAACGGGACCGCCTCCGAACGCGCCCTTGGACACCGCGCCCGCCGTTCCCCGAGGCGTCGGGAACGGTGCCCGTCCGGCCGCCCCGGGAGGGCCGTCGGGATCCTCCTCGCGGCCGGGCTGCCCCTGGCGATGCTGGCCGGCGCCGCCGCCCCGGCACCGCCCGCCGAAGCGGCCCCCGCCCCGCCCCTGGCCGGTCTCTACGACAACCGCGGCATCTCCGACGACTCCGACCCCGGCGCCGCCGACCTCGACGGCCGGGGCCGCAGCCTGTCCGCGCAGGCGCTCCAGCGCGCCGGGTGGGGCCCCGGGCAGGACCTCACCCTGCACGGCACCCGCCTGGCCATGCCCGACACCCGTCCGGGCGAGCCCGACAACGTCGTGGCCGACGGCCAGCGCGTCCCGCTGCGCGGCAAGGCCGAGGCCGTCACCCTCCTCGCCGCCGCCACCGGGGGCGACGCCGAAGGCGAGGGGCGCATCGTCTACGCCGACGGCACCCGCGCCGACTTCACCGCCACCGCCCCCGACTGGGAGACCGGCCCGCTCACCACCAAGGCCGTCGAACTCGACCACGCCAACACCGGCGGCGGCACCACCGGCGCCCCCGTCCGGCTGTACGCGGTGACCGTGCCGGTCGACCGCGACCGCCCGCTGGCCCGCATCGAGCTGCCCACGGTGTCCGGCGGTGCCCGCATGCACGTCTTCGATGTGGCGGCCCGGCCCGTCGAGCGGGGGTGGACCGGAACCTGGTCCGCCTCCACCTCCGGCTACGCCGCCGTGGGCCCCTGGGAGGACCAGACGCTGCGCCTGGTCGTCCGCTCCAGCGCAGGCGGCCCCGGGGCCCGTATCCGCCTGGACAACACCTTCGCGGCCCGGCCCGTCGACATCGGCGCGGTCTCGGTGGCCCTGCAGGGCGAGGGGGCCGCCGCCGACGGAGCGCCCGTCCCGGTCCCGTTCGGCGGGGAGCGCTCGGTGACCCTGCCCGCGGGCGGCCAGGCCACCTCCGACCCGGTCGCCTTCGACGTGCCCGCCGGGGCCCGCCTCGCGGTCAGCATCCACCTGCCCGGCCGCGTCGTGGCCGCGCCCGTGCACACCGCCAACACCGGCGACAACTACGCCTCGGAGCCCGGCGCCGGAGACCTGACCGGGACGGCGTCGGGGGAGCCCTTCATCCGCCCGGTCGACTCCTGGCCCTTCCTCGCCGGCATCGACGTGCCGGGGAACACCGGATCGGTCGTGGCCCTGGGCGACTCCATCACCGACGGCGTCGGCACCACCCCCGGCACCGACCGCCGGTGGCCCGACGTGCTGTCCGACCGCCTCCGGGAGCAGAGCCGGGTGCCCCGGTACGGGGTGCTCAACCAGGGCATCTCCGCCAACCGGGTGGTGACCGACCGCTACGGGGGCGACGGGGTCAGCAGCGACACCGGCGGCGTGGCCGCCGTCAACCGGCTGGACCGCGACGTGTTCGCGCAGACCGGCGCCCGCACCGTGGTTCTCTTCCAGGGCGTCAACGACGTACGGGCGGGGACCACCCCCGACGAGCTGGCCGCCGGACTGGAGGAGGTGGCCGACCGCGCCCGCGCCCACGGGCTGCGGGTCGTGGCCGCCACCATCGCCCCCTGCAAGGGGTGGAGCGACTGCACCGAGGAGGTCGACCGCGACCGGCGGAGGGTGAACGCCTTCATCCGCGGGGGCGCGGACGGGCCTTTCGACGCGGTACTCGACTTCGACGCGGTGCTGCGCGACCCCGCCGACCCGGCGCGGCTGCTGCCCGAGTACGACTCCGGCGACCATCTGCACCCGGGCGATGCGGGCCTGCGTGCGGTGGCGGAGTCGATCGACCTCGCGGTCCTCGGCGGCCGGGGGCCCGACCGGGCCTGACGCGCCGTCCGCCCGCGGCCGGACGGACGGCGGAGGGAGGAACGACGGAGACGAGAGCGGCGGCCCGCACCCTCGGGGTGCGGGCCGCCG
This sequence comes from Nocardiopsis chromatogenes YIM 90109, assembly GCF_000341185.1. Classification (GTDB taxonomy): domain Bacteria; phylum Actinomycetota; class Actinomycetes; order Streptosporangiales; family Streptosporangiaceae; genus Nocardiopsis_A; species Nocardiopsis_A chromatogenes. The sequence goes on from NZ_ANBH01000314.1 coordinate 54,044, forward strand.
TGGGCCGGGAACCGGCCTCTAGCTGAAGTCCTTCAGGATCGCGCTCAGGAAGCGGGCCGTCTCCGAGGCCGGGGCCGCGTCCACGCACAGGCGGTCCATGACCACCATGTACTTGTCGGTCTCCTCCGGCTTGTCGAAGTACACCGCGCTCGCCAGCTGCTCCAGGTACACCACGTCGGGCAGGTCGCCGCCGGTGAAGCGCAGGATCGAGAACGGCCCGCCCGCCGCCGCGTGCCCGCCCTTGGCGAACGGCACGATCTGCAGCGTCACGTTGGGCAGCGTGGACAGCTCGATCAGGTGCTCGATCTGTCTGCGCATCGCCCCGGTGCCGCCGAGCGGGCGGCGCAGCGCGGCCTCGTCCACGACCGCCCAGAACTTGGGCGCCTCCGGCCCGGTCAGCCGCTGCTGGCGCTTCATCCGCAGCGCCACGCGGCGGTCGACCTCCTCCTCGGCGGCCTCGCCGTGGCCGAGCATCACCACCGCCCGCGCGTACTCCTCCGACTGCAGCAGCCCCGGAACGAACTGCAGCTCGTAGGTGCGGATGATGGAGGCGGCCTCCTCCAGGCCGACGTAGACCTCGAACCAGCTCGGCAGCACGTCGCTGTACTTGTGCCACCAGCCGGGCGAGTTGGCCTGCCGGGCCAGGCCCAGCAGGCTCTCCCGCTCGTCGGGGTCGGTGACGCCGTACAGGGTGAGCAGGTCCGCCACGTCGCGCTCCTTGAAGCTGACCTGGCCCAGCTCCAGACGGCTGATCTTGGCGTGGGAGGCGCGGATCTCGTATCCGGCGTCCTCCCGGGAGATCCCTTTGAGAGTGCGCAGCCGCCGCAGCTGCGTGCCGAGCAGGATCCTCAGGACGGTGGGGCCGCCGTGCGGCCGTGCGAGGACGTTCGCGGCGGGGGACGCCTCTGATCGCGCTGCTTGCATCTGCCCT
>NZ_ANBH01000315.1 GCF_000341185.1 Nocardiopsis chromatogenes YIM 90109
CCTCAGGACGGTGGGGCCGCCGTGCGGCCGTGCGAGGACGTTCGCGGCGGGTGACGCCTCTGATCGCGCTGCTTGCATCTGCCCTCCGGGGGAGCGTGCGCGGGGAGTGTGTGGTGGCCGGTCTCGCGCCGTGGAGCGAGCGTCTCGGCATGCGGACAGCGGACGCGGTCGTCTCCGGCGACAACGGTAACCGCGCGGACGCCGGTGTTCAACGCCGGCTCCCGGTGGCGTCCCGGTCGAGTGCGCGGCTCGGAGGTGCAGGGGCGCCGCCCTCCCCGGCGGAGGAGGGCGGCGCCGGTCCATGGGGCGGCGTTCGGGCCACGCGACTCTGCGCGGCAGGCCGTGTTCCGAACGACGTCCCTGGTGGGCGGCAGCGTGAGCGGGGTGACGCTGCCGCCGGGGCGGCCGGGTCCCGGTCGTGGACCGCGGGGCCGCCGGGCCTCAGCGCGGCGCGGTGCACCCGGCGTCGGCCGCCAGGTCGTCGAAGTCGCCGAGCTTGGCCCCCCGGACGAACGCGTCGATCTCGGCCGGGGTGTAGATCAGCGCCGGGCCGTCGGGGTGGCGGGAGTTGCGCACGGCGATGTCCCCGCCGGGCAGCCGGGCCAGTTCGACGCAGTTGCCGCTGGGGTTGCTCAGCGAGCTCTTGCGCCACACGGCGCCCGCGAGCCGGTCGGCCGGCGCGCCGTTGCGTGCCGGGACGGCCTGGGTCATACGTGCCTCCTTCGGGTGGGTGCGGCGGCCGGGGACCGGCGGTGCCGAGATCAGGGTATGCACGTGCATCCGTGTTTGCATCCGTGCTTACGTCGTCCAACCATAATCTTCGCTTCAGTGGAGAAATGCACCGCACGGCAATAAGTCGGACAGTAACCGGGGAGCCGCCGTCGGTGTCCCGCCGGTGGTCACGGCCGGGCGGCGGCCCGGAGAGGGCGTCCGGATCCGGTCGGCCGGATGCGGCCCGCGCCGTGCGGCGCCCCTCGCCGCCCCCGGCCGGGGCCGACGGAGAACGTGCAGGTCGTTCCGGGTGGGGGCAAAGTGGATGCGGGGGCCCAGGTGGACCTCCGGGGCCGTTCGGCCTGGTTTCGGTACGTTTCGATAACAAAGCGACCGGGGGGCGACAACCGCCACACGCCTCATTAGACTGCTGGGGTGACTGCGGTCGTGCACGTGCATCCGTGCTTACAGGTGTAATCCACGCCAGGAGCGCCGGCGGCCTCGGTCGGACGAGCCGAAACCCAGCAGCAGCCAGCAGTGCAAGGGACGACATGACCACGCACCCCGCTTACTCAGGCTCCGGAGACCTGTTCTCGGCGGCGTTCGGCGATCGGCTGCAGCCGACCGGCGGCCCCGCCTCCTGCTGGAGGGGCCTGTCCCCCGCCCCCCTGCCCGTCGGCGACCGCCTGGTCCGCGGCGCCACAGCGGTCCAGGGCCTGGGGTTCCACGCCACCTCGGTCAAGCAGGCCCGCGACTTCACCACCGGCGTCCTGGCCACCTGGGGACTGACCCGGCTGCGCTCCGACGCGCTGCTGGTGGTCTCGGAGATGGTGACCAACGCCTGCCGCCACGCCGCCCCCACGGTGGGACCGCCCGGCGACTGGTCCATCCAGTTCGGCCTGGTCCGCCGCGGCACCCGACTGGAATGCCTCGTCTTCGACCCCAGCAAGGCCGTCCCTGTCCGGGTCGACCCCGACCGGTGCGCCGAAGGCGGCAGAGGCCTCCACCTCATCGACTCCTTCAGCTCCGAATGGGGCTGGGACCTCCTCGAGGGCCAGGGCAAGGTCGTCTGGGCCGCCTTCGACGACGACGCGAACTGACCGCCCGCCGGTCCCCGAGACCCCCACACCTCCCGCCCCGACCCCCGACCCGCCCCCGCACCGGATCCCGCGGCGACGTCCCCCACAGACCCCGCGGTTCCCGAACCCCCGCCCCCGCAGCCGACCCCGCTCCCTTTCCTCCCCCACGGGCCCACCGCCGCGGATGAAGAACCTCTCATCCCCCCTTCATCTCCGTGAGCGCACGAACGCGCGATGATCGAGCCATGACCCCGCTGATCTCGACGGCGCGACAGTTCGGCCCCCGCCTCCGGCGCACGCCCCCGAGGGGGCGCCCGTGAGCCGCATCCTCATCGCCGAGGACGAGGAGCGCATCGCCTCGTTCGTCCGCAAGGGGCTGGTCGCCAACGGGTTCGCCGCCACCGTCGTGGGCACCGCCCGCGAGGCGGTCGACCACGCCCTGTCCGGCGGCTTCGACCTGATGGGGCTCGACCTGGGGCTGCCCGACGGCGACGGCTTCGCGGTGCTGCGCCGCCTGCGCGAAACCGGCTCCCCCCCCCCGGGGGG
>NZ_ANBH01000316.1 GCF_000341185.1 Nocardiopsis chromatogenes YIM 90109
GGCTCGACCTGGGGCTGCCCGACGGCGACGGCTTCGCGGTGCTGCGCCGCCTGCGCGAAACCGGCTCCCCGCTGCCGGTGGTCGTGCTCACCGCCCGCGACGGGGTGAGCGACACCGTCACCGGGCTGGAGATCGGCGCCGACGACTACATGACCAAGCCCTTCCGCTTCGAGGAGCTGCTGGCCCGGGTGCGGCTGCGGATGCGCGGCGACCGCGCCGCCGAGACCGGCGTGCTCGCCGTCGGCGACCTCTCCCTGGACCTGCGCACCCGGCGCGCCACCGCGGGCGGCACCACCGTGGACCTGACCGCCCGCGAGTTCGCGCTGCTGGAGGTCTTCCTGCGGCACACCGGCCAGGTCCTGTCCCGCCAGCAGCTGCTGTCCCACGTGTGGGGCTACGACCACGACCCCGGCTCCAACGTCGTCGACGTGTTCATCCGCTCGCTGCGCAAGAAGATCGGCGCCGACCGGATCCGGACCGTGCGGGGCATGGGGTACCGGTTGGCCGACTGACCGCCCGCGCGCACGGGTAGGACTCCTGCGGGTCCGGTGGACGGTGCAGAAGGAGGCGGCCGATGGCGGAGCCCGCAGCCGGAGTCCTCGGCACCCCCGGGGAGCGGCGCGCGCCCGTGGTTCCCGCCGGGGTCGACGCCCTGCGCGAGCAAGGGCTCGGCGTCCTGGTCGAGCGCGGCGCGGGGCGCGGGGCCCGGTACGCCGACGAGGAGTATGCGGCCCACGGCGCCCGACCCGCCTCCCGGGACGAGGTGCTCGCCGCCGACCTCGTGCTGTGCGTGACCCGCCCGCCCGCCGCCGACCTGGCCCGTCTGGGCCCCGGCCAGACCCTCATCGGCCTGCTGCGCCCCACCGAGGACCCGGAACCGCTGCGGGAGGCGGCCGACGCCGGCGCCACCCTGGTCGCCCTGGAGGGCGTGCCGCGCACCCTGAGCCGCGCCCAGACCATGGACGCCCTCTCCTCCCAGGCGAGTGTCGCCGGGTACAAGGCCGTCATCGAGGCGGCCCGCGCCTACGACGGCTACCTGCCGCTGCTCATGACCGCCGCCGGGGTGGCCCGCCCGGCCCGCGTGCTGGTTCTCGGCGCCGGGGTCGCCGGGCTCCAGGCGATCGCCACCGCCCACCGCCTCGGCGCCGTCGTCACCGGCTACGACGTGCGCCCCGAGGCGCGCGAGGAGATCGCCTCGGTCGGCGCCTCGGTACTGGAGGCCGACGGCCTGGACGCCGGAGGCCAGGGCGGATACGCGCGCGCACTGACCGAGGACGAGCGCGCCGCCCAGCGCGCCGTACTGGCCGAGGCCGCGGCCGGGTTCGACATCGTCATCTGCGCGGCCCTGGTCCCCACCGGCCCGCCGCCCCTGCTGCTCACCGCCGAGGCCGTGGACCGGATGCGCCCCGGCGCGGTCGTGGTCGACCTGGCGTGTGGGCCCCGCGGCGGCAACGCCGCCCCCGCCGTCCCCGGGACCGAGGTCCGTACGCCCCGAGGGGTGGCCGTCATCGGGGCCGGGGACCTGGCCGCGACCGTGCCGCGCGCCGCCTCCGAGGCCTACTCGCGCAACATCACCGCCCTCGCGGCGCACCTGCTCGACGGCGGGCGCGTCGCGGTCGACCTGGAGGACGAGATCCAGGCGGGCGTCGTCGCCGCGCACGGGGGCCGGGCGCACCACCCGGCCCTGACCGGTCCCGACGCGCCCTCCGCCCACGGCGCGGCCACCGCCGCAGGCCCCGGGGAGGACCATGGAAGCCCTTGACGACCTGACCGTGTTCGTCCTGAGCCTGCTGGTGGGATTCGAGGTCATCAGCAGGGTCCCCGCCACCCTGCACACCCCGCTGATGTCGGCGGCCAACGCCGTGCACGGCGTGGTCCTGGTGGGCGCGGTGCTCATCGGGGCGAGCGCCCACACCCCGGCCGGGTACGCGCTCGCGTTCCTGGCGTGCGTGTTCGCGGCGGCGAACGTCGTGGGCGGCTACGCGGTCACCGACCGGATGCTGCACATGTTCCGCCCGCCTGCCGAACGCGCCGAACGCACGGGCGCATCGGGGACGTCCGGGGCGCCCGGCGACGGCGGCGGGCAGGGGACCGGCGGCACGGGAGCGGCCCGGTGACCGCCCTGGAGGCCGCGGTCGGCGTGGTCTACCTCGGCGCCGCCGCCTGCTTCGTCCTCGGGCTGCACCTGATGAACGCCCCGCCCACCGCGCGGCGCGGCAACGCCCTGTCCGCCGCGGGCATGTCCGCCGCCCTGCTGGCCACCCTGGTGCTCGTGGCGGCCCAGGGCACCGGCGCCACCGCCTGGGCGGTGATCGCGGCAGGCACCGCGATCGGCGCCGGGGGCGGGCTTTTCGCCGCGCTGCGGGTGCGCATGACCGCCATGCCCCAGCTGGTCAGCCTGTTCAACGCGGTCGGCGGCGGGGCGGCCGCGCTCATCGGCGGCTACGAGTTCGGGGCGCGGCCCGACCCCGGGCCCGCGGTCGCCGCCGTCATCGCGCTGGACGTGGTGATCGGCTCGATCGCCTTCTCCGGATCGCTGGTGGCGGCGGGCAAGCTCGACGGCCGCCTGCCCGGCCGCCCGGTCCTGCTGCCCGCCCGCGCCCTGGCCACCGCACTGCTCGCACTGGCTGCCGCCGCCGGTGCGGTGCTGGTGGCCGCCGGGACCGGCGGCGCGGTCCCGCTGGCCGTGGCGGCGGCGGCCGCCCTGCTGCTGGGGGTGCTCGGCGTGCTGGCCATCGGCGGCGCCGACATGCCGGTCGTGGTGTCGCTGCTGAACGCGTGCACCGGCCTGGCCGTCGCGATGGCCGGCTTCGCCCTGGACAACTCCATGATGGTGATCGCCGGGGCGCTGGTGGGCGCCTCCGGTGCCATCCTCACCAAGCTCATGGCCGACGCGATGAACCGGCCGCTGAGCGCGGTGGTGGCCGGGGGATTCGGCACCGGCGACGGCGGCCCGGCGGTCGGCGGGGGAGAGGACGTGCAGCGGATCGGCGCCGACGACGCGGCGATCCGCCTGGCCTACGCCGCCCGGGTGGTGATGGTCCCCGGGTACGGGCTGGCGGCCGCCCAGGCCCAGCACGAGCTGCGCGAACTGGCCGACCTGCTCGCCGAGCGCGGGGTGCGGGTCGACTACGCGGTGCACCCGGTGGCCGGGCGCATGCCGGGCCACATGAACGTGCTGCTCGCCGAGGCCAAGGTGCCCTACGAGCGGATGAAGGAGATGGAGCAGGCCAACCCCGAGTTCCCGCGCACCGATGTGGCGCTCGTGGTGGGCGCCAACGACGTGACCAACCCGGCGGCGCGCCGCCCGGGGACGGCGATCTCGGGGATGCCCATCCTGGACGTGGACAAGGCCGGGACCGTCATCGTCATCAAACGCTCGCTGGGGCACGGCTACGCGGGGATCGACAACGAGCTGTACACCGCCCCCGGGACCCGCATGCTGCTGGGCGACGCCAAGGAGGCGCTGGCGTCCCTGTCGGCGGCCGTGAAGGCGCTCGTCGGGTAGCGGCGCTCAGGCGTTCGGACGCTCAAACGCTCAGGCGCTGTGGCGGCCGCGCGGCCGGGCGCCGTCGGAGCCGACGGCGGCCCCCGCGGAAGCACCGGCCGCCGCGGGCCCACCGACACCCGCCCCCGCCGCCGCGGGCTCCGGAGGCTGCACCCCCTCGGCCGTCAGCGGCGCCAGCTCCTCCACCCGTTCGGTGGTGACGGCGTCCACCCCCATGCCGATCAGCCGCGCCATCTCCGGGAAGTCGTTGACCGTCCAGGCGCCCACCCCGTGGCCGCGCCGGTGCGCCTCGGTCACCAGCTCACGGGTGACCAGGTCGGCGCGCAGGTCGACGAAGCGGGGCCGGAGTCCGCGCCACAGCTCGGCCGGGGGCAGCCCCTCCCGGTCCCAGGAGACGACCGTGGCCGCACCCGGCCGGCGCGCCGCCACCGAGTGCAGCGCCTCGGCGGCACCGGTGTACCAGACCCGGTCGGTGTAGGAGTGGTCGGCGGCGACCGCCTCGGCGGCCAGCGCCGCCTCCGCGGAGTCCACCCGGAGCAGCAGGGCCGCGGGGCGGGGGTGGCGGGCCTCGGCCACCACCTCCATCAGGGTGGGAACGCGGTGGCCGCCGTCACTGGTGACCGCGGCGATCTCGGCCAGGGACAGCTCCCCGGGCGGCCGCTCCAGCCCCCAGACCCCGCGTGCGGCCTCCTCGCGGAGGAGCACGGCGTGGCCGTCGGCGGTCAGCGCCAGGTCGAGGGCGAGGACGTCGGCCCCTTGGTCGATGGCCGACCGGAGGGCGGGGATGGTGTTCTCCCGGTGCCGTGAGGTGTCGCCGCGCAGGGCGATCGCCAGCGTCATTGGGCTTCTCCCGGTGTCGCGACTGCAGGTCGCAGGGGTACTGGAGACCAGAGTGCCATCGACGGGACGCGTGTGTGGGGAAGTCGGCGAAAACCCCGAAAAGAGGGGCCCCTGTGAGCGGCGCCGGTGCCCTGTGCGAGAGGACTCACGTGCTCCGTCCGGGCGTGGCGCGGCCCCGGGCTGGGAAACTGTTGGTCGAGCCCGTACGTTCATCACAGCACTGCACACGACCGTCCCGGGCGGCGCTCGCGCCGATGTCCGCGCACCGGGCCCTACCAGAAGGCGAAAGATGATCCCCGACCAGCGTCGCGAGCACATTCTCAAGCTCCTGCAGGAACGCCATGTGCTGAGCATCAACGAGCTCACATCGCTGCTGTCGGTCTCCCACATGACCGTGCGGCGCGACATCCAGGCGCTCGAGAACGACGGCAAGGTGCTGTCGGTGACCGGCGGGGTGCGGCTCGCCGCGCGCCTGAAGAGCGAACCGTCCTACCTGGCCAAGGCCCAGCTCGAAGTCCCGGCCAAGCGCGCGATCGCGCGCGCCGCCGCCGAGCTGGTGCGGGAGAACTTCACCGTCTTCCTCGACGCGGGCACCACCACGCTGCAGATGGTGCCGATGCTGACGGACAAGGCGGGCCTGACGGTGATCACCAACGACTTCAACGTCGTGGGGCACCTGATGGAGTACCCCAACATCGAACTGGTGCACACCGGCGGCGTCGTCTCGCACACCGACCACTCGTCGGTGGGGCAGTTCACGGCCGACTTCCTCAGCCGCGTCAACGTGGACCTGGCGTTCATCGCCAGCAGCTCCTGGGACGTGGACCGGGGCTCGACCACGCCGTCGGAGGCCAAGGTGGTGGCCAAGCAGCAGCTGCTGCGGATCGCCTCGAAGAGCGTGCTGACCGTGGACAGCACCAAGTACGGGAAGTTCGGCACCTTCCGGGTGGCGCGGCTGGAGCAGTTCGACGCCATCATCAGCGACGACCGGCTGCCCCGGTCGGCCGTGGAGGACATGCGCAGCAGGGACGTGCGGCTGCAGCTCGTCGCGCCGGAGTAGCCGCGGCCCGAGGGCGCCGGGAGGCCGACGGGCCGGACGGGACAGGGGTCGTGGGCCCGGCGCCGTCGCCGGGCGGGACGGCGGCCTTCAGTCCTCGTCGTCGCCCAGTTCGGCGGGGGCGAACAGCTCGATCTGGAAGCCGTCGGGGTCGTGGAACGACAGCATGGACCCGCCGTCGCTGTGGACCACGGGCGAATGGTCGATGTCCAGGTCGAGCAGGCGGTCCTCCCAGGCCTCCAGCTCGGCCACCGAGCCGACCTGGAAGGCCACGTGGTCGACACCGGCGCGGCGGTGGTCGAACAGGGCCTTGAAACAGTCCCGGTGCTGGGTGAAGCACAGGACCACACCGCTCGGGTGGCGGCACTCGGTCTGGAGCATCCTCTTGCCGTCCCGGCTCTTGTGCTCCTTGAAGCCGAGCACGGACCGGTAGAACTCGATGCTCTCGTCGCGGTCGCGCACCGAGAGGGTGATGTGCGCGATCCCGGTCACCTGCGGCACGGTTACCTCTTTTCGCCGGGCCGGCGTCCGTAGTTTCCGGGGTGGGAACAGCGTAAGCACGTTTTCCGAGCCTACGCCCCTTTTCCGGGTGCTCTGCACTGCATTAACGGCCCTTTAACGCAGGCCTTATCGGGCGTATTCCACAGCGCCCCCGCGGCGCCGTACGGCGCGCCCGAGGGCGTGTCCCACGACGGGCCCGACGGCGGTCCCGACGACGGACGGCCGCCCCCCCGATGGGGGACGGCCGCCGGTGCGCGGTCGGTCAGGCGGCGGCGGGCGCCGGGGCGGTCTCGGCCGCGGTGTACCAGCGCGAGCGCACCGCCGAGGCGGCGACGAGGAACGCGCCCGTGGCGGCGGCCAGGGTGAGCAGGAACGCACCGCCGAACCCGAAGCGCTCGGCGAGTGCCCCGGCGGCCATGGACCCCAGGGACTGGCCCACGATCAGGCAGCTCACGACGATGGTCATCGCCTGGCCGAGGCGCGCCGCCGGGGCCGCCCGCTCGGCCAGCCCGAAGATGGTCACGATGTGCGGGCCGATGCCGCACCCCAGCGCCAGCATGGCCGCCGCCAGGGCGAGTGGGCCCGGTGCCAGCAGCAGCACCGCGGAGAAGACCGCCATGGCCAGCGCGGCCACCCGCAGCCGGGTGGTCAGCCGCACCGACGCCGGGACCGAGGCCATCATCAGCCCGGCCGCGGCGCTGCTGACCCCCATCACCGCGTACATCAGCCCGGCGAGGTCGCCGTGGCCCATCTCCTGGGTGAAGGCGGTGACGCCGGTGGAGGTGGCGCCGAAGAACAGGCCCTGGAAGAACATGGGCGCGGTGAGCACCAGCAGCCCGGCGCGGGCCAGCGGGGCGCGGGAGGCGGCGGAGGGGGCGCCCGGCAGCGCGGTGGGGTGGAGGGCGAACACCGACCCGAACACCCCGATGAGCACGGCGGAGCCGAGGACGGCGGCGACCGGGTCGAAGACGACGGCCAGCACCCCGACCAGGGCGGGGCCGACGACGAACCCGGTCTCGTCGAGGACGCCCTCGACGGACAGCGCGGCGGCGACCGAGCGTTCCCGGTCGGGGCCGCGCCGCCCGGCCAGCGCGATCCAGCGGGACCGGGCCAGCGGGCCGATCTGCGGCATGAACAGCCCGGCCGCGGCGGCCAGCGCCGCGAGCACCGGCACCGGGGCGTCGGCGGTGACCCCGGCGACCAGGGCGGCGATGAGCGCGGCGTCGAGGAGGGAGGCGGCCAGCACCACCGGGCGCTGGCCGCGGCGGTCGGCGAAGCGGGCGATGACCGGGCCGCCGACCGCCTCGCCGAGGGCGAGGGCGCCGGAGACCAGGCCGCCCGCGGCGACGCTGTCGGTACGGGCGGTGACGAGGGTGAGGGTGCCGATGAGCACCATCGACACGGGGAGGCGGGCCAGGAAGGAGGCGGTGAGAAGGGGGGCGCCGGCGATCGCGTGCATCCGGCGCAGAGTGGCCAGCGGTGACATGCGGCTCCTGCTATCTGCGACGTGGACCTGTGCGCTGACGGGCGCGGCGGCCACGACGCGGGACCGGAGACGGTCGCCGCGTCCGCCGCTCTCGTCGGAGGGACCGGGGGGCGGCCCCGCCGGCGGGCGCGGGGATGACGATGAAAGATCCCATCATCAGCTAACTACCGAACAAAAATACTACTCCGCACCTTCCCGTGGTACCGCCGCCCGGAGTACGGGGGGTGCTCTCGGTCTCACAGGGCGCAACGGCGTGCCGGCCCCCTCGCGGTCCGGGTGGGGCGGCTCGGCTGGTGCCCCGCTCACGGGCCCCGGCCGGGCGGCAGGCGGTCCGAGTGCGGGGCGGATGGCGGCGACGAAGGTCGACAGCCCTCGCCGCCCGTCGCTGGCCGTCGGGCGTGCAGATGGTCGCTGTAATGGGCGGCGAGGGGAGGGTGTCCCGTTCTCCCATTCCTCAGGCGGTGCTTCGGGGGATCGGGGTGCGGGTTCTCTCCCTGCC
>NZ_ANBH01000317.1 GCF_000341185.1 Nocardiopsis chromatogenes YIM 90109
GGAGGTCTGGGGTTCGAATCCCCATAGCTCCACCGGGTGGGCCATTGTGCGCACCGTTTTCTTCGAGGTCGCTCGCGCCGGTGAGGCGGGGGCGGCCTCTTCGTCGTTCCAAGGGCATGCGTAGGCCGGGGTGCCGCGTCCGGGGCCGTGCCCACTCCTCCTTCTCCGGCCCGTGACTCTGCCAGCCCCTGACTCTCTGGGCCCTGAGCGGGTACTCCGCGCAGGGCGTCCGGTGTGGTGGCCGAGTGGGCACCGTTGCGCGCAGCCGACGGCCTGGGTGCCTCCCGATCGGCTCAGACGGCCTGGCGGACGGGGGCGCCGACCAGCCGCTGCCGGTAGGCGGTGGGGGACTCGCCGAATTCCGCCTTGAATAGCCGGCTGAAATGCGCGGCGTCGTGCAGGCCCCAGCGGCCCGCCACCCAGGAGACGGGGCGGTCGGCGAACAGCGGGTCGGCGAGGTCGCGGCGGATGTGCTCCAGGCGCCGGGAGCGGATCCACATCGAGACCGTCTGCCCCTCCGCCGAGAAGATCGTGTGCAGGTGCCGGGTCGAGATGTAGTGGGCCCGCGCGATGGACGACGGTGTGAGGTCGTGCTCGCCGAGGTGGCGGAGGATGTACTCGCGCACCTCCCGCGCCAGGCTCCGGGCCGGATGCGTCGCGGGCCCCTGGCGGCGGTGCAGCTCCTGCGACAGCATGGTGACGAGCAGGTCCAGGGCCGAATGGACTAGCCGTGAGGCATGGCTGTCGGCCAGCTGGTCCATGTTCCTGCCCAGTTCGACGAAGAACGGGTTGATCACCCGGCCCAGGCCGGTCTCCCCGGGGAACCGCGTGGCGGTGAGCCGGGCGACCTCGTCGCGCGGCAGGTCCACGAGTTCGTGCGGGAACATGATGACCATGGCCCGGCTCCGCTCTGGGAAGGTCAGCGTGTACGGCCGGTGCGTGTCATAGATGGCCAGGTCACCGGGGCCCAGTCCCACGGAGCGGCCGTCCTGCTCCAGGACCGCGGGGCCCGCCAGCTGGAGGCTCAGCTTGTAGTACTGGTCGTCGCCCTCCGAGATGAGCTCCGGTGTGCGCCGAACGACGTGCGGCGTCGCCGCGATCCCGAACAAGGAGACGTTGTCGACCACGGTCTGGGCGATGTGGCCGTGGAAGGCGACGCCGCCGAGCTCGTCGATCCTGAGCGGCACGACGGCGTGCGCGACCGCGGATCTCCAGGCGTCGAGGGCAAGTGGTGCGTTCGGCATGTCGATCGCGTGGCTCGCGCTGGCGGTACCGGACATCGCTCGTCCTTCCCCGACGGGTGGCGGGTGCCGAGAATCATATACGATCCGTGGTGTCGTCTCTACCACATTTCCGAGAGGTTCGTCAGCGCCGCTTGTCCGAGCGCGCAGACCGTTTGACGATGCGCGGCCGATCGGGCGGGCGGGCCGGTGGCGCCCCGCGCGGGCGGCTACGTTGATCCGCGACCCGCGACCGCTGGAACCCCTGTACGTAGGAGGATCGTTGACGACGGAAACCACCCCGCGCGGCACCCGGCCGTCGTCCTTCGGTGTGACGCACCCGCTCGACATGCTGACGGCCGATGAGATCTCCGCGGCCCGGGAGATCCTCGTCCGCCACGGCAAGGTCGGCCCGGCGACCCGGTTTCCGCGCGTGCTGCCGGTCGAACCGGACAAGCGAACCGTTCTGAGCCATACCCCCGGCGCGGACGACTTCGACCGCAGTGTGCTGGTCACCCTCCTGGACACCGCCACCGGGCAGGTCGGCGAGGCCGAAGTGTCCGTCACCGGCGGCGCAATCACCTCGTGGCGGGACCTGCCGACGGGGGAGCACCCGTACGGGCAGCCCCCGTACCTGCTGGAGGAGTACGGCCGTGCCTCCGAGATCGTCAAGGCGGACCCCCGCTGGCAGGCGGCCATGGCGCGCCGCGGTATCACCGACACGACCCACACGTTCGTCGCCCCGCTCGCGCCCGGCTACTTCCCCCGGGAGGGGGAGACGGGGCGGCGCATGATCCGGTCGCTCACCTTCCACCGGCGCCACGAGGGCGACAACCCGTGGGCGCACCCCGTCGAAGGGCTGATCGCGCACGTGGACCTGACGGCCGGGAAGGTGACCCGCCTGGAGGACGAGGGCGACGTCCCCGTGCCGCTGGACGACTGGAACTATGAGCACACCGGCCCCGCCCGCACCACGCTGAAGCCGCTGGAGATCACCCAGCCCGAGGGCGTCTCCTACACCGTGGACGGCACCCTCGTCCGCTGGGAGAACTGGTCCCTGAGGGTCGGCTTCAACGCACAGGAGGGCCTGGTCCTGAACCAGATCACCTTCCGCGACGGAGACGAGGACCGGCCCGTCGTCTACCGGGCCTCCGTACCCGAGATGGTCGTCCCGTACGGTGACACGGCGGCCGCCCGCTATTGGATCAGCTACTTCGACGCCGGAGAGTACGCCCTCGGCAAGAACGCCAACTCGCTCAAGCTCGGCTGCGACTGCCTCGGTGAGATCACCTACTTCGACGCCGTGGTGGCCGACGACAACGGCGACCCGATGCCCATCCCGCACGCCGTGTGCATGCACGAGGAGGACTACGGGATCCTCTGGAAGCACACCGAGCCGGGCGAGGCGTCCCAGGTGCGGCGCTCCCGCCGCCTCGTGCTGTCCTACTTCGCCACCATCGGCAACTACGACTACGGCTTCTTCTGGTACTTCTACCTCGACGGCTCGATCCAGATGGAGACCAAGGCGACCGGCATCGTGTTCGCCGGGGCCGCGGAGCCCGGGACCGAGAATCCGCACGCCCCCGAGATCGCCCCGGGCATCATCGGTCCGGTCCACCAGCACATCTTCTGCGCGCGCCTGGACATGTCCGTCGACGGGCCCGAGAACTCGGTCGAGGAGGAGAACCTCGTCGGGATCCCCACCGGACCGCGGAACCCATACGGGAACGCCTTCACCTACGAGCGCGTCCGGCTGTCCCGCGAGTCGGAGGCCGTCCGAGACGCCGACAGCGAGGCCGGACGCCGGTGGTACGTCACCAGCGCGAACCGGCGCAACGCCGTCGGCAGGCCGACGGCGTACCAGCTCACCCCGATGGCGGGCCCACGGCTCATGGCCCAGCCGGGCTCCTCGGCGGGCGACCGCGCCGAGTTCGCCCGCCACCACCTGTGGGTGACCGCATACGACCCGGCCGAACGCTTCCCGGCGGGCGACTTCCCGAACCAGCACGCGGGAGACGGCATCGGCCGGTGGGTGCAGGCCGACCGCGCGCTCACCGACACCGATGTCGTCCTGTGGCACACGTTCGGGCCCACCCACATCCCCCGGCCCGAGGACTGGCCGGTGATGCCCGTCGACTACTCCGGGTTCTGGCTCAAGCCGCACGGCTTCCTCGACGCGAACCCCGCCCTCGACCTGCCGGATTGGTCCTCCCGCGGGCACGGCGGAACGGGTGGGTCCACCGGCGAGTGCTGCCACTGACCTGCCACGAGACCGGCCCCCGCGGCACCTGGTGCCGCGGGGGCCGCGTGCTCTCGCGGGCGCGAGCGGCGTCAGGCCGCGATGACCTGCGGCACGCCGACGGCCTTGAGTCCTTCCACGCCGAACTCCAGGCCGTAGCCGGAGCCCTTGACCCCTCCGAACGGCACCATCGGGTGCAGGGTCCCGTGCTTGTTGATCCAGACCGTTCCGGCCTCGATGCGCGCCGCGACCTGCTTGGCCCACTCGGCGTCGCTCGACCACACCGACGCGCCGAGCCCGACGTCCAGGGCGTTGGCCTGGTCGACCACCGCGTCGAGGTCCGTGTACGCGAGGATCGGCAGCGCCGGTCCGAACTGCTCCTCCACGACGAGCGGCGCGTCGGCGGGCAGGCCGGTGACCAGCGTCGCGGGGTAGAAGTGGCCGGGCGCCCCGCGGTCGGGGCCGCCCCCGGTGACCACGCGCCCGCCCGCGGCCCTGGCCTGCTCGACGAGGCCGTCGACGATCCGGAACTGGGCGGCGGTGGTGAGCGGCCCGAGCATGCTCTCCTCCTTGACCCCCGGCCCCATCGGCATCCGGGCGGCCACCTCGGCCAGCGCGTCGACGACGTCGTCGTGGAGGGTGTGGTGCACGTACAGGCGTTTGAGCGCCGCGCACGTCTGCCCCGTATTGATGAACGCGCCCCAGAAGAGGTCCTCGGCGATGGCGGCCGGGTCGGCACCGGGAAGCACGATGCCCGGGTCGTTGCCGCCGAGTTCGAGCGTGAGCCGCGGCAGGTTGTCCGCGCTGGCGGCGGCGATCGCCTTGCCCGTGCGGGTCGAACCGGTGAACATGATCTTGTCGAACGCCGGGTGCGTCGCGAGCGCGGCCCCGAGGCCGCCGTCCCCGGACAGCACCGTCAGTACGCCCTCGGGGAGCACCCGGTTCACGATCGCGGCCAGCGCGAGCACCGAGAGCGGCGTGTCCTCGGACGGCTTCATCACCACGGTGTTGCCCATCCGCAGTGCGGGCCCGAACTGCCAGGAGGCGATGAGCGCCGGCCAGTTCCAGGGCCCGATTGCGCCCACCAGGCCCACGGCCCGGTAGCGGAGCGTCGCCTGGCCGGATTCGTCGTCGAGCACCCGCTCGGGTTCGAGCGGGGTGGCGGCCGCGGCGCGGAGCCACGCGGAGACCCCGCCCGCCTCGAAGCGGCTGCCCGGGCCGTTGAGCGGCTTGCCCTGCTCGCGGGAGATCAGGCGCGCGAGCGCTTCGGCGGACCGGTCGACGGCGTCGGCCGCGGCGTTCAGCAGCCGGGAGCGTTCGGTGTGGCCGAGCGCCTCCCAGGCGGGCTGGGCCTTCCGGGCGGCCGCCACGGCCCGCTCCAGGTCGTCGGTGCCGTGTTCCGGAGCGCGGCCGATCTCCTCGCCGGTGGCGGGGTCGGTGACCGGCCGACCGCCCTCCGGCGCCACCACGGCGGCCAGCAGGTCCTCGTAGTTCTCCATGTCCTCACCTCTGTGTCGTTCACGATTCGTGATCGGTGCTCCGGTCCGCCCAGGGGGCGCATGTGCGCGCGCACGGGACCGGCGCGGACGTGCCCGGCTCACGCGGGGAAGGCCGAGCGCGCGGAGAAGCCGAAGTCCATGGTCAGGGCCGCTCCATGGATCCCCGCGGCCTGCGGGGAGGCGAGGAACAGCACGTGCCCGGCGACGTCCTCGGGCCGGTGGACGGGGAAGTCGGCGTCCGCGAAGTCACGGCGCCCGAGGTCGCCCCGGCTCATCGGGGTGTCGACGACGGACGGGCAGACGGCGTTGACGCGCACCTCGCCCGCCGTCTCCACCGACAGCGCCCGCGCCAACTGCACCACGGCGGCCTTCGAGGCGCAGTACGGGACCATCCCCGGTGCGGCGACGAGCGCCGAGTCGCTCGCGACCAGGACCGCCGCGCCGTGGGGGGAGCGGCGCTGGGCCGGGAGGGTGTGCTTCAGCACCAGGAACGCGCCGGTGGTGTTCACGGCGAGGACCCGCTGCCACTCGGCGAGGGAGACCTCTTCCAGCCGGGTGCCGACGGGCCCGGACACCCCGGCGCACGTGACGACGGCGTCGATGCGGCCGAGGCGGTGGAGCGTCGCCCCGACGGCCGAGCGCACCGACTCCTCGTCCGTGACGTCCGCGGCGAACGCCAGGGCCCGGCCGGGAGTGCCGAGGGCGGCCGCCCGCTCTCGGGCACCGTCGCCGTCCTGGTCCAGCAGCACGGGGGTGGCGCCCCGGTCCGCCGCCGCGGCGGCGACCGCGGCGCCGATGCCGCTCGCGGCGCCCGTGACGAGGACGACGAGGCCCCCGAGGTCCGGGGGAGGGGTGGTCACCATGTGTTCCCTGCCTTTCGGCGGTGGACCGGGGCCGGGGCGTGGGCGGCCATCAGCCGAACGCCAGGGTCGGCACGTCGACGATGTGCGCGCCGCCGTCCACCACGAGGGTCGCGCCGTTGACGTACGTCGCGTCGGGCCCGAGGAGGAACGCCACCACACCGGCGATCTCCTCCGGGGCGGCGGGCCGCCCGAGCGGCACGTCGCGCGTCACCCTGGCGTAGGCGGATTCGACGTCGGCCGCGCCGCCGCCGTCGACGAGCACCTGCATCTCCTGGTCGGCCATCGGCGTGCGGACCCAGCCGGGGCAGACGGCGTTGGCCCGCAGGCGGTGCCCGTAGTCGCGGGCGAGCGACCGCACCAGCCCGAGCAGCGCGTGCTTGCCGACCGTGTACCCGGCCGTCTCCGGTCCCGCCCGCAGAGCCGCGAGCGAGGAGACGACCACGATGCTCCCGCCCGACCCCTCCAGCGCCCCGAGCGCCTCGCGGGCGGTGACGAAGGCCGTCGTCAGGTTGGCGTCCAGGCTTGAGCGCCACGCCTCGTCGCCGGTACCGCCGACGGTGTCGTAGCCGTGCCCGCCCGCGTTCGCGACGACGCCGTCGAGGCCGCCGTAGCGCTCGCCGATCTCCTCGACGACGCGCCGCATGGCGGCACCGTCCGCGGCGTCGGCGGGCATCGCGGCGATGCGCGGGTGCGCCGCCGCGACCTCTTCGAGCGGTTCGGGCCGCCGGCCGGAGACGACGACGTCGCCGCCGTCCTCGGCCAGCCGGGTGGCGACGGCGGCGCCGATCCCCGTGCCGCCGCCGGTGACAAGGTAGGTGCTCACGGGGTCCCCCCGGTGGTCGCGGGCTGGTCGGAGACGCGGTCGAGGTCCTGGTCGAGGGACCGCCACACGTCCGGCCTCGACGCGCGCAGCCAGGAGGCCACGGCCACGGCGGCGGCGATGGCGACCGGCAGCAGCCAGGGGAGCAGGGCGATGACCGGGCTGTCGCTGCCCGCGAGCTCGGGGAAGTTGCCGAACGCCAGCGCCGTGACGGTCCACAGCCCCAGTCCGCCGAGGAGCGGCAGGGCGAGCGTCGAGAGCAGGCGCGGGTCCCGGACCCGCCGGAAGTGCACCACGATGGCGGTCGCGGCGATCGCCTGGAGCGCGACGATGCCGAGTGTGCCGATACCGGTGAAGGCCGCGACGAGGTTGGCGATCGGGTCGACCCCGGCGACGGCGTAGGCCATCGCGACGAGCGTCGCGAAGACGAGCTGGGCGGAGGAGGCGACGACGGGCGCCCCGTTCGCGCGGCGGGTGTGCGCCAGCCGCCGGGGCAGGACGCCGACCCGGCCGAGCGCGTACAGGTAGCGGGTCGCGGAGTTGTGCAGCGCGAGCAGCGCCGCGAACAGGCTGACCACGAGCAGCAGCTGCATCGCGTCGGTCAGGCCGCCGCCGAGGTACTGCCGGGAGACGGTGAAGACCAGGTCGCCCGCCGCGAGGTGTTCGCGCGCGGTGCCGCCGGCCTCGCGCACCCCGAGTGCGGAGACGATCGCCCAGGTGGTGACGGCGGCGAAGACGCCGATGAAGAGGATCGCCACGTAGGTGGCGCGCGGGATGGTGCGCCTGGGGTCGCGCGCCTCCTCGCTGAACAGCCCGGTCGCCTCGAAGCCGACGAACGCGTTGGCGGCGAAGAGCAGCCCGAGCCCCACCGACCCCGTCAGGAACACCTCGGGCAGGAACGGCTCGAACGAGTAGCCCGTGGTGAGGAGGATGGCGATGTCGAGGACGACGAGGATCGCGACCTCGAGGACGAGCGCGACCCCGAGCACCTTCGCCGAGACGTCGATGCCGCTGCGCGTCAGCAGCCACGCGGCCGCGGCCGAGGCCAGGCTCCAGAGCCACCACGGCAGGTCCAGGCCGAAGACGTCGGCGACGACGATCGAGGTGAAGAAGCCGCTCGTGCCGACCGCCCCGGCGACGAAGCAGTTGTAGCCGACCAGGGCCACGAAGGCGGCGACCAGGCCCGCCGTCCGGCCGAGGCCGCGCACCACGAAGGCGTAGAACCCCCCGGCGTTCACCAGGCGCTTGGACATCTGGGCGTACCCGACGGCGAAGAGCAGGAAGACGGCGGTGGCGAGGAGGAACATCATCGGCGTCCCGCCGCCGGTTCCGACGGCGATGCCGATGCCGCCGATGACGATGATGCCGGTCAGGGGGGCGACCGCGGCCAGGACGAGGAACACGACCCCCGGGACGCCGAGGTGCCCCTTGAGCCGGGTTTCCGGTGGGGTGGACAAAGGTCCGCTCCTTTGCCGATAGGACGCTGGGGGTCAGGCCGTGGCGGCGCTGAGGATCTCGGCCTGTGCTCCGACGGGGAAGTTCACGACGGAGCCGGGGTCGAACCCTTCGTTGCCGAAGATCTTTCCGTCGGTGCGCATGCGGTCGAGGTCGATGAGCAGGAGCCCGAGCGTCGGGACGATCTTCTCCCGCCAGACGAAGAGGGTCAGCCGGTCCCTGACGGCGATGTGGTGGCACCGGTCGGTGTCGGCGAGGCCCTGCTCGACCCCCTGCAGGCAGTGCCAGGTGTACAGGTCCGGGGTGAGGTAGACGTGCTCGTACACCTCGCTCGGCGAGTAGGTGTACCGGTTGCGCAGTCCGACCAGCGCGGTCGTCGGTGCGTGCCGGGCGGCCGGCGGGCCGCCGATGCCGCCGGGGACGNACGATGCGCGCGGTGACACCGGTCGGCTCGTCGCCCCGCCGGACCCGGGTGTAGGCGGACTCCGCCCTGGCCTCGGCGCCCGGGAGCCGGCCTTCGACCAGGGTGACGGCCCCGGTCTCGACGTCGGCGACGAAGGTCGTGGAGACCCCGTCCGCGACGCCGTCGATCATGTAGACGCCGGACCGGATCGAGGTGACCCGGACGGGGACGTCGGTGTGGTCGCCCCAGGACGCGGTGCGCTCGGCGATCCGCAGCGTCGTCGGCGCCGACGGCGCGTCGAGGTTCAGCGTCAGCGTCCGCCCGCTGAGGTCGGCCGTCTCACCGAGGAGGTCCGCAGCAGGTGCGAACCCCTCGCCGAGGGCACCGACCGGGATGAACGATTCGCTCATCTGCACTCCTCTTCGTCGGGTGGTGGGGGCCGATTCCCAGGACCCTAGGGAGCGCCGCCGTGAGCTCCTAGGACACCGGCGCACGGGGCTTGTCTCTGACGGCACACCGGCGGAGCGGCGCCCCGAAAGCGCCCGACGACAAGCCCGCCGCGCTCTTGCGCAAGACGGGGGCGCCCGCGGCGCGGACGATGCCGGGCTACGGCGTCGGTGCGACGGCGAACCAGAGGAGGCCGGACATGACGGATCAGCGGAGGCCGCTACGGCGGCGGAGGTTCCTGCAGGCCGCGGGCGCAGGGGTCGCGCTCGGTGCGATCGGGGGCGCCGCCGAGGCGGCGGCCCGGACCGGAAAGGGCGGCGGTGCCGGGCGGGGCGGTGCGGACCTGGTGCTGTACGACGGCAAGGTGCTGACCATGGACGGGGAATCCGCCCCCGCCGAGGCCGTCGCCATCAAGGACGGCGTGGTTCTGGCCGTGGGCACCACCCGCGAGCTGCGGCGCCTCACGAACGCGCGGACCGAGGCGGTCGACCTCCACGGCCGGACCGTCATCCCCGGGGTCAACGACGGGCACTTCCACCCGATGGGCCTCGGTACGGGACGGCCTCCGCTGACGCTGGACCTCGGCCGGGACGCGGTCGCCTCCATCGCCGAGATCCGCGACCTCGTCGCCGAGGCGGTCCGGGACAAGGCGCCGGGGGAGTGGATCCGCGGCTTCGGCTGGGACCAGGGGTACCTGGCCGAAGGCCGGTACCCGACCCGGCACGACCTCGACGAGGTGTCCGCGGACAACCCGGCCGCACTGCGCGAATGGTCCGCTCACGCCCTCTGGGTGAACTCCAAGGCACTGGAGATCGCCGGAATCACCCGGGACACCGAGCCGCCGCCCGGCGGCGAGATCGTCAAGGACGGCGACGGTGAACCGACCGGGCTGCTGCTGGAAGGGGCGGCCGGACTGGTGGACGAGGTCATGCCGGACTTCACCGAGGAGGAGAAGCGGCAGGGCCTGCGCGCGGCCGTGGACATCATGCACCGGCACGGCATCACCTCGGTGACGGACGCCGGCATCGACCTCGAATCGGTCCGCCGGTACGACGACATGCTGCGGTCGGGCGACATCCGCCAGCGCTGCACGATCATGGTCGCCGCCTCCGGCACCGACGACCTGCGTGAAACGCTGCTGGAGGCCGGGCGGATCGGGACCGAACCCGCATGGCTGAACGTGAACCAGGTGAAGATCTTCGCCGACGGGGTGCCGACCCAGGCCCGGACCGCCTGGGTCTCCGAGCCCTACATCGGCGGCGGCAACGGCGGGCTCACGCTGCCCGGAGGCTCGGAGGAAGAGCAGCTCGCCCTGCTGAACGACTGGGTCATGACCGCGCACGAGCTGGGCTTCCAGGTGGGGACCCACGCGACCGGCGACCTGACCGCCAACGCGGTCGTGGACGCCTACGAGGCCGCCGTCGAGCGGTTCGGCGGCGCGGGGCTGCGCCACTACGTCATCCACGGCGACCTGACGACGCCCGCGGACCTGCGGCGCATGGCCGCGCTCGGCTTCCCGGTGAGCTTCAACCCCCAGATCAAGCGCTCCCTCTCGCACCAGCTGGTCGACATCCTCGGCCGCGAGCGCACCGACTACCAGTGGCCCTACCGCACCGCGCTCGATCTGGGCGTCTCGGTCGCCAGTTCCTCCGACGCGCCCGTGGTGGGCATGCCGGACTTCCGCGCGGGGCTGACGGCCGCGCTGACGCGCAAGAGCCTGGAGACCGGCGAGGTGTTCGGCGCCGAGGAGGTCATCGGCCTGGAGGAGGCCCTGGCCAGCTACACGACCGCGGGCGCATGGCAGGACCGCGCCGAGCGCTGGAAGGGCACGCTCGCGCCGGGCATGGCCGCCGACCTCGCCGTGTTCGACGGGGACCTGGCCGATACGGCGCCCGAGGAGATCGTGGACCTGCCGATCGCCATGACCGTCGTCGGCGGCGAGGTCGTCTACGACGCGGCGGACGACACGCCCGCCGCGACCCCCTCGTCCGCGGCGGCGGCGGGCGGCCTCGCGGCGTACATGGACACCGGCTGCCGCCACGACTGAGCGCTCCGTAGGGCGCCCCGCAGGGCGCTCACGACGGCCGGCCCGCGTCGAGGTAGGCCTCCAGGGTGCGGAGGGTGTGCGTGCGGGTGGCCCGTTCGACCTCCTCCTCTGGCGCCCCGCGGCGCAGCAGGTCGAGAAGGTGCTCGTGCTCGTCGACCGAGACGGCGGGCCGGGCGGGCACGAAGGAGAAGCTGGAGCGGCGGATGAGCGACATGCGCTGCCATTCGCGGTCGAGCAGGTCGAGCAGGTGGCGGTTGGGGCACGGAGCACAGAGCAGCTGGTGGAACCGCTCGTTGAGCTCGGTGAACCGCACGGGGTTGAAGTCGGTGCGGTGCAGGGCGCGCATCTCCTCGTTGAGCGCCGCGGCCTCGTCGAGGCGGGCCTCGTCCAGGTGCGGCGCCGCCAGCGCGGTGGCGGCGCCCTCCAGGTAGGCGAGGACCTGCATGGTGTCGGTGTAGTCGGCGGTGTCGATGCCGGTCACCTCGGCACCGACGTTGCGGGTGAACGTCACGAGCCCTTCGGCTTCGAGGCGCCGGACGGCTTCGCGGACCGGCACCGGGCTGACGGTGAACTCACGGGCGAGCTGGTCGAGGACGAGCCGGTGGCCCGCGCTGTAGCGGCCGGTCAGGATGCGTTCGCGCACCTGCCGGTACACGGTCTCCGACTTCGACGGCGCGCGGCCGCCGGCCGCGGCGGTGTCCGGCATGAACGTCCTCTCTACAACTGCTCGCCGACCTTGAAACCCCTGGCCGTATCGTCCTTGCGAGTGTAAGAGAAGCCGTCGGCGCCGATGGTCACGTCCATCTCCGAGGCCTGTTCGCGTTCGCGCAGCGGCACGGGCGCCCCGTCGAGGTCGAGCACGGCGGACGCGTCGGTGTACCAGCTCGGCACGACGGCGTGGCCCCACCAGTCGCGGCGCTGGTTGTCGTGCACGTCCCAGGTGACGACCGGGTTGTCGGGGTCGCCGGTGTAGTAGTCCTGGGTGTAGATCTCGATGCGGTGGCCGTCGGGGTCGCGCAGGTAGAGGTAGAAGGCGTTGGACACGCCGTGCCTGCCCGGACCGCGTTCGATGGCGTCGGAACGGCGCAGGGCACCGAGCTTGTCGCAGATATACAGGATGTTGTGCTTCTCGTGTGTGGCGAAGGCGATGTGGTGCATCCGGGGTCCGGAGCCGCCGGTGAGGGCGGTGTCGTGGACGGTGTCCTTGCGCGCGAACCATGCGGCGTAGGTGACACCGTCGTCGTCGCGGATGTCCTCGGTGCGTCTGAAGCCGAGCTCCTCCAGGTAGGCCGCACCGGCCACGACGTCGGGGCATACCTGGTTGAAGTGGTCGAGCCGGACGATCGCGCCCGCGCCGTACAGGTCGGAGCGCCACGTGAGGCGCGGCGCGTGTGCGACGCCGTAGAAGAACTCGTACGGGAAGCCGAGCGGGTCGAGCACCCGCACGACCTCATCGACCCCGGTGCGGAACCCCGCGGGCTCGCGCCGGACGTCGCAGCCCAGCGCCCGGTAGTGGGCCTCGGCCGCGTCCAGTTCGCCGGGGCTGCGCACGCGGAACCCGAACGCGGCGACAGCGGGCACCGGGCCCTCGCGCAGGACCAGGTTGTGGTGGATGAACTCCTCCAGCGCGCGCAGGTGGACCTCCCGGTCGTTCTCCTCGGTCACGACGAGTCCGAGAACGTCCACATAGAATTCGCGGGACGCCGCGAGGTCGCTGACCACGAGTTCGAGGTAGGCCGAGCGCACGATGTCGGGCGGCGTGGCGGTCATCGGGTACTCCCTGCTCCCGAGAAGAACGGGTCCTGGTCGTTGTAGCCCCCGGCGCCGAAGCGTGCGGTGTGCACGTCGCCGAGTGTGACGTGGACGGCCTGCTGCTCGGTGTAGAAGTCCAAGGAGCGGTGGCCGCCCTCCTGGCCGAGGCCGGAGGCCTTCACCCCGCCGAACGGCGAGCGCAGGTCGCGGACGTTGTGGGAGTTGATCCACACCATGCCCGCCTCGATCCGGTCGGCCACCCGGTGCGCCCGCCGCAGGTCGTTCGTCCACACGTACCCGGCGAGCCCGTACTGGACGTCGTTAGCGAGGTCGACCGCCTCGTCGTCGGTGTCGAACGGGGTGACGGCGACGACGGGGCCGAAGATCTCCTCCTGGAAGATCCGCGCCGTGCGGGGCACGTCGGCGAACACGGTGGGGGAGAGGTAGTTGCCGTCGGGCAGGTGCTCCGGCCGCCCGCCCCCGGCGACGAGCCTGGCCTCGCCCGTACCGATCTCGACGTAGCCCAGCACGCGCTCGTAGTGCTCCGGGTGCACGAGGGCGCCCACCTCGGTCGCCGGGTCGTCCGGGGGGCCGACCTTGATCGCGGCCGCGCGCTCGGCGAAGCGGGCCAGGAACCCGTCGTAGACGGACCGCTCGACGAGGATGCGGGAGGAGGCGGTGCAGCGCTCGCCATTGAGGGAGAACACGCCGAACAGGGTCGAGTCGAGCGCGGCCTCCAGGTCGGCGTCGGCGAAGACGAGCGCGGGGGACTTGCCGCCGAGCTCCATCGACAGCCCCTTGAGCCGCTCGGAGGCGTTCGCGAAGATCCGCCGCCCGGTCCCGGTCTCGCCGGTGAAGGAGATCAGATCGACGTCGGGGTGCGTGACCAGCGCCTCCCCGGCGACCTCGCCGATGCCGTTGACCAGGTTGAACACCCCCTCAGGCAGCCCGGCCTCCGCGAACACCTGGGCCCACAGGGACGCCGAGAGCGGCGTGAACTCCGCGGGCTTGAGCACGACCGTGCAGCCCCCGGCGAGTGCGGGGGCGAGTTTCCACGACTCCAGCATGAACGGCGTGTTCCACGGCGTGATCAGCCCCGCCACACCGACCGGCTTGCGGTTGACATAGTTGATCTGCATGCCCGGCACCTTGTAGGCGTCGTCGGCCCGGGCCACGACCAGGTCGGCGAAGAACCGGAAGTTCTCCGCGGCGCGGCGGGCCTGGCCCTTCGCCTGGGTGATCGGCAGACCGGTGTCGAAGGACTCCATGGCGGCCAGCTCGTCGTCGATCGACTCGACGGCGTCGGCGACCCGGTTGAGGATCCGGGCGCGTTCGCGGTTCCTCATCCGCGGCCAGGGCCCGTCCGTGAAGGCGCGGCGGGCGGCCGCCACGGCGGCGTCGATGTCCTCCTTCCCTCCGGCGGCGGCCCGGGTGTAGACCTCGTTGGCGGCGGGCGCGAGCACGTCGAACGTGGCGCCGTCGGCGGAGCCGGTGGACGCGCCTCCGATGTGGTGCCCAATCGGGTCGGGGATGTTCATGTGAGGCTCCTCGACGGGACGGGAGTGAGGTGGTGCTCGGCCTCGGCGGCCAGCGCGCGCACCGTGTCCCGGCCCTGCTCGGACAGCGGGGTCAGCGGCGGGCGGACGTGATCGGAGCGGATCAGGCCCCGACGGGCCATCAGCCACTTCGCCGGAGCCGGGTTGGTCTCGGTGAACAGCAGGTCGACCAGCGGATGCACGCCGTAGTGCAGCTCGCGGGCCCGGTCCCAGTCACCGGCGACGGCGGCGTCGTAGGTCTGGGCGACGGCGGCCGGTGCGATGTTGGACAGGGCGGAGATGAAGCCGATGCCGCCGAGCGCGATCAGCGGCAGGGGCAGACGNCACAGCAGCTCGATGCCCGACCACATCAGGACGTCCCGCCCGCAGGCGTGCATGACACGGGAGAAGTGCTCGAAGTCCTTGGTGGTCTCCTTGATGCCCACGATGTTGTCGTGGTCGCGGTACAGCCGGGCGAACGTCTCCGGTGCCAGCTCGACCGCGGTGCGCACCGGCACGTTGTAGGCGACGATCGGCAGGTCCGGGAACTCGCGGGCGACCGTGGAGTACCACGTGTAGAGCGCCCCCTGCGTGGGGCGCGCGTAGTACGGCGTGACGACCAGCACGGCGTCCGCACCCGCGTCGGCGGCGATGCCCGTGAGCTCCAGCGTCTCGTCGAGCTTCGCCGACCCCGTTCCGGGCAGGAACGGGACCTCGTCGCCGACCTCAGCGGCGACGAGCCGGATCGCCTCGGCGCGCTCGTCCGGCGTCTGCGCCGACGGCTCCCCGGTCGACCCGCCGATCGAGATGCCCCGCGAACCGTTGGCGAGCTGCCAGCGCACCATCGCCCGCAGCGACTCGTGGTCCACGGCCCCCTCGTCGGTGAAGGGGGTGAACAGCGGTGCCATCGCGCCCCTCATGCGGGAGGGGTCGGATCGGAATCGCATCGGTCCTCCTCTCTCAGTCCTGCGCCTCGTACCGCTGCCGCCACTGCGCGTTCAGCGGGTACAGGCCGTTCACGGGCTCGCCTTGACGGACCATCTCGGCGATGAACTCCTCTTCCCTCTCCTGGGCCTCGGCCGCCTCCAGCACCTCGTGCACGAGACCGGGCGGGATGACGAGCGCGCCGTCGTCGTCGGCCACGATGACGTCGCCCGGCTGGACGGTGGCCCCGCCGCACGCGATCGTCGTGTCCGTCTCCCACGGCACGTGCCTGCGGCCGAGCACCGCCGGATGGTGCCCGGCGCAGAAGACCGGCAGGCCGGTGGCGGCGACGGCGGCGGCGTCGCGGACCGCGCCGTCGGTCACCACGCCCGCGGCGCTGCGGACCTGGGCGCGCAGCGCGAGGATGTCGCCGAGCGTGCCCGCGCTCGCGTCGCCCCGCGCCTCCATGACCAGGACCTCGCCCGGGCCGATGGTGTCGAACAGCCGCTTCTGCGCGTTGAAGCCGCCGCCCCGCTCGGCGAACAGGTCCTGGCGGTACGGCACGAACCGCAGCGTCCGCGCCCGGCCGACCAGGCGTCGGCCCGGGACCAGCGGCCGGACCCCGTCGATGGCGGCCTCGTCCAGCCCCTGCCTGCGCAGTTGGACCGAGAGCGTCGCCACCGCCACCGCCTCCAGGCGCTCCCGGACCTCCGCGGTGAGCACCGGTTCCGGTGGGCGGCCCCACGCGGCGGCGCGCTGTGCCTCGTCCGCCTCGGGCGGGCTGCCCCACGGGGCCAGCGCCGGGCCCGCGCTCACATCGGTGGCCAGGCGGCCCGACGTGAGCGCGGGGGCGTCGAGGGAGAACACCTCCACCTCCACCCGCTGCCCCGGCTGGGCGACCGAGGCACCCGCGGGCGTTCCGGTGAGGACGACGTCGCCCGGTTCGAGCGTCATCACGCGGGACAGGTCGGCCAGCATCAGCCCGAACGGGAAGATCAGGCCGGCGCTGCTGTCGTCCTGGACGAGCTCCCCGTCCAGCCACGTGCGGATGCCGATCCGCTCCGGATCGAGCCGCTCGGCCGGGATCAGGGCCGGGCCGAGGGGGGTGAAGCCGTCGCCGCCCTTCGAGCGCACGTTGGAGCCCCGGTCGGCGTAGCGCAGGTCGTACAGCCCGAGATCGTCGGCAGCGGTGACCCAGCCGACGTGCGCCCACGCCTCGTCCGGGGACACATTGCGCGCGGCCGTTCCGACGACCAGCGCGATCTCGCCCTCGAACCCCAGGAGTTCGGTGCCCTCGGGCCGGGTGACCGTGCCCGGCCCGGTGACCGACGAGCCGGTCTTGAGGAAGTACGACGGGTGTGCGGGCGCTCGACCGCGCTGCTCGGCCCGCGAGGCGTAACTGAGATGGACGGCGATCACCTTGCCCGGCCGGTGGCCGAGGAGTCCGGAGACCGGGTCGTTGCTCACCAGGGTCACCTCATATCATCGATGAAATCATATATGATTTTGCTCGGCGGGGCACGGCGCGTCAAGGGTGGTGCCGGGGACCGCGGGAAGGGCGGGCCGCATCGGGTCCGCGGAACCGGTCGGCGACACGGGGTGCCTCAGGGAGCTCGGCGAGGTGGCGAGCCGGTCCCGGGCCCGGGCCTGTGCGCACGGGGGTACGGTGGCCAACGCGTTCTCTCCGCTCATCCTGAACGCGGCCGAACGCATGCACACCACCGTCGAGGCGTTGGGGGCCAGGGGCCTGCGCGTCGGAGCGCCCGAGCGGGCGACGCATCCGCCCGGCCCTCCCCGCGGCCGACCACCGCGACGTTCTGCTCACTCGGCGCCTCTGGGCGCTGTGCGGCACAGGGGCACGGGGTCGGAGCGCAGGGGGCGGCGTCAGCGGTCACCCCACTCCCGGGAATCCGGTAGTATCAAGGCGTTGCCGCACGGCACACGGGGCTATGGCGCAGTTGGTAGCGCGCCTCCATGGCATGGAGGAGGTCTGGGGTTCGAATCCCCATAGCTCCACAGAAGGCGGAAGGCCCGGACGGTACGTCCGGGCCTTCCGTGTTTTCCGGGCCGTCCGCACCCACCGGCCCCTTTTCACTGCCGTCCCGGCCGTCACACGCCTCACGCCCACGGTGGCCGGTATCGGACCGCTCAGCGGTCTGCCGCCCGATGCTGTGATGCGTGCCACGTCTTCGGGGAAACCGGAGGTGAGGGCGGATCACGAGCCGAGGGGCCGCCGCCCCGGCCCCTGAGCGCCGGCGGCGCCGCGGACAGGGGCCTACTGAGGGCGTCGATCGGAATGTAGTTTCGTTGACGTCACCCATTGAGCAGAGGAAGACCGTGACACCGAATCCCCCCGCCCGGTCCCGCCTCACTGCACGAACACTCATCGCGACCGGGGCCCTGCTGGCGGGCGGCCCCNCGCCCCCGGGACCGGAGGCGAGCACTTCGCGGGCGCGCGTATCGCCGCCGTCGAATGGTGCGGCACGGGCGTCGTCGGCGACCTCAACAGCGACCGCTCCGAAGGCCCGGCCACCGCCCGCTGGGCCCCGCCCGAAGAGTCCGAGCGGTCGGACGGGCCGGGCGGCGTGGCGGGGGAGCAGCACTTTCCCGAAGCGCCGGAGGCGGGCATCAGCAGGGTGACCGCGGGGCACGACACGCTCGCCGCCGAGGCGGCGGTGTCCGGCGTGCACTTCTCCCCGTCGTGCGTGCTGGTGCGGGACGGCACCGGCGAGGCGGGCTCCGCGGGAGGGGGCGCCCTGGTCGGCGGCGCGCACACGCGGGCGGAGGACGAGGACCTGGCGGCCGTCTTCGGCGCAGACGACCTCGTGGTCGTCGGCAAGGTCGAGTCGCAGGCCGAGTGGACCCGTGAGCGCGGGGCGACGGCCCGGCTGGAAGTGCAGGACCTGCACGTGCTCGGCCACGAGGTGGAGATCGGCGCCGGGACCTACGAGCGCACGTTCACGGCCTCGGGGCCGAACGGGCCCGTGGAGGTCGACTTCACGGCGCGCGCGGCGGTGACCGAGCTGCCGGACGGGCAGCCGGGGGCGACGACCGCTTCGGCCGGTCTGGACATGGAGTTCGACGTCACCTCACCGGCGGAGGAGGGGGAGGAGCCCGAGCTGCGGACCTACCGGCTGGAGCTGGCGGGCACCAGCGTGCACAGCGAACGCGCCGTCCAGGGCGGTCCGGAGCCGCAACAGGAGGAGGCCCCCGAGCCCGACGACGACCTCTCGCCCGGCGTCCCGCCGAACCCGGGCGGCGGCTCGGACGGGGGCGACGGTGGATCGGACGGCCGGAGCGGCGAGGGCGGCCAGAACGGCCAGGGTGGTCAGGACGGTCAGGGTGGTCAGGACGGCCGCGAGGGCGAGAACGGCCAGGGCGGCGACGACGGCCGCCAGGGCGGGAACGGTGCGGACCCCGGCGACGGAGACCAGGGCGAGGACGGCGATCGCGGCGGGAACGGCGGCGCCGGGGGCTCCCCGGACGGATCGCAGAACGGCTCCCCCGGCTCCGGCCCCGGCAACGGAGACGGGGACGGGCAGGGGGACACCGGCGGTGACCCCTCCCCGGATCCGACCAGGACTCCCGACGCCGGTTCCCGGGGAACGCCCGGCCGCGACGACGTGACCATCGACCCACAGGGGAGCGAGCCCCGAGGCGGGCTGCCGGTGACCGGGACGGCGATCCTGGGCATGGTGGCCGCCGGAGGCCTGTCACTGGCCGGAGGCGGCGCCGCCCTGTACCTGGGCCGCACGAGAAGGTCCGCCGAAGCCGAGCACTGAGGCCGGAGGACCTGGGCGCGTACTTCCCCAGGCGGCTCCACCCGACCGTCGGCCCGCCGGGAGTCCCAGGCTAAAGACGGCGACGAGGAACGTCGGCAGCCCTCCCGGCAGCACCGTCGACCACCAGGCGTGCGGATGGTCGCCGTGGTTCGGCAGCGACGGCACGGCAAGTGCCCCGCTCACGGCCCCCGGCCGGGCGGCAGGCCACCGGAGCGCAAGGGACAAGGCGGCAACGAGGACAGGTCAGCGGCCCCGCCTGCAGCGTTGTCGGCCGCCGGGCGTGCAGATGGTCGCTGTGATGGGCGGCGACGGGGCCAGGTGGTGCCCCGCTTAGGGCTGCTTGCCGGGGGGGTGCCGGGGTGTGAGGGAGAGGGCAGCGACGGCGAGAGCGGGGCGCTTCCCGGGCGCAGATCGCCGGGTGGCGGGTCTCTCGTGGTCTGGGCAGGGGGCGGCGGCTCGGCTGGTGCTCCGCTCCCCGGCCCCGGCCGTCCGCCGGGCCGCCGGAGCGTGGGGCGGAATGCGGCGACGAGGCAAGGTCGGCGGGCCCTTCGGCAGCGCGGTCGGCCGCTGGGCGTGTGGGTGGTCGCCGTTGATGGCGGCGACGGCGGGAGTGGGCGGCTCTGATCCTGCCTGCCGGATGGCGGGTTCCTCGGGGCCCGGGAAGGCGGCGGCACAGTAGGTCCCCCGCTCAAGGACCCCGACCGGGCGGCGGGCCGCCAGGGAGTGAGGGTGGGAGGCGGCGACGACGCAGGTCAGCGACCCGTGCGTTAGCGCTGTCGGGCGCAGCGCGGGTGCGTGGTCGCTGGAGAGGGCGGCGACGGCACAAGCGGGGCACCTCCCCGGCCCCTCCTGCCGGTTCCTCTCGGTCCGGGAGGGCGGCGCGGCGCCGGGGTTCGCGCTCTTCTGCATCCGTGGCGGCCGCCGGGCCTGCACGGTGAACCCCGCTAGTCCTGTGACCTGGGCGGATACTCCGCGTTAGGTGCGGGCGGGGGCGGGATGCACGCCCAGCGACACCCGCGAACGCCCCCGGGCGACGAACACCGCGATACCAGAACAGGTTCTGGAAGCGGAATGCCCTATTCCTGCCCGATTGGGGTGTTCGGCTCGGGCGTGGGGGGCGGGCGCGGGGGCGCCCAGACCCTTCCGGCGGGCTCCCCGGGCCCGCACGCGACCGATATCGGCTACAAACAGTGACACCAGGCCCGGCAAACGGCCCCGGTGTGCCGTTTAAGGCCCTCCGAGCACCGGATCCCGTTCAGGTATCGCGATGAACGCACACCCGCACCGCCCGCCGGGCCGCCTCGGACGTCGAACAGGGCGCGGGAGTGGCCCCGGCGGCCGGGGAACCGGGCGAAGTGGACACCGGGCCGGTACCGGCAGGACCGGAACCCGCCTTCCGGACCCCGCACGCACACCCCGGCGGCATCCTGTGTCGTGGAATCACTGCTTCCAGGGCGATCGGGTGGCGATTCCACCGCACAGGATCACCGACCCTCTCCCCGCGCGCCCACTATGCCTGCTATGCCCGGTATGCGCCCCGGAGGGGCGCCCCCGGTGCCTGCGCGCCGGCCCGGCGGCCGCCACGAGCGCGGGCGACC
>NZ_ANBH01000318.1 GCF_000341185.1 Nocardiopsis chromatogenes YIM 90109
TCCCGGGCCACGAGGAACCCGCCGGACGGCAGGCAGGGCCGGGGAGCCGCCCCGCTCTGGCCGTCGCCGCCATCAACGGCGACCACCCGCGCGCCCGGCGCCCGACAGCGCTGGCAGAAGGGGTGCGGAGCTTCCTCCACCTGGCTCAAGGAGAGCGGCCGCAGCCTGGCCAGCTCGCTGCTGTCGGCCGGGGGCTCGCTCGGCGTCATGGTCGGCGCCCCGGTGCTCACCTGGCTGATCGTCGACCACGGCTGGCGCATGGCCTTCATCGTCTCCGGGGCGGCGAGCATCGTCTGGTGCGCGGTCTGGCTCTTCGCCGGAAAAGAGGGCCCACTGAGCGACCGCGGGAAGCGCGCGGGGAAGGGGGCCGAGGGGCGGTGCGGACCCGGCCCCCGCTCCGCCCGCGGCATCCGGGCCCGATCCCGGCTTCTGGCGGATCGTCACCACGCCCACCTTCATCGCCGTCTCCTTCGCGGCCTTCGCCGGGAACTGGTCGATCTCCGTCAAGCTCGCCTTCATGCCGCTCTACGTCCAGAACGTCCTGGGCCTCACCGAGCACGAGACCAGTCTCTACATCGTCGTCGGCCAGCTGTTCACCATGCTGTGCGTCTACGTCGCGCTGGCCTTCGTCATCAAGACGATGATGGCCCGCGGCCACTCCGGCCGGGTCGCCCGCGGCATCCTCGGCGGCGGGTGCGTCCTCTTCGCCGGTGCCTGCATGATCGCGTTCGTGCTGCTGCCCGGCCTGCCGGTGAAGCTCACCGTCTCGCTCCTCGCCGCCCTGGTGCTCATCTCCTTCCCCATCGGCAGCACGGTCATCGGGCAGATCACCCCGACCCGCCACCGCGCCGGGGTCCTGGGCACCTACGCCGCCCTCTACGGCCTCGCCGGGGTCATCGGCCCCTTCGTCACCGGCCTGTTCGCCGACGCCGGTGCCACCGAGGCCGCCGGGCTCGACAACGGCCTGCTCTTCTGGGGCGCCCTCACCCTGGTGTGCGGCGCGGTCGCGATCGCCTTCACCCGTCCCGAACGCGACGCCGCGCGGCTCGCCGCGCGCGCCGCCGCCGAATCGGGCGTCCGGTAGAACCCGCTCCGACCTGGGCATAACCACCGCCGATGGTCGAGTCACCGGGAGGAGACCGCGATGTCCCTGACCCTCGGCGGTGGGCCGCTCAGCAAGCACCCGCCGGACACCGTCAACTACACGATCGAGTCGCCGCACCACGCGCTCTTCATGCAGCCGTTCCCGCGCAGGGTGCGGGCGCGGCTCGGGGGCGGCACGGTCCTGGACTCCGGGCGCGGCTACCTCGTCCACGAGACCGGCCTGCTCCCGCAGTTCTACGTGCCGACCGAGGACATACCGGCCGCGCGCCTGACGCCGAGCGAGACCACCACCCACTGCCCGTTCAAGGGGGACGCCTCCTACTGGCACCTGAAGGCGGGGGACCGCACGGTGCGGGACGCCGTGTGGTCCTACCCGGAGCCGCTGCCCGGTGCGCGGTGGCTGCGCGGACTCAGCGCCATGTACTGGGAGGCGGCCGACTCCTGGATGGACGAAGAGGAGGAGGTCCACGGCCACCTGCGCGACCCCTTCCACCGCGTCGACGCCCGCATGTCGTCGACCCTGGTGCGGGTCCGCTACGGCGACCAGGTGGTGGCGCTCACGGGCAAGCCCAAGATCGTCTCCGAGACCGGCCTGCCGAACCGCTACTACATCCCGCCGGACGACGTGCGCCGGGACCTGCTGGTGCCGAGCGAGACCACCACCCACTGCCCCTACAAGGGCCAGGCGCGCTACTGGAACCTGCGCACCGACGCCGGGGAGGTGGCCGACGCCGCGTGGAGCTACACGGTGGCGCTCAAGGACGGCCACGACATCCGCGACCACTTCTGCTTCCTGCACGAGGACCTGGAGACCACGGTCGAGCAGGCCTGAGGGGGCGGCCGGGGGCCTCACGCGAGCCGCCGTCCACCGGTCCGCGACTGCGGCCCCGGGCGTCACCGGGGCGCGGTACTGTCGCATGCGTGCCAGAACTCCCCGACGTCCCGACCCTGCTCCAGGCCGCCGTCGACGCCCTCGGCGGCTCCCACCGCGAGGGCCAGGCCCGCATGGCCCGCGCGGTCGCCTCCTCCATCGGCGACGGCGAGCACCTGGTCGTCCAGGCGGGCACGGGCACCGGAAAGTCGCTGGGCTACCTCGTCCCCGCGATCCGGCACGCCGTCGCCGAGGACACCACGGTGGTGGTCTCCACCGCCACCCTCGCCCTGCAGCGCCAGCTCATCGAGCGCGACCTGCCCCGCCTGGCGGCGGCCCTGGCCCCGAGCCTGGGCCGCGAGCCGACCTTCGCCATCCTCAAGGGCCGCCGCAACTACCTGTGCCGCCACAAGCTCGACGGCTCCGGGGACGACGCGGACGACGAGGGCGCCGAGCTGTTCGACCCCCGGCAGCTCTCGGCCGTGGGCCGCCAGGTCAAGCGCCTGCACGAGTGGGCGGAGGAGACCGCCACCGGCGACCGCGACGACCTCGACCCCGGCGTGGGCGACCTCGCCTGGCGGCAGGTGTCGGTCTCGGGCAACGAGTGCATCGGCGCCGCCTGCCCCTTCTCCCAGGAGTGCTTCGCCGAGCTCGCCCGCGAGGACGCGGCCTCGGCCGACGTCGTCGTCACCAACCACGCGCTGCTGGCCATCGACGCCATGCAGGGCCGCCACATCCTGCCCGAGCACGCGGTGCTCGTCGTCGACGAGGCGCACGAGCTGGTCGACCGGGTGACCTCGGTCGCCGCCGCCCAGCTGGGGGACCGGGCGGTGACCGCCGCCGCCAAGCGCGCCGCCCGGCTGGTCGAGCCGGACACCACCGAGCGCCTGGAGGAGGCCGCCGACGGCCTCGGGCTGATGGTCGCCGACGTCGAACCGGGCCGCCTGGACCAGCTCGACGAGGGGCTGGCCGGAGCGGTCGCGGTGGTGCGCGACGCTGCGCACGCGTGCCTCACCGCGGTCAAGGGCGTCAAGACCGGGGGCGAGGACGACCCCGAGGGCACGGCCTCCCGCCGCCGGGCCCTGGCCGCCCTGGAGGAGGTGCACGACGCCGCCGAGCGCATCCTGGAGGCGGTGGAGCCCGCCCTGCGCGAGCGCACCTCGGTGGTGTGGCTGGCCAAGGGGCCGCGCACCGCGCCCAGCCTGCACGTGGCCCCCCTCGGGGTCGGCGGGCTGCTGCGGGACAAGCTCTTCGGCGACCGCACGGCCGTGCTCACCTCGGCGACGCTGGCCCTGGGCGGCACCTTCGACGCCCTCGCCGGGCAGTGGGGCCTGGGCCGGGAGACCGTGCTCAAGGACGACCTCCCCGACCCCGATCTCGCGCCCGACCCCGACAGCGCCGACGGCGAGCCGCGCTGGCGCGCCCTGGACGTCGGCTCCCCCTTCGACCACGCCCGCAGCGGCATCCTGTACGTCGCCAAGCACCTGCCCCAGCCGGGCCGGGACGGGCTCGACGAGAGCTACCTGGAGGAGATCGCCGGGCTCATCGAGGCGGCGGGCGGCCGCACGCTCGGCCTGTTCTCGTCCATGCGGGCCGCCGAGAAGGCCTCCGAGGAGATGCGCGAGCGGCTCGACCTCCCCGTGCTCTGCCAGGGGGAGGACTCCACCGGCCGCCTGGTGGAGCGCTTCGCCGCCGACGACCGGGCGTGCCTGTTCGGAACCCTGTCGCTGTGGCAGGGGGTGGACGTCCCGGGGCCGTCCCTGCAGCTGGTGATCGTGGACCGCATCCCGTTCCCGCGCCCGGACGACCCGCTGTCCTCGGCCCGCCAGCGCGCGGTCGGCGCGCACGGCGGCAACGGGTTCATGGCGGTGGCGGCGACGCACGCCGCGCTGCTGCTGGCCCAGGGGACCGGGCGCCTGCTCCGGTCGGTGGACGACCGCGGGGTGGTGGCGGTACTGGATCCGCGCCTGGCCACGGCCCGCTACGGCGGGGTCCTGCGGGCGNATCCGGAGGTGGCGCGGGCGGCGCTCAAGCGCCTGGACGCGGCGGCCCCTGCGGCGGCCGGGAAGGGCTGAGCGCCGGGGGCCGCGGCGCCGTCGCGGGGGCGGCGTCCGGCGGGCGGGCCGGGCGGGTCCGGCCGCTCAGCGGCGGACCCGGTAGCCGAACAGGCGGACCGCGTACTCGGGGCTGCTCCCGTCCTCGGAGGACTGGATGTGCCAGCGGTCCTCGTGGCCTCCGATCGCCAGCTCGTTCCAGACCAGGTCGATCAGTTTGAGCCGGGCGGTCACCGCCGACTCCGGGTCGAGCACCACCGAGTAGGCCCGGTCCGACAGCCGCTGGGTGACCATCCCCACCGGCTGGCCGTCCCAGATGGCGGGCACCGGGGCGTGGCCGATCTCGACGTCGCACTGGCGGAGCTGTTCGATCTCCTCCTCCAGCGCCTCGCTGGCCATCGCCTCGTCGAGCTGGAGCGCCTCCTCCAGCTCGTCGCGGTCGCCGTCGTCGCGCAGGTAGGCGTGGTCGGTGCGGCGCCCGCAGGTGCCGCACAGCCGCCGCACCACGCACCGGGCGACCCCGTGGGCGGACTGCGCCTCACCCGTGCCCTGCCTGTCGCTGACGGTGCGGATACGGCCGCATTCGCAGCACAGGGCCGTGAGATCCTGCTTCATCCTTCAGTCCCCCTCCCACGGCGAGTATGCGATGGGAGCGCACCGTTAGGGAACCGGTTCGCCGAAGGAGTTCCGTCAAACTTGTGCCGATCAATGACCAAAGAGTCATGGATCGCCCGAATCGCCCTGACTTTCACCTGCGACATCACCGCGTCCACGCCCCGTGCGCAGGGCGTGGCCAGGGCTGATTTCCCAGGCTTCTCAGGTTCGCCGTCAGGTTTCCCGGCCCTTTTCGGCCTTTCCCGCTTTCTCGGCGGAGCGCCCCGACGCCCCGCCGGGGGGTTCCGGCCCGCCGTCCCCCGGGACCCCGTCTCCGGCCCCGTCGGCGTCCCCGCCCCCGCGGTCGGGGGCCTCCTCCTCCGGGCCGTCCAGCAGCGGGTGCCCCGCCACCTCGTAGCGCCGGATGTACACGCCCATGAACGCCTGCAGGCTGGCCCCCGCGGGCAGGGCCAGCAGGGCGCCGGGGGCGTCCAGCACCGCCGCCCCCGCCAGCACCGCGCCGAACGCCACCGCCGGGTGCATGTCCAGGGTCCGGGCGGTGATGCGCGGCTGCAGTACGTAGTTCTCGAACTGCTGGTAGACGGTGATGAACAGCAGCATCCACACCGCCGGCCACACCCCGCCGATCAGCGCGACCACCACCGGCAGCGCCCCGCCGATGTAGGTGCCCACGGTCGGGATGAACTGGGAGAGCACCCCCACCCACAGCGCCAGCGCGAAGGCGTAGTCCACGTCCAGCACCACCAGCGCCGCGAAGTGCGCCAGCGTGGAGACCAGCGCCAGCAGCGCGCGGGAGTAGATGTAGCCGCCGGTCTTGGCGACCGCGATCTCCCAGGCGCGCAGCACCTCCCGCTGGGTGCGCGGGGGCAGCACCGAGCACAGGGTCCGCCGGAAGCGCGGGCCGTCGGCGGTCAGGTAGTAGGTGAACAGCGCCACCGCCAGGCCGTTGAACAGCAGCGTCAGCAGGGCGGTCCCCGCGCCCCAGGCGTTCTCGGCGGCGCTGGAGGCCCACCGGTTGAGCTGGCCGCTGACGTCGGTCACCTCGGCCAGCAGCAACTCCGGCTCGAAGTCGGTGTTGAAGGTGGTGTTGACCCAGCTCAGCAGCGCGCGGCTCATCGCGGGGATCTGCGCGGCGAACTCCAGCACCTGGCCCACCAGCATCGACCCCAGCACCGACAGGAACGCCACCAGCGCGCC
>NZ_ANBH01000319.1 GCF_000341185.1 Nocardiopsis chromatogenes YIM 90109
GCTCCAGCGCCAGCGCCAGGAAGAGGGAGACCAGCAGCAGCACGAGCAGTCCGCGCAGCTGGAGGAAGAGCCAGCCCGCCACGGCGAAGCCGATGACCGTCGCGACCGCCAGGAACATCGCGCGCGGCAGCCACGCGGGCATGCCGCCCTTGTCGGAGTCGGTCATCGGGGTGGAATCGCCATCTCTGCTCTGCTCGCTGGGGTGCCGCGGCCCGGGGCCGGGGGTCAGTCGTCGAGGGACAGGCCGCGCTTGTTGCGCTGGGTCCACTCGCGCATCCGCTTGGGGTACCCGACGATCTGCACATCGTAGACGGGGGCGGCCAGGTCGCGCGCGACCTTGCGGATGACGTCGGGCGAGCCGACCCGCCGCCGGGTCCACTCCCCGTCGTGGGCGACCGCCACGGCCGTGGTGGAGGTCGCGAACGTCTCCGGTTCCACGAAGAACTCCACACCGGTACGGGACTTCGCGAAGTCGATCAGGGTCTTGATGTCGGAGTCCTCGGCGGCGCGGTCGAAGCGGGCCTTCCCCCGCTTTCGGGCCTTGCGCAGTCCGAACCGGTCTCGCCATCCCATTGTGTGTACGCGCTCCCGTCGCCGTTCCGCCGGAGTGTGGTGGTCGTGGTGTGCGGTGGGACCTACGGAACCGAGTCTATCCACCCGCGGCCAGGGGATTTTCGGCGTTCGGCACGCGCACGGGTGACCGCGCTGCTACGGTCGGTGCGCACGGACGCGAGGGAGAGTGTGGCGTGACGCTGTGGACCTGGGTCGCCGAGACGTCGCGGCGCCTCCGTGAGGAGGGGCACGCGGAGACCGCCGACGCCGTGGCGCGGCTGCCGCAGTTGGCGGCCGAGGGGGAGGTGGCGCGGATCCGCGCCCTGCTGCCGTCGGCGCTGCGCGCCGTGCGGGCCGACGCCGGTGTGCTGCCCCCGTGGACCGAGGGCTACCTGAACCACTGGGGCGCGGCCGCGCGGGTGGGCCACCGCGGCGAGGGGACCGCCGCGCTCGACCTGGTCGAGGGCGCGCTGCGGGCCGCGCACGGCGAGGACGGCGACGAGGACGAGGACGGCGGCGACTGCGGACCGGCGGCCTGCGCGGCGCAGAACGTCCTGGACTGCTACGCCAACATCGACGGCCCGGGCCGGACCGTGGACCGCACCGCGCTGCTCGCCGAGGCGATGACGCACGGCGGCCCGGGGCTTCCCGCCTGGGAGGCGCTGGTCGTGGCGCACGCCGACATGCTCATCGACGACGAGCGCCCCGACGAGGCCGTGCGCGAGCTGGACCTGCGCGCCGCCGAGATCCGCGAGGCCGGGGCCGAGGTCGGCATGGAGTACGGGTTCGCCTACGTGCGCGCCCTGCGCTACCAGGAGCGCTACACCGACGCCCTGCTCACCCTGGACCGGCTGGAGGAGGGCGCGCTGCGGTCGGTCCCGATCGGGGTGCCGCGCTCGGCGGCGGCCCGGCGCATCCGCTTCGAGCGGGCCCGGCTGCTGGCCTGGCTGGCCCGCTCCGGCCTCAAGCCCCCGGAGGAGGCGCGCGAGGCCCTGCCGGAGACGGCCGAGGCCGACGCCAACCCGCGCCTGCGCAAGGCGTGGGTGGACGCGGCCGAGGACCTGGTGGCGCTGGGCGAGATGCGCAACGACTGGCGCGTCGGCGTGGCGCTGACGTCGTGGTCC
Organism: Nocardiopsis chromatogenes YIM 90109; assembly: GCF_000341185.1. Classification (GTDB taxonomy): domain Bacteria; phylum Actinomycetota; class Actinomycetes; order Streptosporangiales; family Streptosporangiaceae; genus Nocardiopsis_A; species Nocardiopsis_A chromatogenes. The sequence continues at coordinate 1,677 of NZ_ANBH01000319.1, forward strand.
CGGTACGCCGAGCGGGTCGGCGCGCACCGTCCGTGCGCCCAGATGGCCATGGCCGCCGCGCGCCTGGCCGCGGCCCGGGACGCCCGCTGGGTCGCCGACTGCGCGATCCGCCGCGCCCAGCGCGCGCTGGTGCGGGTGCGCAGGGCCCAGGACCTGGAGAACGACCTCGAAGAGGCGCACGCGATGGTCAGGGCCGTCCCGGCGGTCGTGCTCCCGACCGAGCCGGAGGACCTCCTGGACGAGCTGCGCAAGGAGCCGCGCGCGTCGGTGGACCCCGAGCGCCAGGCCGACCTGGTGGTCGCGGCGCGCTCCCGCCGTCCCGAGGACACCGCGCTGCTGAACGCGCTGGGCCAGGTGGGCCGGACCCTCATGCTGAGCGATACGGCCGCCGAGCCCCAATGGCACCACGTCCGCCGCGAGCCGGGGGACCAGAAGGCGGCGCTGTCGCTGCTGGAGACGCTGCTCCACGACAACGACACCGCGGGCGTGCGGACCCTGGTCCGCACCCTGACGGAGGCGGCCCCCGCGAGTACGTGACCCGGGACGGTGGGGCGCCGGGGTGGGTGCGGACCAGGTCGGCGGCCCGTGCGCGGCGGCGACGGAGGTAGGCGGAGCCGTTCCCGGGCCCGAGCCGCCGTCCGGCGGGCCGTCGGCGGTGCGGGAGGCGGCGCGGCCGGGTGAGCGGCCGGTCTGGGACCGACCGGTCAGAGTAGGGACCGGCCGCCCGGCCCACCGGGGTGCGCCCCAGGGAATCACCGGCCCCCTGGAACAGGGTGCCCTGAAGTGGACCTGTCCGCCCCACGGGCCGGAGCGGCCGGCGCCGCCTGGCCCACCTCGGTGTCCTGATCAGGAGATCGCCCGACCGCCGAGTCGCGGCCGGTCGCAGTGCCGCCCCGGAGTGGCCTCCCCCAAGCCGACGCCGGCCGCAAGCGGCCGGACCGTGGTCGTGGACCAGGAAGGACTCCGACCGCCGTGGCCTTCGTCGCGCACGACCACCCTTTCGTCATCGGCGCGGACACCCACGGAGCCGTCCTCAGTCCGCCGTCGGGCCCTCGGCCAGGGCCCGGCCCGCGGGGTAGGCCAGGGCGGCCTTCGGCAGGTCCGACGGGCGGCCGCTGGCGAGGACGCGCAGGGTGCCGGTCGGGGCGGCACCGGGGGCGGGCTCGGCGCCGATGCGGCGCAGGGTCTGGGCCGCCACCGCCTGTGCGGCCGTGAACAGCGCCGGGCGTCCGCCCAGCACCGCCGCGATCTCGGCATCGACCAGGTCGTAGTGGGTGCATCCGAGCACCACGCCGCGGGTGTCGGCCGGGGTGCGCTCGGCGGCGTAGGCCACCGCCTCGGCCACCCGGTCCGGGTCGGCCGACTCCACCGCCTCCGCCAGGCCGACGCAGGCCACCGGGGTCGCCTGCCCGCCCGGTGCGTAGCGCGCGATCAGGTCGCCCTGGTACCGGCTGGCCGTGGTCGCGACGGTCGCCCAGACCGCGATCGGCTCGCCGCCCTCCGCCGCGGGCTTGATCGGCGGCACGGTTCCGATGACCGGGACCTCCGGCTCGAACCGGGACCGCAGCGCCACCAGGCCGTGGACCGAGGCGGTGTTGCACGGCACCACCACGGCGTCCGGTGCGCCGCCGGGAACGGCCGCGGCCGCCGCGTCGGCGCCCGCGATGACCCGGGCGACCACGTCGTCGTGGCCGCGGGGCCCCCACGGCATGTGGTCGGGGTCCATGGACAGGATCAGGTCCGCGTCCGGCCGCGCCGCGCGCAGCGCGGCGGCGGTGGAGAGCATCCCGATTCCGGAATCGACGAGAGCGATGCGCACGTCACCCGATCTTATGGTGCGCCCCGGGAAGGCGGGACGCCGGACTGCGGGCGCGCCGGAGGCGGGGTCGCGGGCAGGGGGCGGCCGGAACCGGCCACCGTGTCCGAAGAGGCGGCCGCAGTCGTGGGAGGACCGGACCATTCTCCGCTCCGATGGCCACGATCCGCACGCGTTCGCCACCTCCGCGTGCGACCCGCCCCGACCTGCCCCGGGGACCTCGTTCCGTTGCGCATTCCCGGTTGAGAGAGTGGCATGGGGAACAGTGTCGCCCGCGCCTCACTACCGCTTGGTAGGCGTAAGGTTGCCCCGGGCCAGACCGACGTCCGCGGCGCACCCAGTGCGCCGGAGAAGGGGAGTGAGCGTGCACCGTCAGCCTCCGCAGCGGGACTACGCCGACCACGTGGCCGCCGTCCAGCGGCTCCGGCGCGACTTCGCGAACCTGCCCGAGGGCGCGCCCGTCCGGCTCGCCAAGCCGACCTCGAACCTCTTCCGGTTCCGGGACGACAGCGACGCCCCCCGGCTGGACGTGTCCGCCTTCTCCTCGGTCATCTCGGTCGATTCCGCCACCCGCACCGCCGAGGTCGGCGGCATGACCACCTATGAGGACCTGGTCGCCGCCACCCTGCCGCACGGCCTGATGCCCACCGTGGTCCCGCAGCTGCGCACCATCACCCTGGGCGGCGCCGTCACCGGCCTGGGCATCGAGTCCAGCTCCTTCCGCACCGGGCTGCCGCACGAGGCGGTGGAGGAGATCGAGATCCTCACCGCCACCGGCGACACCGTCGTGGCCCGCCGCGACAACGAGCACGCCGACCTCTTCTACGGGTTCCCCAACTCCTACGGCACCCTCGGCTACAGTCTGCGCCTGCGCATCCGCCTGGAGCCGGTCGAGCCGTTCGTGCACCTGCGCCACCTGCGCTTCGGCGGCGGCAAGGAGGCCATGGACGCGCTCGCGCGGATCTGCGCGGACTCCGAGTACGAGGGCGAGCGGGTCGACTTCGTCGACGGCGTGTCCTTCGGTCCGGACGAGCTCTACCTCACCCTCGCCTCCTTCACCCCCAGCGCCCCCTGGACCAGCGACTACACCGGACACGACATCTACTACCGGTCGATCCCCAGGTACGCGGGCACGGGGCCGGGCGACTACATGACGATCGAGGACTACATCTGGCGCTGGGACACCGACTGGTTCTGGTGCTCGCGCGCGTTCGGTGTGCAGAACCCCGCGGTGCGGCGCCTGTGGCCGCGCTCGCTCAAGCGCTCCGACGTCTACCGCAAGCTGGTGGCCCTGGACCGCCGCACCGACTTCAGCCGGCTGCTCAACCACTACCGCGGCCGCCCCCAGCAGGAGCCCCTCATCCAGGACGTCGAGGTGGGCGTCGAGCGCGGCGCCGAGTTCCTCGACTTCTTCCACGAGAAGATCGGCATGACGCCGGTGTGGATGTGCCCGCTGCGCCTGAGCGAGAAGGGCGCGCCGGGCGAGGGCGGCCACATCTGGCCGCTGTACCCCCTGGAGCAGGAGCGGCTGTACGTGAACTTCGGCTTCTGGGGCATGGTCCCGATGAAGCGCGGACAGCGCCGCCACCACCACAACCTGCTGGTGGAGGAGGAGGTCACGCGCCTCGACGGCCATAAGTCCCTCTACTCCGACGCCTTCTACTCCGAAGAGGAGTTCTGGAGGCTCTACAACGGCGACGCCTATGGCCGCCTCAAGCGGGAGTACGACCCGCAGGGGCGGCTGCTGGACCTGTACGCCAAGTGCGTCGGCAACAGGTGAGGCGTTCAACGAAGAGATGACACGCCCGCCCCGGGGGATGGGGGCGACGTGCCGCGACGAAGGGAACGAACATGCGGCTTGCGGAGATCTTCGAACGCGTCGTCGGGCCCGACGCGCCCGTGGGGTTCCGCGCCTATGACGGCAGCACGGCAGGCGATCCGGACAGCGACACCACGCTGGTGGTGCGCAGCCCCGTGGCGCTGAACTACATCGCCCAGGCGCCCGGCGCCCTCGGCCTGACCCGCGCTTACGTCTCCGGGCACCTGGACCTGGAGGGCGACATGTACACCGCCCTCAAGAGGATGGCCGACCTGGTCTTCGACGACGGCCTGCGGCTGTCGCCGGTGGAGCTCGCCCGGATCGCGGCGGGCATCGGGTGGGTCAAGTTCGTCAACCGCGTCCCGCCGCCCCCGCAGGAGATGCGCCGCTCCCGGCTCTCCGGGCGGGGCACCCGGCACAGCAAGGGCCGCGACGCCGAGGTCATCCACCACCACTACGACGTCTCCAACGCCTTCTACGAGCTGGTGCTGGGTCCGTCGATGACCTACACCTGCGCGGTGTTCCAGAGCGAGGACACCTCGCTGGAGCAGGCCCAGTTCGACAAGTACGACCTGGTGGCCAAGAAGCTGGACCTGCAGCCGGGCATGCGCCTGCTGGACGTGGGCTGCGGCTGGGGCGGGATGGTGCGGCACGCGGCCAAGGAGTACGGGGTCAAGGCGCTGGGCGTGACCCTTTCCAAGGAGCAGGCCGAGTGGGCGAGCAAGCGCATCGCCCAGGAGGGGCTGTCCGACCTGGCCGAGGTCCGCCACATGGACTACCGGGACGTGCCCGACGAGTTCTACGACCGGGTCAGCTCCATCGGGCTCACCGAGCACATCGGCAAGAAGAACGTGCCGGACTACTTCGCGGGGCTGTACTCCAAGCTCAAGCCGGGCGGCCGCCTGCTGAACCACTGCATCACCCGGCCCCGCAACGACCTGCCGGCGATGGTGCCGGGCGGGGTGATCAACCGCTACGTGTTCCCCGACGGGGAGCTGGAGGGGCCGGGCTGGCTCCAGACGCAGATGAACGACGCCGGGTTCGAGATCCGCCACCAGGAGAACCTGCGCGAGCACTATGCGCTGACGCTGCGCGGCTGGTGCGACAACCTGGAGCGGAACTGGGACGCCGCGGTGCGCGAGGTCGGCGAGGGCACCGCCCGGGTGTGGCGGCTGTACATGGCCGGATGCATCCTCGGCTTCGAGAAGGACGTGGTGCAGCTGCACCAGATCCTCGGCGTGAAGCTGGACGGGACCGACGCGCACATGCCGCTGCGCCCGTCCTTCACCTGATGCCGACCTGATCCGGGCCCCGTACCCGGATCCGGCGCCCGCCACGCGCCCCCGGCCGCTCCCGGCGGCCGGGGGCGTTGCGGGATCATGGGGCCATGCCGGATGAACCGAGCGAGGAGCGGCTGCACGCCGCCGAGAACGCCGTCGCCCTGATCGATGCCTATGTCCGCTCCGACCGCGAGGCCCTGCTCGCGGCCGCCGAACGGGTCAGTGAGGAGGGGGACACCGACCTGGTCGCCTCCGAGCTGCGGATCTTCGCCACCTTCCTGACCCGCCGGGTGCAGGAGACCGGGGTGTCCTACCGCCCCGCCGACTCCCGGGAGGCGGTGGCCCGCACCGTGGCCGACCTGCTGCCCCCGGAGCTGGAGTTCGCCGTGGTCACGGCCTGGGAGGCGCATTCGGTGGGGGAGGAGGAGGCCGCCGAGCGGCTGGCCAACGGCGACCCCATGGTGCAGGTGCACATGCTCGCCGCCTTCTGCGCCGCGGTGGGCCGGGCCGTGTACAAGCCGGCCGAGCTGGTCTCGACGCTGCGCCTGGCGGCGGGGATCGAGCCGGGCGGGGACGGGGAGCCCGGAGGGGAGGGCGGAGACCAGGACACTTGACACGAGGAGAGGGCGTGTAAAGAGTGTGGGGGACTCCGCACCCGTCGGAAGGCCCCCCGCATGCTCTCGACGACGCACTCGGCCGGACCGGCCGACATCGACCTGTCCTCGATGGACTTCTGGCGCGCTCCGCAGGAGGAGAGGCACGCCGCCTTCGCCCGCCTGCGCGAGCGCGCCCCCGTCTTCTTCGAGGAGCCGGACGCGGGCCCGATCCCCACCGGGCCCGGCTACCACGCACTGGTCCGGCACGCCGACGTCACCGAGGCCAGCCGCTCCCCCCAGGTGTTCGCCTCCGAGCCCAGCGCCATCTCCATCCCGGACATGCCGCCCGACTTCGCCGAGTACTTCGGCTCGATGATCAACATGGACGACCCGCGCCACGCCCGGCTGCGGCGCATCGTCTCGCGCGGCTTCACCCCGCGCATGCTCGCCCGGCTGGAGGACGACGTGCGCCGCCAGGCCGAGGCCATCGTCGACGACCTGCTGGACAGGGGGCCGTGCGACTTCGTCTCCGAGGTCGCCGCCCGGCTCCCGCTGGCCATCATCTGCGACATGATGGGCATCCCGGAGAGCCGCCGGGCGATGGTCTTCGAGAACTCCAACGTGGTCCTGGCCGGAAACGACCCCGACTACCTGGGCGAGGACGCCGATACCGCGATCACCCGGCTGCTGAACGCCGGGGCCGAGCTGAGCGCCCTGCTCGGCGAGCTGGCCGAGCTGCGGCGCCGCGAGCCCGCCGACGACCTGACCACCGCCCTGGCCAACGCCAACATCGACGGCGAGTACCTGAGCGACCAGGAGCTGGGATCGTTCTTCATCCTGCTGGCGGTGGCCGGGAACGAGACCACCCGCAACGGCATCAGCCACACCCTGGCCCTGCTCACCGACCACCCCGGCCAGCGCGAGCTGTGGTGGGAGGACTTCGAGGGCCGCGCGGGCACGGCGGGGGAGGAGGTCATCCGGTACGCCTCCCC
>NZ_ANBH01000320.1:0-4393 GCF_000341185.1 Nocardiopsis chromatogenes YIM 90109
GCCCTGCTCACCGACCACCCCGGCCAGCGCGAGCTGTGGTGGGAGGACTTCGAGGGCCGCGCGGGCACGGCGGTGGAGGAGGTCATCCGGTACGCCTCCCCGGTCAACTGGATGCGCCGCACCCTCACCCGCGACCACGAGATGAACGGCCACCGGTACCGGGCCGGGGACAAGGTGCTGCTGTTCTACCCCTCGGCCAACCGCGATGCCCGGGTCTTCGCCGACCCCGACACCTTCGACGTCACCCGCTCGCCCAACCCGCACGTGGGCTTCGGCGGCCCCGGGCCGCACTTCTGCCTCGGCGCCCACCTGGCCCGCCGGGAGATCACCGCGATGTGGCGCGAGCTGCACCGCCGGGTGCCCGGCATCCGCGCGGCGGGGCCCCCGGAGCGGCTGCAGTCCAGTTTCGTCAACGGGATCAAGGAGCTGCCCTGCGAGTTCTGAGGCGCCGGTGCCCCGGTGACCAGTAATGTCGGCGCGCGGCCCGAGGTCGGTCATAACATCCGTGTGACTTTTCTTCACAGCCCACCCGAGTGTGCGTAGTTTTTCTACCAAGCCGATCCCGGGGGCCGTGACCGGATGGGAGAGCGCCGATGCAGCCGAGGATTCCCCGCACCGCCGCGGTACTGACCGCCCTCGCACTGACCGCCGCCGGGTGCGGCGGCGGGGGAGGGGGCGACGACGCCGCCGACGACGGCCTCCAGGTGTGGATCATGGAGGGCACCAACCCCGACGCCACCGACTACTTCGAGGCCGTCGGCGAGCGGTACGAAGAGGAGACCGGCACCCCGGTCGACGTGGAGTTCGTCCCCTGGGCCGACGCCCACGACCGCTTCACCAAGGGCATGGCCGGGGGCACCCTGCCCGACGTCGCCGAGCTGGGCACCACCTTCACCCCGGAGTTCGCCCAGCTCGGGGCGCTGGCCGACCTGTCCGACCAGGCCGGGGACACCTCCGCCTACAACGAGGCGCTGGTGGAGGCCGGCACCTTCGACGGCGGCCTGTACGGCATGCCCTGGTACGCCGGGGTCCGCTCGGTCATCTACCGCACGGACGTGTTCGAGGAGCACGGCCTGGAGGTCCCTGAGAACTGGGACGAGCTGCGCGAGACGGCGGTCACGATCTCCGAGGAGGAGGACGACATGGTCGCCTTCCCCGTCCCCGGGGACGCCGCCTACTCGGTGATGCCCTTCATCTGGGGCGCCGGGGGCGACATCGCCCAGGAGTCCGGCGGCACCTGGGAGGGCGGGCTCGCGAGCGCGGAGTCCCGCGAGGGCCTGAGCTTCTACACCGACCTGGCCCTTGAGGACGGCGTCTCCAGCACCGGCGCCGCCACCTGGAAGGAGACCGACGTCCAGGACAACTTCGTCGACGGCAACGTGGCCATGGCGATCTCCGGCAGCTGGACGCCGCGCGCCATCGAGGAGGCCGACCCCGAACTGGCCGAGAACCTGGGCGCCTTCCCCATCCCCGGCCCCGAAGGCGGCTACAGCCCCTCCTTCCTCGGCGGCTCCCACCTGGGCGTCTTCGAGGGCGCCGACACCGAGGCCGCCTGGGCCTACATCGAACTGCTCACCGGCGACGAGTTCGCGCAGCGCTGGACCGAGGAGAGCACCTACTTCCCGGGCAAGCAGGCGCAGATCGAGGCGCTGGCCGACTCCGACGACCCGCTGGTGCGGCCCTTCGCCGTGCAGATCCTGGAGGCGAGCCGCGTGGCCCCCGTCTCGCCCAAGTGGGGCGAGGTCGAGGGGGCCCAGGTCATCCCCGGCATGACCCAGTCGGTGCTCAACGGCGACGCGACGGTGGAGGAGGCCACCGAGACCGCGAACACCGAGATCGAGGACACCCTGAACCAGGACTGACCGGACCGGGACCGACGTGACCGCGACGACGACACCGGGGCGGCCCAGCGCGGCCGCCCCGCCCCCGCGCCCCCGACCGCTGCTCACCCGGCGGCGCCGCCGCGCGCTGCTGCCGTGGGCGCTGCTCGCCCCCGGCCTGGCCGTGCTCGGCGGGCTGCTGCTCTACCCGCTCGGGCGGGTGCTCTGGCTGTCGGTCCAGGACTACGGGCTGGACAACATCCTGTCCGGGGAGACCGACTACAACGGGCTGGACAACTACGCCGAGCTGCTGTCCGACGGGTACCTGTGGCGGGTCGCGCTGCCCAACACCGCCGTGTTCGCGGTCGTGGCGGTCGGCGCGACGGTCGCCTTCGGCACCCTGGTGGCGCTGCTGCTGGCGTCCCTGCGCCCGCTCGCCCGCACCGCGGTGATCAGCTGCATCATGATCGCCTGGGCGATGCCCGCCGTCACCGGCACCTACGTGTGGGTGTGGATCTTCGAGGTGGACCGGGGCATCGTCCGCCAGGGCCTGGAGGCCGCCGGGGCGCTCGGCCCCGAGGGCCTCAACTGGTTCGCCGACCGGCTGTTCTTCTACGGCATCGTCACCCTCAACATCGTCCACCACGGCTTCCCGTTCGTGGCGGTGACCGTGCTGGCGGGCCTGCTCACCGTCCCCCGGGAGCTGTACGAGGCGGCGCTGATCGACGGCGCCGGGGCCTGGCAGCGGTTCCGCCACGTCACCCTGCCCGTGCTGCGCCCGGTGTTCGCGGTGGTGACCATCCTGTCCACCATCTGGGACTTCAAGGTGTTCGCCCAGGTGTTCCTGATGCCCGGCGGCGACGGGGCCAACCGGGAGGTGCTGAACCTGGGGGTGTGGTCCTACCTGCAGGGCATCGTGCAGCGCGACTACGGGTCGGGGGCGGCGGTCGCGGTGCTGCTCACCCTGCTCCTGCTCGCCATCACCCTGGTCTACCTGCGGTCCCTGTTCCGCGACGAGGAGCTGCGATGACCCGCCGCACCCGGTGGATGCTCGGCAGGGCGCTCGCGGTGGCCGCCCTGCTGGCCTTCACCCTGTTCCCGGCCTACTTCATGGTGGCCAGCTCGCTGGCGCCCGCGCGCAGCGTCACCGGGACCGAGGCGCTGCTGCCCGCCGACCCCACCCTGGACAACTACCGGTACGCGCTGGCCGAGGCCGGGTTCCTCACCTACCTGGGCAACTCGCTGCTGGTGGCGGTGGTGACGGTGGCCGGGAGCGCGCTGCTGGCGCTGCTGGCGGCGGTGGCGGTCTCCCGCTTCCGGTTCCGGCTGCGCACCACCGTGCTGGTGATGGTGCTGGTCGTGCAGATGGTGCCGCTGGAGGCGCTGGTCATCCCGCTGTTCCTGCAGGCCTCCTCGCTGGGCATGCTCAACTCGCTGCTGGGCCTGTCGGTGGTCTACATCGCGCTGTCGCTGCCGTTCGCCATCTGGATGCTGCGCGGGTTCACCGCCGCCGTCCCGGCCGAGGTGGAGGAGGCCGCCTACATCGACGGCGCCTCCTGGCCCCGCATGTTCTGGTCGGTGCTGCTCCCGCTGGTGGCCCCCGGGCTGGTGGCCACGGGGATCTTCTCCTTCATCATGGCGTGGAACGAGTTCCTCATCGCCTTCGCCTTCATGGACGACGCGGACACCTACACCGTCGCCGTCGGGCTGCGCCAGTTCTTCGGCCAGAACACCACCGACTGGGGGGCCATGATGGCCGCCTCGACGATCATCACCGTCCCGGTGATGCTCTTCTTCCTGTTCGTGCAGCGGGGCCTGGTCTCCGGCCTGGTCCAGGGGGCGGTGAAGGGATGAGCCGCGCCGACGCCGAACGGGCCGCCCGGGTGCTGATGCCCGGCTTCCTGGGGACCGCCGCCCCGCCGTGGCTGCTCCGGGCCTGCCGGGAGGGGCTGGGCGCGGTGCTGTACTTCGCGCAGAACCTGGGCGGGGACCCCGCCGCGCTCTCCCGGGAGCTGCACGCCGCCCGGCACCGGCTCATCATCGCCTGCGACGAGGAGGGCGGGCCGGTCAGCCGGTTCCACCCGGGCGGGGCCTCACCGCACCCGGCCCACGGCGAGCTCGGCGCCGCCGGGGACACCGCCGCCACCCGGGCGGCCGCCCGCTCCATCGGCGAGCTGCTGCGCCGCGCCGGTGTCGACGCCGCGCTGGCGCCGGTGGTCGACGTGGCCTCCGACCCGCGCAACCCGGTCATCGGGCCGCGCGCGTTCTCCGACCGGCCGGAGGCGGCCGCCGAGCACGGGGCGGCGTTCACCGCCGGGCTGCACGATGCGGGCCGGGCGGCCGCGGCCAAGCACTTTCCCGGGCACGGCGACACCCGCACCGACTCGCACGTCGGACTCCCGGTGATCGGGGCGGGGGAGGGGCTGCTGCGCGAGCGGGAGCTGGTGCCCTTCGGCGCGGCCGTGCGCGCGGGCGTCGACATGGTGATGAGCGGGCACATCGTCGTGCCGGCCGTGGACGAGGTGCCCGCGAGCGTCTCCCCGCGCTGGTACCGGCTGGTCCGGGGGGGGGCG
>NZ_ANBH01000320.1:4398-10419 GCF_000341185.1 Nocardiopsis chromatogenes YIM 90109
CCGGCTGCTCCGGGAGGAGCTGGGCTTCGACGGGGTCGCCGTGACCGACGCGCTGGACATGAAGGGGCTGGCGGTGCACACCGGGGAGGCGGACACGGTGCGCGCGGTCGCGCGCGGCGCCGTGGAGGCGCTGGCCGCCGGGGCCGACCTGCTGTGCCTGGGCAACCCCGCCACGGCCGGGGGCACCGGCCGGGAGGCCTACCTGGCGGCCCATGCGGCGGTGCTGGAGGCCGTGGAGGGCGGCAGGGTGCCCGGGGCGCGGCTGGCCGAGGCGGCCGACCGGGTCGACGCGCTGGCGGAGGCGGTGCGGGGCCGCGTCTGAGGGACCGTTCCGCCCGGGGCCGCCGCGGACCGGCCCCGCCTTGACCCGCCCGCGGGGGTGGGCGAGAGTTGGCCGGATGGACACCGCCGCCCCCGGGGAGCGCCCCGGCGGGGAGGGCCCCGCCGAGGACGACCACCCCATCGAACCGGAACCGCCCTGGCCCAAGAGCCCCACCGGGGTGCGGATCCGCTGCAACCGCTGCGCCGAGCCGCGCCTCTTCGCCGACCGGCACGCCGAGCAGCCGGACGGCTACGCCCCCGGCCCGCACTGCGCCGCGTGCGGGCGGCGCATCGAGTACCGCTGCACCGCGTGCGGGGCGCCCTGGCGGCCGCTCTCCTGAGGGCCGCCGGGAACCCCGCACCGCGCACCCCGCCCCGCCGGGCGCGCGGGGTGTACGGGCCGCGCGGGCCGCGCAGGGGCGGGGGCGCCGGGGCTCAGCGCAGGTCGCGCTTGAGGATCTTGCCGGTGGCGGTCATCGGCAGCGTGTCGCGGAACTCCACCAGGCGCGGGTACTTGTAGGCCGCCAGCCGCTCCTTGGCCCAGGCGACCAGCTCCTCCTCGCCCAGCTCGGCCCCCTCCTCGCGGACCACGTAGGCCTTGATCTCCTCGCCGTGGGACCCGTGCGGCACGCCCACCACCGCGACCAGGCTGACGGCCGGGTGGGTCAGCAGGACCTCCTCCAGCTCCCGGGGGTACACGTTGTACCCGCCGCGGATGATCATGTCCTTGGAGCGGTCGATGATGAAGTAGAAGCCCTCCTCGTCCCGGCGGGCGATGTCGCCGGTGCGGAACCAGCCGTCCTGGAGCACCTGGGCGGTGGCGTCGGGGCGGTTGTAGTACCCCTTCATCACGCAGTGGCCGCGCACCGCGACCTCGCCGGGGCCCTCGCCCTCGACCTCGTTGAACTCGGGGTCGACCAGGCGCATCTCCACGCCCCAGATCGGGCGGCCGATCGACCCGGTCTTCGCCTTGACCTTGGGGTTGTTGAAGGAGACCACCGGGGAGGTCTCGGACAGGCCGTACCCCTCCAGGATCTCCACGCCCAGCCGCTCCTTGACGCTCCTGGCCAGCTCCCCGGGCAGCGCCGCGCCGCCGGAGACCGCGGTGTGCAGCGTGGAGGCGATCTTCTCCAGGTCGTGCTCGCCCTTGGCGCCCAGCAGGCCCCAGTACATGGTCGGCACTCCGCCGAAGGTGGTGACGCCCTCCTTCTCCATGAGCGCCAGCGCCTCGTCGCCGTCGAAGCGCGGCATCAGCACGATGGCGGCGTGCCGGTACAGGGCGGTGTTGAGCTGGGTGGTCTGGCCGAAGATGTGGAACAGCGGCAGCACGGCCAGAAAGACGTCGCGCTCGGCGGAGCCGAACAGCTCGCTCGAACACACCGCGTTGTACAGCAGGTTGTTGTGGCTCAGCTCGGCGCCCTTGGGCGTGCCGGTGGTGCCGCTGGTGTAGATGATGACCGCGGTGTCGTCGGCCTCGGTGCGCACCGTCTCGAAGGTGCCGGGCTGCCCGTCCAGTGCCGCCCAGAGGGTCTCGGCCCCGGCGATCGCCGACTCCTTGGCGCCGGGCTCGGCCGGCAGGTCGATGTAGACGTCGCAGGATTCGACCTGCTCGAAGGCGGCGCGGGCGCGCTCGCCCAGCGGCAGGTCGGGGGTGCCGGTGAAGGCGAACAGCGCCTTGGCCCCCGAGTCCTCCAGGTGGTAGGCGATCTCCCGCGGAGTGAGCAGCACGTTGAGCGGGACCACGATGGCCCCGGCCTTGAGCGCGCCGAAGTAGACGAACGGGAAGTAGGGCGTGTTGGGCGAGGCCAGGGCGACCTTGTCCCCAGGCGCGACGCCCCGCGCGACCAGGAGGTTGGCGACCTGGTTGGCGATCATGTCGACGAGCGCGTAGTTCAGGCGCAGATCGCCGAAGATGAGGCATTCGCGCTCGGGGTTGTTCCGGGCGCCGTCCTCCAGCAGCACGGACAGGTTGAGCATCGCGTCTCCCAAGGGTGCGAGAGGGTGTTCCCGGTCACTTTTTACCGCACGGTAACTTGCGGTGTCCGCACCGGGGGCCCACTCACCCTCCGAACGCCCGGCCCACCGGCCGTTCCGGCCGCCGGAGCGCGGTTCCCGCCGTCGGCCGTGTCGCCCGAGCCGTCCGCGTCCTTTGCCCGGGCCGGGGCGTTGTTCTCGGATCCGGCCCGACGCGGACCAGGCCCTCCTGGCCGGCCCCGTCCCGGACCGCAGGGCGCCGTCGGCGCCTTCGACGGAGCCTTCCACGGGCCCGGCCGGAGACCCCCTAGGCGCCGCCGTCGGACCCCGGGCCGGACTCCGCGTCCGGGCCGGTGCCGGAGGCGCCGTCGGCGCGGGTGAGCGTGGTGCTGCTCGGCTGGGACCGGCTGTCGCTCAGGCCGATCTCCGAGACCCGCCAGCGGTTCCCGGCCACGTCCAGCTCCCCGCCGAGGGTCAGGGTGTGCTCCTCGGCCTCTCCGCCCTCCGGGGTGACGGTGATGGTGACCTGCGGGTCGTCCCCGGGTTCGTGGCCGGTCATCTGCACCGCCGCCATCGCGCCCGAGTCCGTCTCCATGCTCACCGACGTGCCCTCGGTCAGCCGCACCCGCTCCTGGTTCTGGCCCAGGTCCGGCTCGGCGTCCTGGACGGAGGCGGTGTCGGTCTCCGCGTCGCCGGCGCAGGCGGCGGCCCCCAGTGCCACCGCCGCCGCGAGCAGGGCGGCGGGCAGGGCGCGGACGGCGCGGCGGGCGGGAGTGGGGGTCATCGGAGCGGTCTCCAATTGTTCGGCGGCCGCGGCGCGCGGGACGGGTGCCGCCGGCGGGGCCGTGAACGGCCCCGGAACCGGGCGCGCCGGGGGCGGCCACGGGTCACCGCCCCCACCGCATTCTTCCACCGGCCCCCGCGGCCGCGGGGCCGATCCCCCTCAACGAAGGGGTTTCCGGTTGGTGACGGCGGGGTCACTCGGCGCCGTTCTCCACCGGGTCCGGCGTTCACGCCCCGAATGTCGCCCCCGGCGCCTAGGCTCGCCTCGCATCCGCAAACCCTCGGATCAGGCGTGCGGAGGCGGGGCCCACCGGGGGCGCGGTGGGCCCCGCGCGCCCGCGCCGCCGTGCCCGCGCCGCCATGGCGGGGCGCCTCCCCGGTCGCGCTAACCTTGGAGCCGAGGAGAATCCGGCCGGAGACGGCGCAGCCCGAGCGGACCGATCCGTACGGCGCGCCCCGAGCGGCCGAATGCGCCATACGCGGGCCGCCTCCGGCGGCCGCGCGGAGCGAACCGGTAGAGGGACTATTCAGCGATGACAGCGGTTGACGGAGACCGGGTGGCGGGCGACGCCTACGACGCTCGCGCCCTGCAGGACAAGTGGCAGGCCCGCTGGGCGGAGGACAACCCCTTCGTCGCCTCCGAGGACCCGGGGGACACCCGTCCGCGCCGCTATGTCGTGGACATGTTCGCCTACCCCTCCGGCGACCTCCACATGGGCCACGCCGAGGTGTACGCCATCGGCGACGTCATCGCGCGCTACCACTTCCAGCGCGGGGAGAACGTCCTGCACCCCATCGGCTGGGACTCCTTCGGGCTGCCCGCCGAGAACGCGGCCATCCGCAACGGCACCCACCCCGCCGAGTGGACCTACGCCAACATCGAGACCCAGGCCGAGTCGTTCCGGCGCTACGGCATCTCCGTGGACTGGACCCGCCGCCTGCACACCAGCGACCCGGAGTACTACCGGTGGAACCAGTGGTTCTTCCTGAAGTTCTTCGAGCGCGGCCTGGCCTACCGCAAGGACGGGCTGGTCAACTGGTGCCCCAAGGACCAGACCGTGCTCGCCAACGAGCAGGTCGTCCAGGGCCGGTGCGAGCGCTGCGGCTCCGAGGTCGTGCGGCGCAGCCTCAACCAGTGGTACTTCCGCATCACCGACTACGCCCAGCGCCTGCTGGACGACATGGACCAGCTCGAAGGCAAGTGGCCGGACGAGATCCTGACCATGCAGCGCAACTGGATCGGCCGCTCCGAGGGCGCCGACGTCCGGTTCGCCGTCGAGGGGCGCGAGGAGCCGGTCACCGTCTTCACCACCCGGCCCGACACGCTGTACGGGGCCACCTTCTTCGTGGTGGCCGCCGACGCGCCGCTGGCCGAGGAGCTGTGCACCGAGGGGCAGCGCGCGGCGTTCGAGGCCTACCGGAGCGAGGTCGCCAAGCTCAGCGACATCGAGCGCCAGTCCACCGAGCGCGAGAAGACCGGCGTCTTCCTGGGCCGCTACGCGGTCAACCCGGTCAACGGCGAGCGGATCCCGGTCTGGGCCGCCGACTACGTGCTGGCCGACTACGGCCACGGCGCCATCATGGCGGTTCCCGCCCACGACCAGCGCGACCTGGACTTCGCGCTCACCTTCGGCCTGCCGGTGCGCCCGGTGGTCGACACCGGCGAGGACGACCCGGCGCAGACCGGGCTGGCCACCGCAGGCGAGGGCACGCTGATCAACTCCGGCCCGCTGGACGGGCTGTCCAAGGGCGAGGCCATCCCGCGCATCATCGAGATCATCGAGGAGCGCGGCACCGGGACCGGCACCGTCAATTACCGGCTGCGCGACTGGCTGCTGTCCCGCCAGCGGTTCTGGGGCACGCCGATCCCGATCGTCCACTGCCCGGCCTGCGGCGAGGTGCCCGTCCCCGAGGACGAGCTCCCGGTGAAGCTGCCCGACGACATGCGCGGCACGGACCTGGCGCC
This sequence comes from Nocardiopsis chromatogenes YIM 90109, assembly GCF_000341185.1. Classification (GTDB taxonomy): domain Bacteria; phylum Actinomycetota; class Actinomycetes; order Streptosporangiales; family Streptosporangiaceae; genus Nocardiopsis_A; species Nocardiopsis_A chromatogenes. Next base: position 9,443 of record NZ_ANBH01000320.1, read on the forward strand.
CAAGGGCATCTCCCCGCTGGCGGCCAATGAGGCCTGGGTGAACGTGGACTGCCCGGCCTGCGGCGGCCCGGCCAAGCGCGACACCGACACCATGGACACCTTCGTCGACTCGTCCTGGTACTTCCTGCGCTACCTGTCGCCGAACCTGGCCACGGCCCCGTTCTCCGAGGACGAGGTCAAGAAGTGGGGCCAGGTCGACCAGTACATCGGCGGCAAGGAGCACGCCACCCTGCACCTGATGTACGCCCGGTTCTTCATCAAGGCCCTGCACGACATGGGCATGCTGGAGTTCACCGAGCCGTTCGCGCGCCTGCTCAACCAGGGGCAGGTCATCAACCGCGGCAAGGCGATGTCCAAGTCGCTGGGCAACGGCGTGGACCTGGGCACCGAGATCGACACCTACGGGGTGGACGCGGTCCGGCTCACCATGCTCTTCGCGGGCCCGCCCGAGGACGACATCGACTGGGCCGACGTGTCCCCCGGCGCGTCGCTGAAGTTCCTGGGCCGCGCCTTCCGGGTGATGGTCCAGGCCGGTGAGGCATCCGCGCCGGGCACCGACCCGGCCACGGGCGACAAGGAGCTGCGCAAGGCCACCCACAGGGCGCTGGCCGAGATCTCCGCCGCCATCGAGGACCACCGGTTCAACGTGGCCATCGCCCGCATGATGGAGCTGGTCACCGCCGCCCGCAAGGCCATCGAGAACGGGCCCGGCGCCGCCGACCCGGCGGTGCGCGAGGCGGCCGAGGCCATCGCCGTCACCCTCTCCCTGGTCGCCCCGTACGCGGCCGAGGAGGGCTGGGAGCGGCTGGGCCACAAGGGGTCGGTGGCCATCGGCAACTGGCGCGAGCCCGACCCGGCGCTGCTGGTGCGCGAGGAGGTCACCGCCGTGGTGCAGGTCAACAGCAAGGTCCGGGACAAGCTGCAGGTGCCGCCGGACATCGACGAGGGCGAGCTGGAGCGGCTGGGGCGGGCCTCGG
>NZ_ANBH01000321.1 GCF_000341185.1 Nocardiopsis chromatogenes YIM 90109
CGGGACAAGCTGCAGGTGCCGCCGGACATCGACGAGGGCGAGCTGGAGCGGCTGGCGCTGGCCTCGGAGAAGGCGCAGGCCTTCCTGGAGGGCAAGACGGTGCGCCGGGTCGTGGTGCGCGCGCCCAAGCTGGTCAACATCGTCGTGGGCTGAGACGTGCGCGGCCCGGAGAGCCTGTGGAGGTCGGCCCCGCCCGCCTCGCGGTGGGCGGCGGCCGGTGTCGGCGTGCTCGTCCTGACCGGCGCCTCGCTGATGGCGGGGCAGGTCTTCGAGGAGAGCGGGCCCTCCGCGGTGGCCGGTCCGGACGACCGGTACACCGCGGCGCCGGACTGCGCCTCGGTCCCCGAGGAGGCGGTGGGCGGGCTGGTGGACGAGGCGGCGCTGGACACCTCCGGCGGCGGGCCGATGGACGACTCCGATGCGGTCCGGTGCGCCTGGACGTCGGTGGGGACCGGCGCCGCGCCGCGGACCCTGCAGGTGGACTTCCGGGCCTACTTCACCGACGCCGCGGGGGACACCAGCGGGGCGTCGGCCGCCGCCGACGCGGTGGCCGGGTTGGAACCGTTCCAGCGCGGGTCGGCGGCCGCCCCCGCGGCGCTGGGCGAGGGCGCCCTGCTGGGCAGGGCGGGACCGGCCGGGACGTCGGGGGAGGCGGTCTTCCGGGACGCCAACCTGGTGGTCCGGGTGGTGTACGTCGGCGCGGCCGATCCCGGCGCGGGCGCCATGGACGAGGGCCGGGCCCGGGACGGGGCGGCCCAGGCGGCGGAGGCCATCGCCGAGGCACTGTGAGTGCCGGGTGCGGCGGGTGCCGAGGGGACGGTGCGGCAGGGCCGGCCGCCGGGACGCCCGCACCGTTCGGACCGCCCGACGGGCCCGATCCGCTCGCACCCGATCCGTCCTGGGAACCGTTCCCGCCCCCGGGAGCATCGGAGTGTCCGTAAGAGCAGCCGCCGGGAGCGCTCGCGGGGGCGCCGCCGAGAGAGACCGGGACTAGGGGAGTCGTTCATGGACCGATCGCAGGACCCCGCACAGGCCGACGGCTCCGGACCGGAGCCGGACGAGCACGTGCCGGAGGCCCGCGCGGAGGTCGCTCCGGAGTCCGCCCCGGCGCGGGCGGGGGCGCAGGACACCCCGCCCGAACCGCGGCCGGAACCGGCGGAGGAGCCCCGGCCGACCTCGGAGGTCCCCCCTTCGGACCCTCTGGCGGAGGACGGATCGGAGCCTCAGGGCGCCGGAGCGGGGGAGAGCGGTCGGGAGCGGCCGGAGGCCGCTTCCACCGTGGACCCGCAGGACGGTGCGGAGTCGCCGGAGTCGGAGCCGTCCCCTGCTCCGGACCTCCGAGAGCCCTCGGGCGGTGCCGCGCAGGGTCCGCCCGCCGCGGCACGGAGTCCCGAGGCACCGCCCTCGGGGACACCGTCGGCCGCGCCGCCCGGCACGCCCGTTACGCAGCCCCCTCGCCCCGGACCGATTCCGGGCCCCGCTCCCGGCGCCGCCCAGGCTCCCGCTCCCGCGTCCGGCCCTGCTTCTTCCACTCCCGCGTCCGGCCCCATGCCGGGCCACCCGGCCCCTCCCGGCGCCCCGCATTCCGGGTCCCCGCACATGCCCCCACCGCCGGCCGGTCATCAGTCGGCCCATGGGGCTCCCCTCGGCCCGCCGCCCCCCGGAGGTCCTCAGGGCCCGCCTTCTGGGCCCTCCGCCGAGCCGCCGTCCCCGGTGGCGGGCGAACCCCGCGCCAACCGGGGGTGCGCGGTCGCCGCGGTGACGGCGATCGCCGCCACCGCGCTCGCGCTGCTGGTCGGCGGCGTGTGGGCGGTGGTCGCCCTGGTCACCATGGACAAGGGGTTCGAGCGCCTGCCGGAGTGCGCCGCCGCCGAGGGGGAGGCGCTCGACGAGCTGGTGCCCGGCTTCGAGGCGGGGATCGACGAGCCCATCGACGGCCTGCCCGAGGAGCAGCGCGAGGGCGTGCAGTGCCGGTGGGAGACCACCGCGGATTCCCCGCACACCCCGGCCGCCGCCCGCGTGGTGCTGGTGCGCGCCGAGGCGGATGCGCGGTCGTCCGGTGATGAGGGGGCCGCGGGCCTGCTGGAGGGCGCGTCGGAGCGGCGCGACCGCACGGCCCTGTCGGGCATGGGCGACGAGGCCTATTCGTGGTTCGAGCCGGACTCCGAACCGCTGGGCTGGGGGTGCGTGGGAACGCGCACGGACAACCTGTACGCGGAAACGTGCTACACGACGTCGGGGGACTTCGCCGGGACCGAGTCGGTATCCGAGGCCGACCTGGTGGACGGCGCAAAGCGCCTGGCCAAGGAACTCCAGGCCGAACTGGACGCCCAACGGGAGGGATGAGCCCACGGGAGCGGACTCCGGCGGCACCGGGGCCGGTCGGCGCCCCGCTCGCGGTCCCCGGCCGGGCGCCGTTTCGCCGGAGGGCCAGGTGAAGGGCGGCGACGACGGAGGTCGGCGGCCCTCACCGCAGCGTTGTCGGGTGGCGGGCGTGCGCGTGGTCGGCGTGATGGGCGGCGACGGTGTGACCGGGGTGGTTCCCGGCCCCTGCGTGCCGTCCGGCGGGCCCCTCGTGGTCCGGGTGGGCGGCGCGGCCGGGTGCGCGGGTGGTCGCCTGCGCTCGTGGCGGCCGCCGGGCCGGTGCGCAGGCCCGGAGGGGCACCCCTCCCGGAGGGCATGCCGGGCATAAGGGGTGCAGCGCGTGGGTTCGGCGATCCGGGGGTGGTGGTGCCGCCACCCGGTCAGCGATTCCGCGCAGGTTTCACCGCTATGGATGCCCCGGGAGCGCCCGTGGGGCCCGGAAGGCGGGTTCCGGGCCCGCGGCTACCCGCCCGGTGTCCGCTTCGCCCGGTTTTCCTGGTGTCGGGGCGCCTTCCTCGTCCTGTCCGACGGCCGGGGCGGCTTCGCGGGCGGCGCGGGCGTGCGTTCATCGCGATACGCGAGCGGGATCCGGTGCCAGGAGGGCCTCAAACGGCACACCGGGTACACACCCATCGCCCGACAGGGCCGCAGCAAGGGCCCCCGACCTGACTCGTCGGCGCGTCTGTTCCTCGGTGGGAGTGGGCCCCTCGCCGGTCGGCTAGCCGACCGCCCTGTCGAGGAAGGAATCCACGGCCGGGGCCACCTCGTCGGCGAAGGGGCGGTCGGCGTCGGGGACCACGGCTCCCGGGCCGTCGTCGTACTCGCGGAACACGTGGTCCGCGCCCTCGATGTCCACGCGCTCCGCGCCCGAGCGCCCGCCTGACTCCAAGCCCTCCATCAGGCGGTCCACCTCGGCCCCCTCCACCTGCGAGTCCTCGGTGCCCCACAGGACCAGGGCGGGCGTGTCCTCCGGCAGCTCCGCGGCCATCTCCTTGGGGTCCAGGGCGTCGATCTCCCGGAGGAACCCGGCGTTCTGCCGGCCGAACAGGGGCGCCAGCGCCGCTGACATGCCGCTCGGCGGATCCTCTCCGGCGCGCAGGCGGGCGATGGACAGGCGGGTGTCCGACAGCAGCTCCTCCGCGTCGGCCCGCGTCATCGCCCCCTGGCTCTCCGCGCGGCGCGTCTGCTCGGTGATCTGCCGGTCGATCAGGTCCATGTACCGGCTCCCGGGCGGGGCGGCCAGCACCACCCCCGCCGGGGCGGGCCCCTCGACCGCCTCGGGCGACCGGAGCGCGAACAGCGCGCCTTCGCTGTGCCCGAGGACCAGCAGCCGGGACCGGTCCACCTCCGGCTGCTCGGCCAGCTCGGTGTAGGCGGCCGCCATCTGCGCCTCGAAGCCGTCGAAGCCGACGGGGCCGCCCTCGTCGCGCGAGCCCGTTCCGGTCTCGCCGGAGCCGAGCTTGTCGTAGCGCAGCGAGGCCGCACCGGCCTGCGCAAGGACGCGGGCGAAGTTGAGGTTGGTGTCGGCGTCCGGGCGCCCCTCGCCGTTGCCGTCCCGGTCGGTGGGGCCGCTGCCGGAGATGATCAGGACACCGGGAACCGGCCCGCCGGCCTCCTGCGGCAGCGCGAACGTGCCGTGCAGGGTGTCCGGGCCGCTGCGGAACGACACCTCCCGCTCCACCGGCTCCGCCCCGGGAGGGGCGGCCCCCTCACCGGTGCCGCCCGGGCCGCACCCGGCGGCCAGGAGCGCGGCCGCCGCGGCGACGGCGGCGGCGCGCACGGGGGAGGAGGACGGTGCGGCGGAGGATCGGGTCGGCATGGCCCCTACCGTATTGGCCCCCGCGGGGCGGGGCGGCCCGGGAGGGGCGCCGTGGGGCGGGCCCCGGTGCGGCGGGCGGCCGGGCGGTGCGGCCGGGTATCCGTCGCATACCGAAACGGCGACGGCCCCGTGACGACCGGGGGTGGTCACGGGGCCGTTCCGAAGAGAGGCGAAGTCGTTATCCGGGGCCGGGGGGGCGGGTCCCGCCGCGGCTACATGCGCCGCATCACCGCGACCACCTTGCCCAGGATGGTGGCCTGGTCGCCGTTGATCGGCTCGTAGGCGTCGTTGCGCGGCATCAGCCGGACATGGCCCTCCTCGCGCCGGAACACCTTCACCGTGGCCTCCTCGTCGAGCAGGGCCGCCACGACGTCCCCGTTCTCGGCCACCGGCTGCTGGCGCACCACGACCATGTCGCCGTCGGTGATGGCGGCGTCGACCATCGAGTCCCCGACCACGGTCAGCACGAACAGGCGCCCCTCGCCCACGAGCTGCCTGGGCAGGGAGAACACGTCCTCCACCGACTCCTCGGCGAGGATCGGCCCGCCCGCCGCGATCCGGCCGACCAGGGGGACGTGCGCGGCCCGCGTCTCGTCGGCGCGGGGCTGTTCGCCCTCCAGGGCGTCCCAGGAGCGCACCGGGGGCTGTCCCGGGATGCGGATCTCGACCGCGCGGGGGCGGTTCTGGTCGCGGTGGAGGTACCCCTTGCGTTGCAACACCTTCAGTTGGTGCGCGACACTGGAGGGGCTCGACAGACCCACGGCGTCGCCGATCTCCCGGATCGACGGCGGGTATCCGCGCTGCCGCACGTAGCGGTGGATGCAGTTGAGGACGCTCTGCTGGCGAGCCGTCAGCGTCGGCGCGTCCGCCTGCCCGCCCGCCTCCGCCGGGACCGGCACCGGTCCGAGCGGCCCCGCGCCGTCCCCGCCCGGTCGAGGTTCCTGGGTTCGGTGCTTCTCCTCCGGCACGGCCGGCCTCCTCGGCGGTCGGTTGTGGCGTGTTGGGGCGTCGGGGGGCTCGCTTCCCGACCGTGGCACGTCGGCGCCGGCGGCCGCGACCGCGTCCCGGTGCGCCGCGCCGATGCCGAAGTGAGACACGTCCAACGGTAGTGCCTGCTCACGGCGATATCAAACAAACGTTCGAGATGGTGATGAAAAAATCCGGCCGTTGCGGTATTAGTCGAACATCAGTTCTAAGCGACTGGTGTTCGAAGGGGGCGACCATGTCCGATCCCTCGCCTGTCCCGAGAGCCGCGATCCCACGTCAGAGGAGGCCCGACGACGGGCCCGTCCTCTATGACTGGGCCGTCGAGGTCCCCGAGTGGAGACCGCGCCCGGCCCCGTGCTCCGCGCTGGCCGGGCTGCCCGAACTGCCCCTGGGGGGTGGGGCGGAGGCCGGGCCCGACCCGGGCGGCACCCCGGCGGGCGGCCCCGCGGGCACCGGAGGCGGCCGCCCGCCCGAGCGCGGGCGGCCCGCCCGATGGGAGTGGGCCCCGCCTCTGGCCCCGCGCGCCGCCGCCGCGCTGCGCGGCCGTTGGGCCGGGCTGAGCCGCCGCGGGCGCGTGGCCGTCCTCTCACTCGCCTCGGTCGGCGCGGGCGGCGCCCTCTCGCTCGCGGTCCTCACCACCACGGCCGCAGGGGCTTCGGCCTCCGAGTCGGCCGCCGGTGCCGCCTTCGGCCGCGACCCGGCCCCGACGGTGGTCGTCCGGGACGGGGATACGCTGTGGGGCATCGCCGAGCAGGTGCGCTCCGGTGAGGACGTCCGCAGCACCGTGCACGCCATCGTCGAGCTCAACGACCTGCGCGAACCGGACCTGCGGCCCGGCCAGGAGCTGCGCCTGCCCGCACGGTGACCACCGCCCGGGGGCCCCGCGATCGGGGTCCCCGGGTGTCGTTTCCCACGGGGTCCCCGGCGCCCCCGCGGCGACACGCCCGGGGCGGCGCGCCGGTTCGCCGCCCCTGACCTGCGGATCCGGCGCGACGCTCCGCCGGAGGGCTTGCGTGCGGCCCCGGCGCGCTCGTAAGTTGACCACAAGATCTAGTGCCCGCCGTGGAAGAAGCAGCCTAGAAGTTGTGCTTTAGTAGGTGAGGCTTTCCGGGGGACCGACCCGCGCCGCACGGGCGCTGGGCCCCTTCGGCGAGCGCGCGCGACTCCCGATTGAGGCGCTCCGCGACCGGTGCGGCGCCCCGCGCCGGGAGCGGCGGGGATTTCCGCGGGAGAGACGACTGGGAGGCGTGTCGGCATGCACTGTCCGTTCTGCCGCCATCCGGACAGCCGGGTGATCGACAGCCGGTCCACCGACGACGGTTCGGCCATCCGCCGCCGCCGTTCGTGCCCGGAGTGCGAGCGCCGGTTCACCACCCAGGAGACCGTGCTGCTGATGGTGCAGAAGCGCTCGGGGGTCACCGAGCCCTTCTCCCGCGGCAAGATCGTCGCGGGCGTGCGGCGCGCCTGCCAGGGGCGCCCCGTCACCGAGGACGCCCTGGCGGTGCTGGGGCAGCGGGTCGAGGAGGAGATCCGCTGCCGCGGAATCGCCGAGATCCCCGCGCACGAGATCGGGCTGGCGATCCTCGGCCCGCTCCAGGAGCTCGACGAGGTCGCCTACATGCAGTTCGCGTCGGTCTACCGGGGCTTCGAGTCCCTGGCCGACTTCGAGGAGGAGATCGCCCGGCTGCGCTCGGAGCGCACCCCGGTCCCGGCGGGACCCGTGGGCCCCGGCGGCGCGGCGCGCGACGGGGGTCCCGGACCCGGCGGCGGGCGCGCGGAGGCGGGGTCCGCCGCGGAGCCCGCCGAAGGCTAGGACCGGGCCGCGGCCGGCGGTACCGGCCGGGGCCCGCGCGGCACCGGGGTCCGCGGGGCGGCGGACGAGGCACAGACGGAACAGGGCCCGGAGGCCCGCCGCAGGCGGCGGGGACGGGCGACCCGATATGAGGGCGAGAGCAGGGGGAGCAGCATGACCGAGACCACCGGCCCGACGACGCGCAAGGGTGGCGGAGGCCGGCGCAAGGGCCTGAAGATGCGGCGCGTCTTCACCACGCCCGGCGTCCACCCTTACGACGAGGTCGAGTGGGAGCGTCGCGATGTGGTCATGACCAACTGGCGGGACGGCTCGGTGAACTTCGAGCAGAAGGGCGTCGAGTTCCCCGCCGCCTGGTCGATGAACGCGACCCAGATCGTCGCCAGCAAGTACTTCCGCGGGGCGGTGGGCACGCCCGAGCGGGAGTGGAGCCTCAAGCAGCTCGTGGACCGCGTGGTGGGCATGTACACCGCCACCGGCCTGGAGCACGGCTACTTCGCGAGCGAGGAGGACGCCGAGGTCTTCGACCACGAGCTGAAGCACGCGCTGGTCCACCAGCTCTTCAGCTTCAACTCGCCGGTCTGGTTCAACGTGGGCACCGCCTCCAAGCAGCAGGTCTCGGCCTGCTTCATCCTGTCGGTGGACGACACCATGGAGTCGATCCTCGACTGGTACAAGGAGGAGGGGATCATCTTCAAGGGCGGCTCCGGGGCCGGGGTGAACCTGTCCCGCATCCGCTCCAGCAAGGAGCTGCTCTCCTCGGGGGGCACCGCCTCCGGGCCGGTGTCGTTCATGCGCGGCGCCGACGCCTCGGCCGGGACCATCAAGTCGGGCGGCGCCACCCGCCGCGCCGCCAAGATGGTCGTCCTCGACGTCGACCACCCCGACATCGAGGAGTTCATCGAGACCAAGTCGCGCGAGGAGCACAAGATCCGCGCGCTGCGCGACGCGGGCTTCGACGTCGACCTGGGCGGCGCGGACATGTTCAGCGTCCAGTACCAGAACGCCAACAACTCGGTGCGGGTCTCCGACGCGTTCATGCGCGCGGTGGACAACGGCACCGACTTCGGCCTGGTCTCGCGCACCACCGGCGAGGAGACCGGCACGGTCGACGCCAAGTCGCTGTTCCGGTCGATGGCCAAGGCCGCCTGGGAGTGCGCCGACCCGGGCGTCCAGTACGACGACACCATCAACGACTGGCACACCGCCCCCGAGAGCGGCCGGATCACCGCCAGCAACCCCTGCTCGGAGTACGTCCACCTGGACAACTCCTCCTGCAACCTGGCCTCGATCAACCTGCTCAAGTTCCTCAAGGACGACGACACCTTCGACATCGAGGGCTTCGCCCGCCTCACCGAGCTGGTGATCACGGCGATGGACATCTCGATCACCTTCGCCGACTTCCCGACCGAGAAGATCGGCGAGACCACCCGGGACTTCCGCCAGCTCGGCATCGGCTACGCCAACCTGGGCGCCCTGCTCATGGCCACCGGCCACGCCTACGACTCCGACGGCGGGCGCGCCGTGGCCGCGGCCATCACCTCGCTGATGACCGGCACCGCCTACAAGCGCAGCGCCGAGCTGGCCGGAGTGGTGGGCCCCTACGCGGGCTACGCCAAGAACGCCGACGCCCACAAGCGGGTCATGCGCAAGCACGCCGCCGCCAACGACGACCTGCGCACGGTCGGGGCGATGGACCGGGCGATCGCGTCGGCGGCCACCGAGGCCTGGCAGCAGTGCCTGAAGACCGGCGAGAAGAGCGGCTGGCGCAACGCCCAGGCCAGCCTGCTCGCCCCGACGGGCACCATCGGCTTCATGATGGACTGCGACACCACCGGCATCGAGCCGGACTTCTCGCTGGTCAAGTTCAAGAAGCTGGTGGGCGGCGGCTCCATGCAGATCGTCAACCAGGCGATCCCGCGGGCCCTGAGGAACCTGGGGTACCAGGAGGAGCAGCTCGAGGCCATCGTCGAGTACATCTCGGAGAACGGCCACGTGGTGGACGCCCCCGGCCTGCGCCCCGAGCACTACGAGGTGTTCGACTGCGCGATGGGCCGCCGGTACATCAAGCCGATGGGCCACGTGGAGATGATGGCGGCGGTGCAGCCGTTCCTGTCCGGCGCCATCTCCAAGACGGTGAACGTGCCCGAGGAGGCCACCGTCGAGGACTTCGAGCACATCTACTACGAGGGCTGGCGCCTGGGCCTGAAGGCGCTGGCGGTCTACCGGGACAACTGCAAGGTGGGCCAGCCGCTGTCCACGTCCAAGAGCGAGGAGGAGGACAAGCCCGCTCCGGAGGTCGTGGAGGTCGAGCGCCCGGTCCGGCGCCGCCTGCCGAAGAAGCGCCCGAGCCAGACGGTCTCCTTCAGCATCGGCGGGGCCGAGGGGTACATCACCGCCGGGTCCTACCCGGACGACGGCCTCGGCGAGGTCTTCATGAAGCTCGGCAAGCAGGGCTCGACCCTGGCCGGGGTGATGGACGCCTTCTCCATCGCGATCTCCATCGCGCTGCAGTACGGGGTCCCGCTGGAGACCTACGTCGAGAAGTTCACCAACATGCGGTTCGAGCCGGCGGGCATGACCGACGACCCGGACATCCGCATGGCGCAGTCGGTGGTGGACTACATCTTCCGGCGGCTGGCCCTGGACTACCTGTCCTACGAGGAGCGCGCCGGACTGGGCGTGCTGTCGGCCGAGGAGCGCCGCGCCCAGGCCGCGGGCGAGGACCCGGCCCAGGTGGCCGCGCAGGTGGAGTCCTACTCCCAGTCGGCCCCGGTGGCCAAGCGGCAGGAGCGGGAGCGCCCGGCCGCCCGTGAGGAGCGCCCCGAGCCGGTGAAGCCGAGCGAGGGCTTCGTGGCCGACGCGCCGCTGTGCGTCACCTGCGGCACGAAGATGCGCCCGTCCGGCACCTGCTACGTCTGCGAGGGCTGCGGCTCCACCAGCGGCTGCAGCTGACCGGATCACAGGCGGGGCGCCCCTTGAGGGGCGCCCCGTTCCTCTTTCCACCCGTTTGCGGGACAGCGGGTGAGACCATCAGTAAGATCGGTGGCATGGCTACCGATTCCAAGGCGAGAACGGCCAAGTCCGCCGCCGCGCAGAAGAGACTGAAGAAGGCCGCGCACAAGGTCACGAGTGAGCGCGAGTCCCGCGGCAGGAAGGGCGAGCGCCGTCGGGGCGGTGAGGCGGACGAGGCCAGGACGCCGATGCGGAAGGTGAGCGTCACGCTTCCGGCCGAGCTGACCGACGCCGTGCAGGAACGCGTCGGTCGAGGCGAGTTCAGCAGCTACGTCGCGGCGGCTGTAGCGAGGCAGATCGAGCACGATCTCTTGGTCGACCTCGCCGATCGGATGGACGAGGAAGACGGTCCGGTGGCAGAGGAACTGGTGCGGGAGGCGGAGGCCGAATGGCCGGACGTCTGATCGCTCGGGGCGGCACCCTGGTCCTGGACAGTGAAGGCCTCGTCAAGCTGGCCGCTCGGGACGAGCGGGCCCGCGCACGCCATCGTGCGGTGATCGGGCGCGGAGGGCGCATCGCCGTCAGCGCTGTGACGCTCGCCGAGGTGCTGCGTGGTGCCAGGCGCGACGCTGCCGTTCACCAGGTTCTCAAGCACATCACCCTGCGCGAGGTGACCGAGAAGGCGGCGAGGCGTGCGGGCGAATTGCTCGGTGCATCAGGGCTGTCGGGGCACCGCTGCACGATCGACGCGATCGTCGCTGCGACCGCCTTGGAGGAAGAGCGCCCTGTCCTCCTGCTCACGAGTGACCCCGCAGACATGAGCAAGCTTGTGGAAGAGCCGGAGTGTCCGAAGGAGGCGAAGGTGGTCGTCATCAACATCTGACTCAGCCCGGTGCGCCCCCGATTAGCCGCGCTCCCGCACGGGTAACCCACGGTCACCGATCGAAAGGTGGCCGCCATGCTGATCGCCGAGCTCCTTCGTGCCAAAGGCTCCGATGTGGTGACGGTCCGGCCCGGCACCTCGGTGTCGGAGCTCCTCGACCGGCTCGCACGGCACAACATCGGCGCCGTCGTCGTCGCCGAGGCCGGCAGGGTCGCCGGCATCGTCTCCGAGCGCGACGTCGTCCGGCGCCTGGCCGAGCAGGGGGCGTCCCTGCTCGACCGGCCCGTCTCCGAGATCATGACCTCGGCCGTCATCACCTGCAAGACCTCCGACACGGTCGACGCGCTGACCGTGCTGATGACCGAGAACCGCGTCCGCCACGTGCCGGTGCTGGCCGCCGACGCGCTGGTGGGCATCGTCAGCATCGGCGACGTCGTCAAGAGCCGGATCCGCCAGCTCGAACTCGACCGCCAGCAGCTCGAGGCCTACATCACCCAGGGGTGAGGGCCCGCCCCCCCCGGACGGGGGCGGCCTCTACTCGCCGCCGGACCGCTCGCCGAAGGCCCACGCCGCGGCGGCGGTCCCGGCGGTCACCGCCAGCACCGACGGCCAGGAGCCGATCTTCTTGGCCAGCGGGTGGCTCAGCCCGAACGCGCCCAGATACACCCCGGTCAGCGCGGCGGCCGTGCGCGGGCCCGCACTGCGCCGCCAGGAGGCGTAGGCCGCGGCGCCGCAGGCGGCCAGCACCACGCCCCCGAGCGGGCGCACCCCGGTGGCCCGGGCGGCGGTGTACCCGCCGACGAGCCCGGCGGTGGTGATGACGGGGCTGGGAACCGAGGGCATGGTGCACGCTCCTTGCTGAACGGGTCCGTTCCGTGTTCACGCTATCCCCTGCGCGTCCCCTCCGCGCGGCGCCCCTTCCGTGCCCCCGACGGCCCGCCCCGGCCGAATGGTTGTCGTCGCGGCCGGAAGGGGGAATGAACCTTTATGTGACACTTCTTCTCGGGCGTTCGGACCTGCTGGGCGTGCTCGACCTGCACGCCTGCATCGACCGGCTCTGGGACGGCTTCACCAGCGACGCCGCCCCGGTCGACGCCCAACGGGTGCGCACCGACCTGCCCGGCCCCGGCACCGCCACCGCGCTCATCCCCGGCCTGCTGCCGGGCGTGCCCGCCTACTCGGTCAAGGTCAACGCCAAGTTCCCCGGTGCCCGCCCCGCCCTGCGCGGCGTGGTCTGCCTGCACGACCTGGGCAGCGGTGAACTGCTGGCGCTGATGGACTCGGCCACCCTGACCGCCTGGCGCACCGGCCTGTCGGCCGCCCTGGCCGCGCACACCCTGGCCCGCTTCGACGCCGAGGTGCTCGGCATCGTCGGCTGCGGCGCCCAGGCGGGGCTGTTCTCCCGCGGCATCATCGGCATGCGCCCGATCGCGCGCATGGTGGTCACCGACACCGACCGGGCCCGCGCCGAGGCGTTCGCCCAGCGCTGCGCCGAGGAGTTCGGCGTGCCCGCCGTGGTGGCGCCGGACGCCCCGGCGGTGGCCGCCGAGGCCGACATCGTGCTCACCGCCACCTGGTCGCGCACCCCGCTGCTGCACGCCGCCGACGTGCGGCCCGGGACCCAGGTCACCTCGCTGGGCGCCGACGAGCCGGGCAAGGTGGAGCTGGCCGCCGACCTGCTGCGCGCCGCGCGGGTGGTGGTCGACGACGCCCGGCTCGCACTGTCCGCGGGCGCCGTGGGCAACGCCGGACTGGACGCCTCGGCCATCGACGCCACCCTCGGCCAGGTGCTCAACGGGACCGAGCGCGGCTCGGCCGGGCCGGACGGCGTCAGCGTGTACGCCCCCGTCGGGGTGCCCTGGCAGGACCTGGCCCTGGCCTGGTACGGCTACCGCGCCGCCGCCGACCGGGGCGCGGGAACGGCGCTGGACCTGCTGGCCTGAGGGCCCCGGGGCGGGGAGGCCGGTGGTCGGCCCCCGGGAGGCGGGCGCCCCGGTCGGCGGGTTTCGGTCCCCTGTGGCGGGCGGGGCGTGAGTGACCGCATTCGATATCCGATGGTCACCCGAGGGAGAGCGGCCCGGCGCCCGCCATGTGGGAAGATGCGGCCACTTCACATCGGACGGCGGAACCGCCGCGGCCGCCACGGCGTCGAACCCCGCAGGTCCGACAACACCTAAGGAGTCATCACCCATGTCCTTCGCACAGACGGTGCGGGGGGCCGCAGCGAGCGTCGTCCAGGGGGGCGACCCGCGAGAGGCGGTCTCCGACGCACTCCGCGAGGGGGCGGAGGGGATCGGGCTCGATCCCAACGACTTCCTCGCGGCTCGGGACCAGGGCGCCTCCACCGGCACCCGGATCGAGCAGAAGAGCACCTCCCTCAACAACACGGGCGAGGCGCTGAACCGCAGCTCGTTCGAGCGCGGCGCGAGTGGCCCGGTGCACGTCATCTGCCCGATGGTCATCCCGCGCGGGCGCACCTTCTTCGCGCTGCTGCCCTCGATCCTGCTGGCCGTGGTCGGCCTGCTGGGCCTGGGCGCCACCGCCGCCCTGTTCGGCTTCGTGCTCAACCCGTTCTTCGGCCCCCACTACTGGCTCGTCCTGATCGGGTTCACCGCGTTCATGTGGTGGCGGCAGGGGATGGTCATGGTGCCCGACGGGTGCCAGGCGCTCATCACCCGCTTCGGCAAGCTGGAGCAGATCGTCGGCCCCGGCCGGGTCACGCTGCTCAACCCGTGGAAGCGCGTCTCCTACATCGTCAACACCACGCGCGAGTACCCCTTCAACGCGCCCATCCGGGAGGCGCCGACCAAGAGCGGCGTCAAGGCCTCGGTCGACCTGTTCGTGCAGTTCCGCATCGAGGACCCCGAGCAGTTCATCTTCGTGCTCGGCGCGGTGCAGGGCTTCCAGGAGAAGCTGAACAACGCCATCAGCGAGACCACCCGCAGCCTGATCTACGACCAGCAGGCCGCGGACATCTACGACATGGTGGGGGAGAACACCGCCCGGCTGTTGGAGAACCTGAACACCCAGTTCCTGCCGGCGGTGCGGCTGACCAACGCCAACATCACCCACGCCGAGCCCTCCAGCCAGGAGTACCGGATGGACCTGGCGGCCACCGAGATGGTGCGGGTGGCCAAGGAGGCCTACACCTACGAGTACGAGCTCCAGCTGCGCAAGGAGCAGAACGAGGGCGACCTGAACAAGGAGCTCGCCTCGCTCAACGAGACGCTGTCGGCGATCCAGGCCGACATCGCCCAGTACCAGGCGCAGATGGACACCGCCCTGGAGCGCGAGACCAACCGCGCCCGGGCCGAGGCGCGCCAGCGCTTCGTCGAGGCCGAGAGCACCGCCCACGCCAACGCGGCGCTTCTGGAGGCCCAGGCCCTGGACATCCGCGCCGTCAGCGCGGCCGAGGCCCCCGAGATCCTCGACTACCGCTACCAGCAGGAGCTGCTGGACAAGCTGGAGGGCATCGCCGACAGCCTGCCCCAGGTGCTGCACATCGGCGACGGCGACGAGTCGAGCGTCAACTTCCTGCGGGTGGCCCAGAACATCATCGGCGAGACCCAGTCCCAGCTCTTCTCCGACGAGGACATGCAGGCCGTCCGCACCCGGATGGGCGAGATCTCCGAGCGCATCGCCGAGCGGGAGGCCGAGATCGAGGCGCTGCTCCAGGAGGAGCGCACCACGGTCAGCGCGCCCGACCCCGAGGAGCACGACGTACCGGGGGAGGACCGGGTCGAGGAGATCCGCCGCTCGGTCTCCGACGAGGCGGTCTCCGAGCGCATCGATGAGACCGCGGCCGAGGGACCCGACGCGGAGTCCCCGGCGCCGACGGCCGCACCGCAGGAGACGGACGCCTCCGCCATGCCGCCGCCCGCCGGGCCGCCGCACACCGCACCTCCGCCCCCGCCCTGGCCGCAGCCGGGGACCGATGGGCCCGGACCGCAGGGAGGCCGCTAGATGAACCAGCCCACGCACGAGCCCCAGCGCGGCGGCTCCTCCATCAAGGAGTCGCTGGCCTCCTGGGGCGACATCGCCCGCCTGCTGCGCGGCGGCGACCAGGGCGCCCTGGTGCCGGTCGTCATCCCGCGCGACAGCCGCGGCCTGAAGTGGACCGCGCTGGTGTGGCTGGCGCTGTACCTGCTGCTGGCCGCCCTCTTCGTGACCGCCCTGCAGTGGCCGCCCCTGATGTGGCTGGCGGTGCTGTTCTTCGTCGTGGCCCTGGGGTCGCTCGCCCTGGGTCTGCTGTGGTGGTGGCGCTCCTCGATCGTGGAGATCGAGCAGGGCACCGTCGGCGTGCTCACCAAGTACGGCGCGGTCGCCGGCACGCTCGACCCGGGCCGCCACTACCTGTGGCACCCCTGGTCGCGGGTGGACTTCGTGGTGGACACCTCCACCGAGATCCCCTACACCGCTCCGGTCCTGGCCTGCCCCACGCACGAGAACGTGCCGCTGAAGTCGATCGAGTTCTTCCTGAAGTTCCGCATCGTCGACGCGGTGGCGTTCGTGCGCACCATCGGCGCCAGCAACTTCGACCTGGTCCTGTCCAGCGCGGTGCAGGACGCCATCCGCCAGCGCAGCAGGCGGGTGCAGACCGAGAGCGCCTACGACCTGCGCGGCTCGGACGTGGCCGACATGCAGGAACTGCTCAACCGGCAGCTGCGCCGCTACGGCGTGGAGATCCGGGGCTGCAACATCCCGGACGTGCAGCTGCCCAACCAGTACCAGCAGCACCTGGCGACCCGGGAGCGGGTGGCCAAGGAGCTGGTCGCCTACGAGCAGGAGTGGGAGCTGACCCGCAAGCGCCGCATCGACACCCTGCTGATGGACATCGAGCGCTCCAAGAAGACCCGCGACGCCAAGATCGTCGAGGTCAACGCGGCCCTGAACAAGGCCCGCAAGGACGTGGCGCAGATGCTGGAGGAGCAGGAGACCGAGGCCCAGCGGGTGCGGCACGAGATCGAGACGCAGGGCCGGGGCGACCTGGTGGCCGCGCAGAACCAGGCCAAGGCCCAGCGCCGGCTGGCCACCTCCTACCGGGACAACCGGGCGGTGCTCCAGTACGAGCTGGCGCGGCGCCGCCTGGAGGTCGGCGCCAAGCTGGCCCAGCACGCCCCGCAGCCGGTCGTGGTGCGGACCGACGGCGCCTCGGGCGACTCCTCGGCGCTGTCCACCCTGATGCTGGCCCAGATGCTGCCGGAGCTGGGCGGCCGCGGCCGCTCCCTGGGGGCGGGCCGGTCCTCGGGTGAGGGCGGGGGCGACGCGTTCTCTGAGGCCCAGGGCGCGGTCGCGGCCGCGGCCGGGCGCCAGCAGGACATGGCCCGCCAGTTCCAGAAGGACCAGAAGCAGGCCATGAAGGAGCAGTTCGAGCGCGGCGAGGGCTTCGAGGGGCGCGGCGGCCGCTGAGGCCGTCCGCCGCACGGGCCTTCTCGGGCGTTCCCCGGTGCCCCCGTACCCCCGGACCGCGGGGGGCGGGGGCACCGCCGTTCCGGGGGCGGACCGGACACGCGTCGGCCCTCCCGCACCCCGTGGGGCGGGAGGGCCGTGGGGCCGATGGGGCCGAACGTTGGTCCGCGCATTACCCCTGCTTGAACCCGGCGGCGGTAGTGTCGAAGCCATCGGGGGGAGATTGTTCCCGGATTCCCACCGCCGCACCGGCGGGATCGGTCGAATCCGGGAACAATTATTTTTGCGGGGTTTCCCGCGGGAGGCGCCTCAGGCCGCCTCGACCAGCGTCCGGTACCCGCTGTCGATGTCGATTCCGTGGCGGGCGGCGATCTCCACCAGGTCCTCGATCTCGGCCGCCTGCGCCAGGCACAGCTCCTCGTCACCGCGCGCGTGGGCGCGGCGCAGCGCCCGCGTGGCGTCGTAGATGCGCAGGTGCAGGGTGGTCAGAAACTCACTCATCGCCGGTACCCGTCCCTTCCGGGCAAGTCCTTCTCCGTTGTTCGCACCACCATTTCTACCGACGCAGGATAAAGCGGGGGTTAGAGGCGTGCAGACGGAGAAGAAAGGCGCCGGTGACATAGGACACCGGCGCCTCGGGAACCGTCTCGGGAACCGCCTCGGGGCGTCCGCGGGGAAGGCCGCGGGCGGTCGGGGGTCAGTACTCGGTCCAGGCGTACCAGCCGTCGGAGATCTCCTCGTAGACGCGGTTGCCGTGCCCGCTGATGAACACGCCCTCGTCCAGCGGCTCGGGGCTGTAGGCCAGGCCCGACCGGTTCAGCAGGCCCGCGCCCTGCACCCCGTACAGGGTCGTGCCGTCCTCCAGCACGCCAACCGAGGTCAGCGGGTAGAGCCCGGCCCAGTCGCCGTCCATCGGGACGGTGGTGGACCGGTTGGCGGTGTCGCGCACCTCCATGAGCTGTTCGGCCGAGGCGGCGACCCGGCCCTGCAGCGGGATGTCGGCGACGGCCAGCACGATCGCGGCGGTGGCCACCAGGGGCGCGGCGATCCACCGCAGCCAGTAGCGCCGCACCATCGGGCGGGCCACCCCCATGGCGATGCCCAGGCGCAGGGCGCCCATCGCGGCCAGGACGGCGCCGCCGCCCATGCCCAGGATGAAGGCGGGAAGGTGGCCGCCGGGCACGCTGTCCTCGTACAGCAGCACCAGGCCGATGCCGGTGCAGGCGGGCAGGTACAGCCGCCCGGGAGGGCGGGAGGACCAGGACACCAGGCGGCGGGCGAGCGTGGGCCGGTGGGCGATCCGCAGCAGCGGTGCGACCGGGTCGTCGCCGGTTCCGGCGGTGCTCGTACCGCCGGTACGTGGCTCGGAGCCCTGCGCCGGTGACGGACCGTGCTTGGGAGCCGAGGCGGTCATGGAGCGCGTTCCCCCAGGTGGACGTGGTGAGTGGAGTCGCACGACCGGGGGATCGGGCCACCGGCGGCGTCAGGTGCGTGACGGCCGCGTCGTCGCGGCCCGCCTTTCAGGATAGGGGAGCGGCGGCGCTTCTTCGGGCCTTCGGGCACGATTGGGGAAAGTTCCGCCCGGACGCGCATGGGCGCGTTCGGAAGGGGCGCCCCGCATCCGCCGCGCCCCGCGCCGCGCGAGCCGGTCGAGCGCGTAGCGCCCCGGGGCGACGGCGGCCAGCAGGCAGGCGGCGGCGAGCAGCGCGAGCTGCGCGGCGCCCAGATCGTCCGGGACCCCCGGCAGGCCGGTCCGCCCCGCCCACACCGCCCCTGCCCCGGCGGCCGCCAGCAGGGCGGTGAGCCCGCCGCTGACGGGCAGCCCCAGTCCGGCGGCGAGCATCGCCGCGCACGCCAGCTCCACCTGGGCCAGCGCCGCCCCGGCCCCGCCCGGTGGGCCATCCGTGAGCCCGCGCACCGCGTGCTCCGCGACGACCCAGGCGGCGCCGAGCCGCATAGCCAGCACCGCCGCGTCCCGGAGCCGCTCCGCGGCCCCCGCGCGGGCCGGTCCTCCGTCGGCGCTCCGCATCGCCCGACCGCCCCCTCAATCCACCGTCCGGTCGCCGGTCCCCAGGGAAACTACCCAAGGTGACGGTCGATGGCTCTGTGTCACACGCGGGGTGCGGCGAATCGGCCCGGCGCAGTAGGGTGGGGCGCCGTGGCAGCCTCGACACCCACCCCGAGCGAAGGGGTACCCGTACCCGACTACCGGCTGGAGCAGGAGCTCGCCGGGGCCGGGGCGCGCACCGTGGCCGGCGTCGACGAGGTCGGCCGCGGGGCGTGGGCCGGACCGGTGGTGGTGTGCGCGGCGGTGGCCGACGGCAGCCCCCCGCCGGAGGGCCTGACCGACTCCAAGAAGCTCACCCCCAAACGCCGCACGGCCATGGCCGAGGCCCTGGGCCCCTGGGTGGCCGACCACGCCATCGGCCGCGCCGAGGCCGAGGAGATCGACGAGCTGGGCATGACGGCGGCGCTCCGCCTGGCGGCCCGCCGCGCCCTGGAGGGGCTGCGGGAGCGCCCCGACGCGGTGATCCTCGACGGAAGGCACGACTACCTGGGGCCGCCGTGGGCGGTCCGGACCCAGGTGGGGGCGGACCTGGCCTGCGTGAGCGTGGCGGCGGCGTCCGTGCTGGCCAAGGTGTACCGCGACGGCTGGATGGCGGACCTGGAGGAGGAGTGCCCCGGCTACGGCTTCACCACCGCCGCGGGGTACCCGTCCCCGGTGCACCGAACCGCCCTCGCCGAACGCGGCCCGACCCGCCACCACCGGGTCAGCTGGTCGTTCATGGACGGCCTGCCGTACTGGTCCCACCTCCGCAAGCCCAAACCGGGCCCAGCGGGCCAGACGGCCCTGATCTGACCGCCCCGAACGGTCGGTGGCCCGTACGGCGGCGTCGTCGGGTGACAGGCGTGCAGATGGTCGCCGTGAATGGCGGTGACGGGGTGAGCGGGGCGGTTCCCGGGCGCTGC
>NZ_ANBH01000322.1:0-10891 GCF_000341185.1 Nocardiopsis chromatogenes YIM 90109
GACCATGCACTCGCCCGGCGGCCGACAACGCTGGTGGAAGGGCCGCCGACCCGCGTCGTCGCCGCCCTTCGACCTCGCACCCCGCCGACCCGCCGCCCGGCCGGGGCCCGTGAGCGGGGCACCTGCCGGCCCGGTCGCCACTGATCGCGGCGGCCACCCGCACGCCCGAAGCCCGGCGGCGCCGCAAGCACCGCCGCCACCGCCGCCGCGCTTCGCCGACCCCAGCGCCCGACGCGGGGACACGGGCATGCCCCTCCCCCGCATGTCCGTCGCCGCCAGGCTTGACGTGACCTGGGGCATAACCATACAAATAACTCGTCAATGTTGATGTTAAGTTCACACACATTTTGATGGGGCGGTGGCGGCGGATGGACATCGGAGTGGACGTGGGCACCTCGCTCACCAAGGCGGTGGCGTTCGACTCCCTGGGGCGGGAGGTCGATACCGCCTCCGTTCCCACGGAGCTCGACCACCCGGCCCCCGGGCACGTCGAGCAGGACGCCGAAGCGGTCGCCGCCTCCGTCGGCACCGTCGTGCGCGCCCTGGTCGAGCGGTCGGGCGAACCCGTCCGGCTCCTCGCCCTCACCGGGCAGGGCGACGGGCTCTGGCTCCTGGACGACAGCGGCCGCCCCGTGCGCCGCGCCATGTCCTGGATGGACGGCCGGGCCGCCGGGATCATCACCGAGTGGGAGCGCAGCGGCGCCGCCGCCGACGTGTTCGCCGCCACCGGCGGCGCCCTGTTCCCCGGCGCCCAGGCCGCCCTGCTCGCCTGGGCCGACCGCCACGAGCCGGACACCCTGGACCGCGCCGCCACCGCCGCCTACTGCAAGGACATGGTCTTCCAGCGCCTCACCGGGGTCCGCGCCACCGACCCCTCCGAGGCCTCGATGCCCTTCGGCGGCACCCCCTCGGGCTACACCCCCGCCGCGCTGCGCGCCACCGGCCTGGAGCACCGCGCCGCCCTGCTCCCTCCCGTGCACGGCGGACCGCCGCTGGCCCCGCTCGACGCCGAGGGGGCCGCACTGACCGGTCTTCCCGAGGGCACCCCGGTCTCCTCCGGCCCCTACGACCTGCCCGCCTGCGCCCGCGGCGCGGGGGTGGTCCGCCCCGGCGACGGCCTGCTCATCGTCGGGACCACGCTGGCCTGCCAGGTGGCCCGCACCGAGGTGGACACCACCGGCACCCGCGCCGGGATGTCGCTGGCCACAGGCGAGGGCTCCTACCTGCGCGCGATGCCCGCCATGGTGGGCACGGCCAGCCTGGACTGGGCCCTGCGCCTGACCGGCCGCCCCGTGGCGGACCTGGAGTCCCTGCTGGAGGGGTCGCCGCCGGGGGCGCGCGGCCTGCGCGTCCTGCCCTACCTGGCCCCGTCGGGCGAGCGCGCCCCGTTCGTGTCGCCGTACGCCCGCGGGGAGCTGGACGGGCTCAGCCTCCACCACGGCCCCGCCGATGTGGTCCGCGCGGTGTGCGAGGGCATCGCCTTCGCCGCCCGGCACTGCCTGGAGGCGGCCGGGCTGGAGGGGCGCCTGACCCTGTGCGGCGGGGGCGCCCGCAGCCGCGCGTGGGTGGAGGTGTTCTCCGCGGTCCTCGGACGGCCCGTGGCCCTGGCGCCGGGCGCGCAGGCCGGGGCGCGCGGCGCCGTCCTGGCGGGCCTGCGCACGCTGGGCGCCGACGCCGACGAGGCGGCGTGGACGGACGCCCCGGTGTCGGCCGATCCCCCCGCCGGCCTGGTCGCCCACTACGACGCGGGCTACCGCCGCTACCTGGCCCGCCTCGCGGCCTCACGCCCCCTGTGGGAGGAGGACGCACAGGGAGGCGCGGAGGGAGTCGCGGACGGCGCCGCGCAGGGGGCCGCGGCGGCGGGCTGACGCCTCCTGGCCGCCGTTCCTCCCGCCCTGCCCCACCGCCGACGGTATGTCCCCTTTCGCCGCGCGCCATAGGGTTGCACCGCGCGGAATGTCGGCCGACAACGCGAGGTTGGATACCGCGAGGGGGTATATTGATGGACGCAGTCACTGACGAGCAGGGGAGCACCCGGATGGCGACCTATGGCTACCACGATGACAAGCAGAGCCACATCAACCGGCTGCGCAGGATCGAGGGCCAGGTCCGCGGACTGCAGCGGATGGTCGAGGACGACAACTACTGCATCGACATCCTGACCCAGACCGCCGCGGTCAACAAGGCGCTGCGGTCGTTCGCCCTGTCGATGCTGGACGAGCACCTCAAGCACTGTGTCGGCCACGCCGTCGCCAACGGCGGCGACGAGGCCGACGAGAAGGTGCGCGAGGCGTCCGAGGCCATCGCCCGCCTGGTGCGCTCCTGACCCCGGAGCCAACGGAATGAGGAGGCCCCCAATGGCCGGCACCACCATCACGGTCAGCGGCATGACGTGCGAGCACTGCGTGAGCTCGGTCAAGGAAGAGGTCGGCGGGATCCCGGGGGTCACCTCGGTCGAGGTCGACCTGGGCAGCGGGCGCGTGGACATCACCAGTGACGAGCCCATCCCCGCCGACCGCCTCGCGGCCGCCATCGACGAGGCCGGGTACACCGTCTCCGGCTGACCCGGCGCCCCGCGGCGACCGACCCGCGCGCCCGCCCTCCCCGGCGGGCGCGCCGTCGTCCCGCCGGGCCGCGCGGGCGGGGCCCGTCCCCGTCCTCAGGCGCCCGCCAGCCGCTTCGCCTCCGCCTCGGCCGTCTCGCCGTCCAGGTAGTGGTCGCCTTCGATGTCCACGAACGCCGACGGCTTGCCGTGGTGGAACCCCAGGCGCGCCACCTCGCCGCCGAGCATCGCGTCGATCACCCAGTTGGCCAGCACGCGCGCCCGCGACGGCGCGGACGGCACCGCCGCCAGGTGGTAGGCGCGGGTCACCCCCAGCGCCGGAAGCCCGCTCAGCTCGTACCCCAGCGGCTTGGCCAGCGCGTCCCTGCCGCTCAGGTCGACCACCAGCCCCAGGTCCCGGTGCACGAAGGGGGCGAGCGGCCGCCCCAGCAGCGAGGCGACCACGTTATCGGCGGCCACCACGCCCTGCCGCTGGGCGAACTGCGCGGTGGGCGGGCAGTACGCGCCGTCCTCCTTCACCAGGTCGGGGACGGCGGCCGCGTCCCCCAGGGCGAACACGCCGTCCAGGTCCTCGGCCGCCATGTCCGCCCCCACGACCAGCCGCCCCCGGTCGGTCCGTCCGCCGAGGGTCGACATCAGCGGGCTCGGCGTGGTGCCCGCGGTCCAGATGAGCGTGCGGCAGGGCAGCACCCGGTCGTCGGTGAGCGTCACCCGGTTCTCGGTGACCTCCTTGACCGACACCCCCAGCTTGACCTCGATGCCCATCCCGCGCAGCAGGTCCAGGGCCTCGTCGCCGAGCTTGGTGCCCAGCTCGGGCAGGATGTGCGGGGCGATGTCCACCAGGTGCCAGCTGATCAGCGAGCGCAGCTCGGGGTAGCGGCGCGCCATGTCCTCGGTGAGGCGCTCCAGTGAGGCGGCGGTCTCCACTCCGGTGTAGCCGCCGCCGACGACGATGAAGCGGCACCGCTCCTCGCGCTCGACCGGGTCGTCACTGGCGTTGGCGAGTTCGAGCTGGGCCAGCACGTGGTCGCGCAGGACCACCGCCTCGGCCAGGTTCTTGTTGCCGAACGCGTGCTCGCGCAGCCCGGCGATGTCGAAGGCCCGGGTGAGGCTGCCGGGGGCCAGGATGAGGCGGTCGTAGCGCTCGGTGCACTTCTCGCCGTTGATCTTCTCGATGACGACGGTGCGGCTGCCGGTGTCCACCCCCATGGCGGTGCCGGGCACCATGCGGGTGCGGCGCAGCACCCGGTGCAGCGACACCGCGACCGACTGCGGCGTGAGCAGCCCGGAGGCGACCTGCGGCAGCAGCGGGCTGTAGAGCATGTAGTCGTTGGGCGCGATGAGGACGATCTCCGCGGCCGCCCGCGGGATGCGCCGCTCCAGGCGGCGCAGCGCGTGCAGCCCTGCGAACCCCGCGCCGATCACCACGATCCTGGGACGTGCCATAGCCGTACCACTCCCCCTTCGACGGCCCGCTGCCCGGGCGTCCCCCTGCCGAAACTAATCGCGGGACACGCCGACGGGGAGGGCGACGCGCCAGCGGGGCACACCCTTTGACCGGGATTTGCGGATGGTCGGATTCCGATACCGGGGGTTCAGCCTTCGATGACCCCACAATGGTTACTGAAAGTTACGATTTGATATCGTAATGTGACCGGCGGGCCCCGTTCCCGCCGGTCTCCCGGAATCCAGAAGACCCGAGATAGGGGAGACCATGAAGCGTGTCAGCAAGGCGGCGGCCGTCGCCCTCATGGCCGGTGGCCTGGTGTGCGCGGGCGCGACCACCGCATCGGCGGACGAGTACGACGGGTACGACGGGGACCGTACGCAGGCGGCCCAGGAGACCGACCTGCTCTCGGCGATCACCGCCGTGTGCGACGCCGCCGAGGGGCTGGACACCGAAGCGGTGACCGACACTGCCGAAGGCGCCGCTGACACCGCGGCCGACACGGCCGGCGACGCCGCCGGGGCCGAGACGGACGGCGCGACCGAGCCCGCCGAGACCGCCGGCGAGACGGCCACCGACACGGCCGACGACGCCCAGGAAGAGCTGAACTCCGCGGTCAAGACGTTGTGTGAGGCGGCGTCGGCGGCCGACCTGCAGGCGCTCGGCGACGCCCTGGGCGCGGTGGACGGCGTCACCGGGGGCGTGGACACCGGCGCGGTGGACGGCGTCACCGGAGGCGTCGACACCGGGGCCGTGGACGGCGTCACCGAAGGCGTCGACACCGGAGCCCTGGACGGCGTGACGGGCGGCCTGACCTAGCCCCGCGGACGACCGCCGGTCGGGGCGGCCCGGTGCACCACGGCCGGGCCGCCCCGCCGCGTTCCGCCGACCACGCCGCCCCTACGCCGGAAGCCCGAGCTCCCGGGCGATGAGCATCCGCTGGACCTCGCTGGTCCCCTCCCCCACCTCCAGGATCTTGGCGTCGCGGTAGAAGCGGCCCACCGCGTACTCGTTCATGAAGCCGTAGCCGCCGAACACCTGGGTGGCGTCCCGGGCGTTGTCCATCGCCGCGTTCGAGGACACCAGCTTGGCGATGGCGGCCTCCTTCTTGAACGGCTCGCCCGCCAGCATCCTGCGGGCCGCCTCGTAGTAGGCCAGGCGCGCGGTGTGCGCCCGCGCCTCCATGTCGGCGATCTTGAACTGGATCGCCTGGTAGCCGCCGATGGCCGAGCCGAACGCCTCCCGCTCGCCCGCGTAACGCAGGCTCTCGTCCACGCACCCCTGGGCCAGCCCCACCGACAGCGCGGCGATCGCGATCCGCCCCTCGTCCAGGATGCGCAGGAACTGGGCGTACCCCCGCCCCCGTTCGCCCACCAGGTTCTCCTCGGGGACCCGGCAGTCCTGGAACACCAGCTCGCGGGTGTCCGAGGCGCTCCACCCCACCTTGGAGTACTTCTGCCCGACGGTGAACCCGGGCGTGCCCGAGGGCACCAGGACCGTCGAGATCTCCGGCCGCCCGTCCGGCTTGCGGCCGGTCACCGCCGTCACCGTCACCAGGGCGGTGATGTCGGTGCCGGAGTTGGTGATGAACGACTTGGTGCCGTCGATCACCCACTGCCCGTCCTCCAGGCGGGCGGTGGTGCGGGTGGCGCCCGCGTCCGACCCGCCCCCCGGCTCGGTCAGGCCGAAGGCGCCCAGCGCCTCGCCCGAGCACAGGCGCGGCAGCCACGTCTCCCGCTGCTCGCCGGTGCCGAACCGGTAGATCGGCATCGCCCCCAGCGACACCCCCGCCTCCAGGGTGATGGCCACCGACGAGTCGGCGCGCGCCAGCTCCTCCAACGCCAGGCACAGGGCGAAGTAGTCCCCGCCCATGCCCCCGTACTCCTCCGGGAACGGCAGCCCGAACAGGCCCATCCGGCCCATCTTGGCCACGATGTCGTAGGGGAAGGCCCCTTTCTCGTAGTAGTCGCCGATGACCGGCGCCACCTCGTCGCGGGCGAAGGCCTCGACGGTGCGGCGCAGCTCCTCGTACTCGGCGGACAGTGCGCTGCTGCTGGTCGTGCTGGTCACGGCTCTCACTCCTGGGTCGGGGAGTCGGTGTCGGTCTCGCGCGGGGTCTCCGCGTCCTCCGGGGCGACGGCGGCCAGGACGGCGTCCATGGCCACCGCGTCGCCGGGGCGCACCACCAGTTCGGCGACGGTCCCGCCGACGGGGGCGGTCACCGCGTGCTCCATCTTCATCGCCTCCACGACGACGACGGGGCTCCCGGCCTCCACCCGGTCGCCCACGGCGACGGGCACGGCCAGCACGGTTCCGGGCATCGGGCTGCGCAGGGTGCCGTCCCCGGCCGCCGCGGGGCCCCGCATCGGCGCGATGGCGGGGGCGTCGGTGAACGGCCAGGCGGCCCCGGCGCGGCCGAGCCACAGCTCGCCGCCGCGGGCCGCGCGCTCGTAGCGGACGGTGCGCCCCTCGGCGGCCACGGTCAGCGACCGCCCGTCCGGGGACCGGTGGGCGGCGGCCCGCTCGGGCCCGGCGTCCCCGACCCGCAGTTCGTAGTCGACCGGGGCGCCGGGCGCGGCGTCCGGCCCGGACAGCCGCCGGACCTCCACCGCGACCGGGTCGCGGCCGGGCGCCCGCAGCCGCCAGGTGGTCCAGGCGCGCTCACCGGGGCGCCACCCGGTGGGCAGGTCGAACGGGTCGGCGCCGGGCCCCTCCGGCTCCAGGCCGAGCTGGTGGTCGAGCGCGGCGGCGGCGTACACCTCCGGCGGCACGGCGGCGTCCCCGCCGGGCGCCAGCTCGGGGCGGAGCAGCTCGGTCAGCCCGGTGGTCAGGTCCCCGGCGGCCACCGCCGGGTGGGCGACCAGGGCCCGCAGGAACGCCACGTTGGTGCCGCAGCCCAGCAGGGTGTACCGGCTCAGGGCGGCGTCCATCCGGTGCAGGGCCGAGGCCCGGTCCGGCGCCCAGGTGACGACCTTGGCCAGCATCGGGTCGTAGGCGGAGGTGACCGCGGTGCCCTCGTCGAGACCGGAGTCCACCCGCACGTGCGCGCCGTCCGGCTCGTCCAGGCGCAGCACGGTGCCGCCGGTGGGCAGGAAGTCGCGGGCCGGGTCCTCGGCGTAGACGCGGCTCTCCACGGCGTGCCCCTCCAGGCCGACGTCGGCCTGGGCGAACGGCAGCGGCTCGCCCTGGGCCACCCGCAGCTGCAGCTCCACCAGGTCCACCCCGCGGCGGCCGCCGACGGCCACCACCTCCTCGGTGACCGGGTGCTCCACCTGGAGCCGGGTGTTCATCTCCAGGAAGGCGAACTCCACCTCGCCGGATCCGCCGGAGGGGGCCTGCTGCACGATGAACTCGACGGTGCCCGCGCCCACGTACCCGCAGGCCTTGGCGGCGGCCACCGCCGCCTCGCCCATGGCGGCCCGCAGGCCGGGGCCGACCAGCGGGGACGGCGCCTCCTCGACGATCTTCTGGTGCCGCCGCTGCAGGCTGCACTCGCGCTCGCCCAGGTGCAGCACGGTGCCGTGGGCGTCGGCCAGCACCTGCACCTCGATGTGCCGGGGCCGGTCCACGTACCGCTCCACCAGCAGGGTGGCGTCGCCGAACGCGGCGGCGGCCTCCCGGCGCGCGGCCGCGGCGGCGTCGGCCAGGTCGGCGGGGTCGCGCACCAGCCGCATGCCCTTGCCGCCGCCGCCCGCCGAGGGCTTGATCAGCAGCGGGTACCCGGCCTTGTCGGCGGCCGCGGCCAGGTCGGCGTCGGACAGCGGCGCCCCGGGCTCCTCAGCGAAGCCGGGCAGCAGCGGCACCCCGGCCTGGGCGACCGCCTCCTTGGCGCGGATCTTGTCGCCCATCGCCTCGATTGCCTCGGGCGGGGGACCGACGAACACCAGCCCCGCCTCGGCGCACTGCCGGGCGAAGGCGGCGTTCTCCGAAAGGAAGCCGTACCCCGGGTGCACCATCGACGCCCCGGTGCGCCGGGCGGCGTCGATGATCGCGGGCCCGTTCAGGTAGCTGTCGGCCAGGGCGGCGCCGCCGATGCGCACCGCCTCGTCGGCCTCGCGGGTGTGCCGGGCCCCGGCGTCGCCGTCGCTGTAGACCGCGACCGAGCGCATGCCGAGGCGGCGCAGCGTGCGCATGACGCGCACCGCGATCTCGCCGCGGTTGGCCACCAGGACCGACGGCGCGGAGCCCGGCCGGCAGGCCCGGGAGCGCTCGCGGGGGTCGGTCGTCGTCATCGTCCACCTCTCATCGTCCACGCCCGCTCACATCCGGAAGACGCCGTAGCCCACCGGCTCCAGGGGGGAGCGGCGGGCGGCCGACAGGGCCAGGCCCAGCACGGTGCGGGTGTCGGCGGGGTCGATGACGCCGTCGTCCCACAGCCGGGCGGTGGAGTAGTAGGGCTCGCCCTGGTGCTCGTACTGGTCGCGCACCGGCTGCTTGAAGCGTTCCTCCTCCTCTGCGCTCCACTCCTCGCCGCGGGCGTCCTTCTGGTCGCGGCGCACGGTGGCCAGCACCGAGGCGGCCTGTTCGCCGCCCATGACGGAGATGCGGGCGTTGGGCCACATCCACAGGAAGCGGGGGGAGTAGGCGCGGCCGCACATGCTGTAGTTGCCCGCGCCGAAGGACCCGCCGATGACGACGGTGAACTTGGGCACCCGCGCGCAGGCCACGGCGGTGACCATCTTGGCGCCGTGCTTGGCGATGCCCCCGGCCTCGTAGTCGCGGCCCACCATGAACCCGGAGATGTTCTGCAGGAACAGCAGGGGGATGCGGCGCCGGTCGCACAGCTCGATGAAGTGGGCGCCCTTCATGGCCGACTCGGCGAACAGGATGCCGTTGTTGGCGACGATGCCCACCGGGTGGCCGTGGATGTGGGCGAAGCCGGTGACCAGCGTGGTGCCGTACTCGGCCTTGAACTCGGTGAACTCGCTGGCGTCCACCGTGCGCCCGATGACCTCGCGCACGTCGTAGGGGGTGCGGGTGTCGGTGGGGATGATGCCGTACAGCTCGTCGGGGTCCAGGGCGGGGGGCCGGGACTCGCGGCGCTCCCAGGCGGGCTCGTCGCGGGGGCCGAGGGTGGCGGCGATGTCGCGGACCATGGACAGCGCGTGCGCGTCGTCGTCGGCGAGGTGGTCGGTCACCCCGGAGACCCGCGAGTGCAGCTCGCCGCCGCCGAGCTCCTCGGCGCTGACGACCTCGCCGGTGGCGGCCTTCACCAGGGGCGGGCCGCCGAGGAAGATGGTGCCCTGCTCGCGGACGATGACCGCCTCGTCGCTCATCGCGGGCACGTAGGCGCCCCCGGCGGTGCACGAGCCCAGGACGGCGGCGATCTGCGGGACGCCTTCGGAGGACAGGGTGGCCTGGTTGTAGAAGATGCGCCCGAAGTGGTCGCGGTCGGGGAAGACGTCGTCCTGCATGGGCAGGAAGGCGCCCCCGGAGTCGACCAGGTAGACGCAGGGCAGCCGGTTCTGCCGGGCGACCTCCTGGGCGCGCAGGTGCTTCTTGACGGTCATGGGGTAGTAGGTGCCGCCCTTGACGGTGGCGTCGTTGGCGACGACGACCACCTCGCGCCCGGCCACGCGGCCCACCCCGGTGATGATCCCGGCGGCGGGGGCGTCGTGGCCGTCCTCGCCGTAGAGGCCCCAGGCGGCCAGCGGGGACAGCTCCAGGAACGGGGAGCCGGGGTCGAGCAGCGCGCGCACGCGTTCGCGGGGCAGCAGCTTGCCGCGTTCGACGTGCCGGATGCGGGTCTTCTCGGGCCCGCCGAGCGCGGCGCGGGCGATGCGCTCGCGCAGCTCGGCGGCGAGGGCGCGGTTGGCCTCGGCGTTGGCGGCGAACGCTGCGCCGCCGGTGTCCACCGCCGAGGAGAGCACGGGTGCCCTGCTCATCGGTTCCCCTCTGGGTTAATGGCCGCTAACATCGTCGATGTTAGTGATGACTAACATCGGTGTCCAGCGTCACACCGCACCGGGCCGGTACGATCGCCCGGCGCGGACGGCGAGCGAGGGGAGCGGGGCATGGCCGAGCGGGCGGCGGCGGGCTCCCGCCGCGCCGCGATCCTGCGGGCGGCCGCGGGGCTGTTCGCCGCGCGCGGCTACCACGGGGCCTCCATCGAGGACCTGGGGCGCGCGGTCGGCACCACCGGCCCCGCCCTGTACCGGCACTTCCCGGGCAAGGAGGCGCTGCTGGCGGCGATGCTGCTGGAGGTCAGCGAGCGCCTCGCCGAGCAGGGCGAGCGCGTGGTGGCCGGTGCGCCGGGGCCCGAGGAGGCGCTGGAGGGGCTGTTGCGCGGGCACATCGCCTTCGCCCTGGGCGAGCCCGCTCTGATCACCGTGCACGACCGCGAGCTGGACAACGTGCCCGAGCCGGAGCGGCGCCGCATCCGGCAGCTCCAGCGCGGCTACGCCGAGGAGTGGGTGGGCGTGCTCGCGCGCCTGCGGCCCGGCCAGGGGCGGCAGGCCTTGCGGGCCGCGGTACACGCCACCTTCGGGCTGCTCAACTCGACCCCGCACAGCGCGGGCGAGCTGGCCCCGGACGCCATGGCCGAGCTGCTCTTCCGCATGGGCCGGGCGGCCCTGCTGGTCGACCCGCGATGATCCCGGCGAAGGCGCCGAACGAAGGCGCTGCCAGAACCGCTGCCTGAGTCTCGGGGACGTACTGCATCGTCCATGGACATGCGCGGCGGGTCCTCGCTTGTGCAGCAACGCAGCCGTTCGAGGTGAAAGCGGGGAGGCGTGCCGGGCAAGCGGGTCACGTCCGCGGCATTTCCGTTCGACCGGGGCGGCGGAGCGTCACGGCTTTGGGGCGGCCCGCCTCAGTGTCGGTCTCAGTGTCGGTGCCGTGACCGCTGCCCCCGCCTGTCGGCGGGGGGGCGGAGACCACCC
>NZ_ANBH01000322.1:10896-59040 GCF_000341185.1 Nocardiopsis chromatogenes YIM 90109
GGTTCATCGGAGGCTCGGAAACAGCGCCCGGCCCTCGGCTGGGGCCTCTTGTCGCCGGTAGAGGTCTGCTTCGGACTCGGCCGACGGAGCCCGGTCGCGCGGCGTCTCGGGGTCGGTGCCCGGCTGCTCGCCAGCCCGCGTGGGTGCTCCGGGGCGTGCGGCCGGGTCCCGGCGGGACCCGACCCACGGCGCGTTCACGCAGCTCATCGGGGCACTTCCCCGGTGTCGGCATGCCCCTCACCCTTTCCCGGGCCTGAGATCCTCCATCACACCCGGAACGAGACATTGCGCCAGCTCAGCGGACGCCGTCGGCAGGCGGCCCCGGACCTCCGGACTCCTCGGGCGCGACCGCACCACGATCCGGCGGGCGCACCCGCAACCCGCCCCCGGAACCGCGAACGGCGCGAGCACGCGGCCGCCCGCCCGGCCCAAAGGCGGCCGCCCCGACAGGTCGCGGGCAGACCGGCCGACATGGGCCGACAGCAGCACGACCGCCGCATGGGCAAGGGCGACGGATGCATGAACCCGGAACGTGAGCCGCCGGTTCGACGGCGCTCCGGTCGCGGTCATCGCGCCCGTCCGAGCACGCCCGCCGGCCGAGAGGCGCCCCTACGGGGGGATCGCCCGGCGGGGACCCGCCGCACCGCCCCGCCCGGCCCCTCAGGGGTCGCGGGGGTATTCGGCCTTCCGGGCGGCCGGGGCTTCGCCGTTCGACGCCCCGTCGGACTTCTTGGACCTGGGGCCGAACATCTGCCAGGCGCGGAACCCGATGGCCGCCAAGACGAGCACGATGGCGCCCACCGCCGTCCAGGGGAAGGCGATGTCCTCGGTGTCCTCCACCGACTCCGCCGCCACGAGGACGGCGGGACTCTGCTCCTCCTCCGCGGCTCCCCGGGCGGCGGTGGTGCCGGCCGCGGCAGGCGCGGCGGGCGCGGTCGCGGCAGGGGGTGCCCCGGCGGCGGAGGCCGACGCCGGGACGGGTGCGGTGAGCACCGCGACGGCGCCCAGGACCGTCGCGGCGTAGAGGAAACGCGCAGATGTCATGTACCTGCGATGCATGCGGTGCCGCCCGCGTTCCATCGCCTCCGCACCACGCACGCACGCCCACGGTGGGTGGCCGGTTCCGCCCCGGGCGCCCCCGCCACTCCCCACGACTGCAACAATGGGCATTGACGAGGTTCCGGTGGAGCCGTCCGACAGCCGCACTCCGGCGGTCGCACCCCGGCGGCACCGCTCCGGCGGCCACCGGCCCGAACC
This sequence comes from Nocardiopsis chromatogenes YIM 90109, assembly GCF_000341185.1. Lineage (GTDB taxonomy): Bacteria > Actinomycetota > Actinomycetes > Streptosporangiales > Streptosporangiaceae > Nocardiopsis_A > Nocardiopsis_A chromatogenes. The sequence goes on from NZ_ANBH01000322.1 coordinate 12,154, forward strand.
TGCGGCCCCTCCCCCGCCCCCGCAGGAACGTCCGACCGACACGCGGCCCGCGCCGCTGGAAGGGGAACAGGCGACCGTGTCCACGCCCACCGGGACCGCCCCCGCGACCGACCGCGCCGGCGCGCCCCGCATCGCCTACGACCGCGCCGGTCGCGGCTCTCCCGTGATGCTCCTGCACGGCATCGGCCACCGGCGCCGGACCTGGTACCCGGTGATGCGCGAACTCGCCCCGCACCACGAGCTGATCGCCCTGGACCTGCCCGGATTCGGCGAGTCCACCGCACCCGCCCCGGGTGCGCCCTACGACGTGGAGTGGCTCGTCGACACCGTCCAGCGGATGTGCACCGAACTCGGCACCGAGCGGCCGCATTTGGTGGGCAACTCCCTCGGCGGGGCGATCGCCCTGGAGCTGGGGGCGCGCGGGGCGGCGGCCTCGGTGACGGTGTTCTCCCCCGTCGGGTTCGCCCCCACAGGGAGCCGCACCGGCCTGCGGGCGCTGGCGGCCGGGGCGCGCGTGGCCGGGCTGGTCCCTGAGCCGGTGCGGGTCGCCGCGGCCACCAGCCCGCCCGTTCGATCGCCCGCCGTGTCCTGCGCGGCGACCCGTCCTCGCCCGCCGCGCAGGGGCTGGCCTTCGATGCGACGCTGGTCAGCGCCGGGTCGCCGTTCGCGCGCCTGGTACCGCACGTGGCGGGGTACCGGTTCGGCCACCGCGACGTGCCGTGCCCGGTGACGGTGGCCTGGGGCGACCGCGACCGGCTGCTCCCCCCGTCGGGGGCGCGCACGGCGCTGCGCCGCATCCCGCACGCCCGCCTGGTGTCACTGCTGGGCTGCGGGCACATCCCGATGGCCGACGCCCCGCGCCTGGTCGCCGCCGAGATCCTGCAGACGACCCGGTCGGCCTGAGCGACCGGCGGGTTCAGCGCAGGTCGAGCCCGTAGGCCAGCAGGGTGAGCCCGGGCAGCGGCTCCCAGTCGCGGTCCGGCAGGCGCAGGAACCCGCGCCGCTCGTAGATGCGCTGCGCGGCGGCCATCGTCGGCTGCGTGGACAGCACCACCCGGTGCGCCCCCTCGGCCGCCGACCGCTCCACCACCGCCTCGACCAGGGCGCGCCCGACGCCGCGCCCGCGTGCCGCCGGGGAGACCGCCAGTGCGCGCACCTCGGTCTCCTCAGGGCCCCGGGCGACCTCGCTCGACGGCCGGTAGTCCTGCAGCATCACCGTGCCCAGCAGGGCACCGTCGGCGTCCTCGGCGACCAGTACCTCTCCGCCGCCGTCGGCGCCGAGCCTGCGCAGGACCTCCGCGTAGTCCGGGCCGGCCTTGAGCATCCCGTCCGCTTCGTAGGCGGCGACCCGCAGATCCCCGACCGCCTCCCGCTCCTCCGGACGCACACGACGAATGATCATGCGCCCGAGTGAACCAGACGTCGACGACAGCGGCGCACGGAGGTCACGCGACCTCGAACACCGGGCCCCTGGGGCGGAACGGGAGCCGCTGCCCCTTCGGCACCAGGTAGGCGTGCTCCCTGCGCACGCGCAGCACATCGCAGGCGGTGTCGGTGACGACGAGGACCGGCGCCCCGGGCGGGAAGTCCTCCGCCGCGTGCAGCAGGTCCACCCCGGGCTGCAGCACCGTTCCTCCCCCGCCCTTGACGCGCACCCGCCCCCCGATCTCGTGCGGCTGCAGGTACCCCGCGTCATAGGGGGCCGCGTCGCAGAAGACCACGCGCGCTGCGGGCACGTCCCGCGCCTCGGCGTAGGAGGCGATCGCTCCGAGGGCCTTGCCCATGAGCCGGTTGCCCATCGACCCCGAGGTGTCCAGAACGACGCCGAACGTGCACCGCGCGATCTCCTCCGGCGGGAAGTACCGCCCCGCGCGCGGGATGTCGGGTGTGGAGGCCTGCCGACGCGCCGGGCGGGCGAAGCTGCGCACCGCCTCGGGCCGGGGCACGAACTCGTCGAACCAGCGCGCGAGCTGTACGTCCCACGGCGGCGGCGGGTGCGCCAAGGCGCGGATCTCCGACTCCAGCCCGACCGGCACCAGCCCCCGGTCTTGGCTGACGTGCAGCTCCAGCCCCTGCACCAGGCCCCGGCGGTAGAACTCGTCGAGATCGACGTAGTCCTTGGGGCGGTGCGCCAGCGGCTCGCCCAGGACGTCGCTCCCGCCCTTGCCGCGCAGCGTGGCCATGCGCCGCATGCGCCGCCGGTCGGTGGCGATGCGGTCGTACACCTCCTCGGCCGACATCCCGGCGAGCCGCGGGTCGTACAGCAGCCCTTGCGGCATGTCCCCCACGCCCATCTCGACCAGCCACCCGTTGATGACGTAGTCGCAGGCCACGTTGAACAGGAAGTGGTCCCTGGGGCCGCACCGGTCCGCGTGCCGGAGGGCGGCGTGCAGCATCTCGTGGGCCAGGATGAAGCGCCATTCCTCCTCGGTCTGCTCGCGCAGCGGGTTCACGTAGATCTCGCCCGCGGAGGCGTCGACCGCGGCCACCGAGATGTCGTGGGCGCGCGCGAGGTCGGCGTCGGCCACGACCTCCATACCGGCGGCGATGCCGCCGAGCAGCGGGTAGGAGGACACGAACCAGCCCAGCGCGCGCTCCCAGGGGTCCCGCTCGTGCCGCCGCTTGGTGCGGTGCCCGGTGCGCGCCCCGGCGTCCTCCATCGCCTCGGCCATGGTGCGCGCCAGGCCGTGTGCGAACTCCCGACTCCAGTCGGGCGGGTCGTACCAGGACCTCCACGGCACCAGCAGCTGGTCGTCACCCGTGCCCGCCACACCGCACGCCTCCAGCCCGGCGGGGATGCCGTCCCGGCGCCAGCGCCGGGCCAGCTCCTCCTCATCGCCGCCCGGGACGGGCGGATGCGGCGGGAACGGCGATGCCCCCACGGAGAAGGTCTCCTGGAAGCGGACCACCGCGGCGCAGCGCGCGGCGAGCGCGAAGCGGTCCGGCTCCTCCCGTTCGCCCACCGCCGCAGGGACGTGCCCGAACCCCAGGTGCAGCAGGCAGTGCGCCAGAACCCAGGCCCACTCGTGGGGTTCGGCGATGCGCTTGGGGTGGACGTGCACGGTGCCGTTGGAGTCGACCGCCGCCCAGCCGTCCGGCGGTACGTCCCCGCAGTCCTCACGGCAGTAGTTGGGCGCCATCGACCCCAGGGCCCTGTTCCCGGCGACGATCCTGCACCCTTCGAGGAACGCCTTGGCCGCCGGGTCGGGCCGCGTCCCCCCCTTCTTCCCCCGGACGCCCCTGGTCACCGCCGGGCCTCGACCAGGCGCGGCATGTCGCGCGCCGCCTCGACCAGGAACCAGGACGGCAGCAGCGGCAGCCCGTCCGCGTCCTCGGCGACGACGGTGCGCGCCACCTCCACGGAGATCTCGGCGAGCTGCACCAGCAGCGACTTGGCCCGGTGGGCGAACTGCATCGCCGACGGGGAGGCGTGCTCGCGGGAGGCGGGCAGCTCCTTGGCCAGGCGGCCGCGGAAGGACTCGGCCAGGAAGTACAGCAGGTCGCGGTCCTCGACCGCGGAGGGCCAGCGCGCATCGCCCTTGATGACGGCCTCCAGACCGAACCGGCTGCGCACGATCTTGGCGTAGCCGCAGAACGCGGTGGCGTGCGCGGGGGTGAGGGTGCCGTGCGCGACGACCTGCAGCGTCTCGTCGTCCACGTCCTCGCCGAAGGAGTGCAGCGCGTCGGAGAGCATGTGCCAGGAGCGCGGCGTGGAGAACGGCTCCTCGTTCTTGGGCGGGGCCGACCACAGGTGGTCGGGGCGGTCGGTGATGTGGTCCGTGATCCAGGGGTGGATGCCGTTCCCGGCCGCCCAGGCGAGCCAGTCGGTGGCCGAGGCCCGCAGGTGCACGTGGGTGAGCCGGTTGACCAGGGCCGAGGCGATGGGGCGGGCCAGGGCGTTGTCGGAGGCGCGGTTGCCCGCGCCGATGACGATGCTGCCCGGGGGCAGCTCGTAGCCGCCGATGCGCCGGTCCAGGATCAGCGAGTAGAACGCCTTCTGCACGTCCGGGGTGGCGGCGTTGAGCTCGTCGAGAAACAGGCAGTAGGGCTCGTCGCGGGCGATGGCCTCGGGCGGGCAGAACACCGAGCGGCCGTCGCGGATCTGCGGAACCCCGATCAGGTCCTCGGGTGCGAGCTGGGTGCCGAGCAGGCTGACGCACTCCAGGCCCAAGGACTCGGCGAAGGACCGCACGAGCGAGGACTTGCCGATGCCGGGGGCGCCCCACAGGAAGACGGGGCGCACAGTGGCCAGGCCCAGGAGGAGTTCGGGGACGCGCGCGGGCGTGACGGTGACGGCGGCCTGCAAGCAGGGGCTCCTTGTCGCGAGCAGAGGGGGGAGGGGCGGGGATGCGGGGGCGTTCCTCGGGCGGAACGGGACCGAACGCGCAGGGGCGCCCCGCGCCCGCACAAGAGTGCGGCGGCGGGGCGCCCTGGCACAAGCGGTTTTCGGTCCCCTGTCGGAGGACGGGGATCCAGGATATGCGGTCCGGCCCTCAGACGGCGGCCGTCACTCCGCCGTCACTCCGCGGTCAATACGCCGCGGTCAATCCGCGCTGACGCGGATCTTGGACTGCCCGTGCGGCAGCTCCTCCCAGTCGTCCATGAACCGGGCCGACAGGCCGTGCTTCTCCGCCAGCGCGACCAGCGTCTCGGTCCGGTAGTAGAAGTCCTCCCGCAGGACGTGGTGCTCGGCGCCCTCGGTGCGGTCGAAGGTGAAGTCGAAGAAGCCCTTCGGAGCGAGGATCCGCCCCACGTTCGCCAGGGCCTCGTCGATGACCTCGATCGGCGAGTGCGAGAAGACGCTGTGCGCGTGGACCACGTCGAACCTCCCCTCCGGAAGGAAGGAGAAGGTCAGGTCGCGCGTGAGCGTCAGGTGCGGCAGCTTGGCCTGCAGCCCGCGCTCGGCCAGTACACCGGTCGCCGAGGCCAGGATGTCCGGCGAGATGTCGATGCCGTAGTAGTTGCCCTCGTCGAGGTACTCGATGAACCGCCAGCCCGCCCGCAGGTTACCGCAGCCGATGTCGAGCAGCCGGTGCTCCGGGCCCAGCCCGTGCCCGACCAGGTAGTCGAACTGCATCCGGCCCAGCGCAAGCCACCGCTTCTCGGACTGGCTGCCCACGGCGGCCTTCGGGTCGCGCGCGGTGTCCGAGGCCATCACGGCGCGGTAGTAGGAGACGTGGTCGCCCCGGTGGCGGATCCGCAGGGCGGCGTCGCGCAGGGCCCGCGAGGCGTACGGCACCACCCGCGCCGGGTTGCGCAGGGCGTAGCGCAGCTTGTGGCCGAGGGAGGACCGGTCGGCGGCCAGCGCTCCCGCCTTCTTGTCGGGCATCACTCTCAACTCCTCTTGCTTCCTCACTGCCCACCGGATCCCGTATCCGATCCTCCACCGCGGGCCCGGCGCAGGCCCGCAGTGACACGGGCCGGATGCGCGCGCCGTCGGGGGGCGGTCGCCGCGCGCGGCCGGGGGCGGGCGCGGAATGCGGGCGCTCGGCGGTGACCCTACTCGCCCCGCCCCGTGTCCGGAATCCCTGGGGCGCCGGGCTTTTCAGGCCGCGACGGGGCGCAGCCGGAAGGCCAGGCCCTCCACCGCCACCACCACCGCGAACACCATCAGCGTGAAAAGTTGACGGTCCCGAACCCCTGCACGCGTGCCGCGTCGAGCGGTTCGTCGCCGATGCCGCCCGCTCCGACGATGCCCAGCGCCGTGGCCGACCGGATGTCCACGTCGAGCCGGTACGTCAGGCGCCCGTACCGCCCGCCGCCCACACCGTCGGCGAGGTGCGCGGCACCACCGACGGCACGGTGGCGGCGGTGACGATGGCGAGGGTCTCCAGCAGCGGCGCTGGTCAGTGCCGCAGCCGCAGAGGCCGGGCGCGGACGCGGCAGGGGGCGCGGCCCGGCCCCTCCGCCCGGCGTCCCGGTCGGTGCAGTCGGAGAAGGCGGAGCGGGGGCGGTCGTCATCGCCGCGCGGCCGCCGCGCAGGCCCACCTCCCGGTCGCCCCAGGACAGGGCCAGGTCGACCCGGTGCGACCTGCACAGCACGGTGAGGCGCTCCTCGGCGGCCACTCGCTCCTACACCCCGTAGACCGGTTCCGGCGGGGGCGCCTGGGCCACGAGGTCCGCCACGGCGCCGCCGACGTCGGCGGGGTCCCACCGGGCCGGGCGCACGGCCTCCGGTCCCGGGCGGTAGCCGTCCATCAGGCGGATGCGCCCGCCCTCCGCCTCGAAGACCCGGCCCGTCACCGCCTCCGCGCCGTCCGACCCCAGCCACACCGCCAGTGGGGAGACGTTGGCCGGGTCCATGGCGTCGAAGCCCTCCTCCGGCTCGGCCATCCGGTCGGCGAAGACGCCTTCGGTCATCCGGGTGCGCGCCGCCGGGGCGATCGCGTTCACGCCCACCCCGTACCGTCCCAGCTCGGCGGCGGCCACCAGGGTCAGCGCGGCCACCCCCGCCTTCGCCGCCGCGTAGTTGGCCTGCCCGACGCTGCCCAGCAGCCCCGCGCCGGAGGAGGTGTTCACCACGCGCGCCCGGGGGCGCCGCCCCGCCTTGGCCTCAGCCCTCCAGTGGGCGGCCGCCTCCCGCAGCGCCAGGAAGTGCCCGCGCAGGTGCACCCGCACCACGGCGTCCCAGTCGTCCTCGGTGAGGTTGACCAGCATCCGGTCGCGCACGAACCCGGCGTTGTTCACCAGCGTGTCGAGGCGCCCGTAGGACTCCAGGGCGGTGCGCACCGCTCCCTGGGCCCCGTCGGCCGAGGCGATGTCGCCGGTGCAGGCCACGGCCTCGCCGCCGCGCGCCCGGATCTCGGCGGCGGTCTCCCGCGCAGGGCCGTCGGCCCCTCCGGTGCCGTCCGGGCCGACGCCCAGGTCGTTGACGACCACACGGGCGCCCTGCCGGGCGAACTCCAGCGCGTGCGCCCGCCCAAGCCCGCGCCCGGCCCCGGTGACCAGGACGACTCTGTGCTCACAGATCACGGGCGCTCTCCTTTCCCCCGTTCCGCCCGGCGTCATTGGGCGCCCCGTCCGCCCCGCCCTCCGCTTGCGGCCCGGCGCGCGCCGACAGGTAGGCGGGGGGCTCGCCGCCGCCGTGCACGGGCAGGCAGGCCCCGGTGATGTAGGAGGCGGCGTCGGAGGCCAGGAAGACGCACGCCTCGCCGATCTCGCGCGGCTCGGCCGGACGCCCGAGCGGAACGGTGCGTCCGGCGTCCCGCAGTCCCCGCTCATCGCCGAAGTGCAGGCCACTGCGCTCGGTACGCACCATTCCGGCGCGCACGCAGTTGACCCGCACCTCGGGCGCCCACTCGGCCGCCAGCGAGGCGGTCAGGCTCTCCAGCCCGGCCTTGGCCGCCGCGTAGGCCGCCGTGCCCGGCGACGGGCGCACGGCGCCGACGCTCCCGATGAACGTCAGGGTGCCGCCGCTCTCCCGGAGCGGCCCGTAGAAGGCGCGCGCGAGCAGGAGCTGCGCGGTCAGGTTCAGTTCGATGATCTTGGCGTGGGTGCGGGCCCGCCCGTCGGCCGCGCGCAGCGGCGGGGCGCCGCCCGCGTTGCCGACCACCGCGCGCACGGGGCCGGTCTCGGCGGCCAGGCGCTCCAGGTCGCCGGGGTCGCGGATGTCGGCGCGGACGAACCGCACCCCCTCGGGCGGGTCCGCCGGCGCGTGCCGGGCGCAGGCCACGACGTGGGCCCCCGCGTGGGCGAAGGCCGCGCTCACGCCCCGGCCCACCCCGCGCACACCGCCGGTGACCAGCACCGTCCCACCGTCCAGACCGGTCATCTGGGCCCCTTTCCGCCGCCGCGGACCGCTGCTACGTTCTTTCTAACAAACGTTTGGTGGAAAGGTAAGGCATGGAGATCTCCACCGCCCTCCACCCGGACGGGACCGCCGAGGTGGCGGTCGACGCTCCGCCGGTCAACGCACTGACCGCCCAGGGGTGGCACCGGCTCGCCGCGGCGGTGCGCACGGCCGGGGCCGCTCCGCGGACGCGCGCGGTGCTGCTGCGGGCCGAGGGGCGCGGCTTCAACGCCGGGGTCGACATCAAGGAGCTCCAGCGGGGCGGCGGCTCCGCGCTGGTCGAGGTCAACCGGGGGTGCGCGGCCGCCTTCGCCGCCGTGTACGCCTGCCCGGTGCCGGTGGTGGCCGCCGTGCAGGGGTACTGCCTCGGCGGCGGGGTGGGGCTGGCGGGCAACGCCGACGTCGTCCTGGCCGCCGAGGACGCCTACTTCGCCCTGCCCGAGGTCGACCGGGGCGCACTGGGCGCGGCCACCCACCTGTCCCGGCTGGTCCCGGGACACCTGGCGCGCGCGATGGTGTACACCTGCCGCCCGGCGACCGCCGCCCAGCTCCACACGTTCGGCTCGGTGCTGGAGGTGGTGCCGCCCGAGCGGCTGCGCGAGGCCGCCCTGGAGGTCGCCGGGGACATCGCCGCCAAGGATCCGGAGGTGGTCCGGCGGGCGAAGGAGTCCCTGAACGGCATCGACCCGGTGGACCCGCGCCGCTCCTACCGCTTCGAGCAGGGGTTCACCTTCGAACTGGGCCTCAACGGGGCGGGCGACCGGCTGCGCGACGCCTTCGTCGAACACGGGGCCCGTCCCGACGGCGGACAGGGGTGACGGCATGGCCGGTGCACCACCCGAGGGGGGACGGCGCCCGCGCCGGGGCGGACGGAGACGACGGCCGCCGGTCACGCCCCCCGGGGACAGGGGCGCTTCCGCCCGGCCGGGTGCCGACGGCCGTCGGCCGAAGCACCGCCGCTCCGGCGGACGCCCTCGGGCCGCCGGGCCCGCCGAGGACCGGTCCCGCCCCACGCGTCCCCGACCGCGCACGACGCCGCGCACCCGCGCGCCCGGCTTCCCGAGGAGGGCCGCCCTTTGGACAAGCGCATGACGCCCGACGACATCGCCGCATCGATCCCCGACGGGGCCGTGCTGGGCATCGGCGGCTGGGGGTCCCGCCGCAAGCCCATGGCCCTGGTGCGGGCCCTGTGCCGCGCCCCCGCACGCGACCTGACCGTGGTCGCCTGCGCCGGGCCCGACCTCGGCCTGCTGTGCGCCTACGGGAAGGTGCGCCGGGCCGTCGTCCCCTTCGCCACGCTCGACAGCATCCCGCTGGAGCCCTGGTTCCGCCGCGCGCGCGAGGAAGGGCGCATCGCGCTCACCGAGTACGACGAAGGCCTGTTCATGTTCGGGCTGCTGGCGGCGGCGCACCGGCTGCCCTTCCTGCCGACCCCCGCGGGCCTGCACTCGGACGTCATGCGGGTCAACCCGGAGCTGCGCACCGTCCGCTCCCCCTACCCCTCCCCCGGGCACCCCGCCGGGGAGGAGCTCACGGCCGCCCCCGCGCTCCGGCTCGACGCGGCGTTCGTCCACGTCAACCGGGCCGACCGGCGGGGCAACGGGCAGTACCTCGGCCCCGACCCCTACCTGGACGACCTGTTCGCCAAGGCCGCCGACCGCACCTACCTGTCCTGCGAGCGCCTCGTCGAGGGCTTCGCCGGGCCGCCGCAGACCCTCCTGGTCAGCCGGGCGACCGTGGCGGGCGTGGCCGAGACCCCGGGCGGCGCGCACTTCACCTCCTGCGAGCCCGACTACGGGCGCGACGAGCGCTTCCAACGCGCCTACGCCGCCACCGCGAAGGACCCCGAGGCGTGGGACCGCTTCCGCGCCTCGGCCATCGACGCCGGAGAGGACGCCTACCAGCGGGAGGCCCGACGGTGACCGCTCCCCCCACCCGCTCCGAGGTGGCCGTGGCCGCCTGCGCCGACGCCTGGCGCGGCGACGGCGAGGTGCTCGCCGCCGCCATGGCCCCCTGCCCGGTCCTGGGCGCGCGCCTGGCCCGCGCGACCTCCTCCCCCGACCTGCTCACCACCGACGGCGCGGCCGTGCTCACCCGCGACCCGGTCCCCCTGGGCGCCGACGGCGAGGCCGAGGGCTGGCTGCCCTTCCGCGACCACCTGTGGCTGGTGCTGCACGGCCGCAGGCACGTGATGCTGGGCGCCTCCCAGATGGACGCCGAGGGCAGGACCAACATCTCCTGCGTCGGCGACTGGGAGCGGCCGACGGCCCAGCTGCTCGGCGTCCGGGGCTGCCCGGGGAACACGGTGCGGAACACGGTCAGCTACTGGGTGCCCCGGCATTCGCGGCGGGTCTTCACCCCGAAGGTCGACATGGTCAGCGGCGTCGCCGCCGCCGACGCGCACGAGCTTCGGCGGGTGGTGACCGACCTGGCGGTGATGGACTTCGCCGGGCCCGGCCGCACGCTGCGGCTGGTGTCGGTGCACCCGGGGTGCACGGCGGAGCAGGCGTGCGACGCCACCGGGTTCGACCTCGCCCTGCCCGAGGGCGGTGCGGCGGCCGTTCCCGAGACCCGTGTTCCCACGGGCGAGGAGCTGCGGCTGCTGCGGGAGGTGCTCGACCCCGGCGGGGTCCGCGACACGGAGGTCCCCGGATGAGCGCGGGACCCGCACCCGGACCCGGCCCTGTCCCCGCGCCCGCCCCCATGGACACGCCGCTCACCCGGCTGGCCGGGTGCCGCTACCCGGTCGTGCAGACCGGCATGGGGTGGGTGGCCGGTCCCGGCCTGGTGGCGGCCGTGGCCCGCGCCGGAGGACTGGGCATTCTGGCTTCGGCCACCATGTCCCTGGAGGACACGGCCGCCGCGATCCGCTCCGTCAAGCGCAGGACGGGCGCCCCCTTCGGGGTGAACCTGCGCTCGGACGCCGCCGATGCCCGGGAGCGCGCCGAGCTGCTGGTCTCCGAGGGCGTGCGGGTGGCCTCCTTCGCCCTGGCACCGCGCCGGGACCTGATCAACCTGTTGAAGGAGGGGGGCGTCGCCGTGGTGCCGACCGTGGGGGCGCCGCGCCACGCGGAAAAGGTGGCCTCGTGGGGCGCCGACGCGGTGATGGTGCAGGGTGCGGAGGGCGGCGGCCACACGGGCTCGGTTGCGACGACGGTGCTGTTACCCCGTGTGCTGGACGCCGTGGACATCCCGGTGGTGGCGGCGGGCGGCTTCCGCGACGGGCGCGGGCTGGCGGCGGCGCTGGCCTTCGGGGCGAGCGGGATCGGCATGGGGACGCGGTTCCTGCTGACGTCGGACAGCGCCGTGCCCGAGGCGGTCAAGCGGGCGTACCTGGAGGCCGACGAGACCGTGGTGACGCGCGCGGTGGACGGTATCCCGCACCGGGTGCTGCGCACCCCGGCCGTCGATGCCCTGGAGCGCGCGGGGTCCGCGCGCCGCCTGGTCCTCGCCCTGCGGAACGCACGCGCGTTCCGTGCGGAGGCGGGGACGGGGTGGGGGGCGATGCTCCGCGGGGGCTGGTCCATGCGCCGGTCGCAGGGTGCCGGGATCGCTCAGACGCTGTCGGCGGCGAACACACCGATGATGCTGCGCGCCGCGATGGTGGAGGGGAGGACGGACGCCGGGGTGATGTCGGCGGGCCAGACGGTCGGCGCGATCACCGACCTCCCGAGCTGCCGCGAGCTGGTCCACCGGACCGTCGAGGAGGCGAGGCGGGCCGTTGCCGAGCTTCCGAAATGATCCCCCGCGACGCCCATGTCCGGCGCTAGACTTCGACCGTGTGTTCCTGATGGACACTGCGAGGAGGAGATGTGGGCGAGCCGCTCTTTGACGAACCCGGCCGAGCGCTGATCGAGCAGCCGCCACCGAACGTCGCCGCTCTCCGGGCGGCGGTCGCGCAGATCGCTCCCTCCCGGTTGCCCGAGTTCCACTCGCACCTGGCCGAAGCCACGACGAACGCCGAGAGCACGGGCTCTTTGGCCCCGATCCGCGCCTTCACGCACCACTGGTCGACCGTCGTCGCCATCACCCGGTTCCCCGAGCGGGAGAGTCGGCTCCGTGAATTGGAGGCGGTCGTCGACAGCGGTTCCCCCGATTCACGGGCAGCGATCAAAGAGATCCAGGCCCTCCTCGCCCAGGCTGAGACGGACGCAGGTCTGTGAACGACTGGGGTTACGCCTTTGAGCCTGCAGACCTGTGCAATGGGCTCCCTGTCGGAGTCATCGCCGAAATCGAGAGGCTAGCCGCCGAACTGGCGAACCTCGGCCACGACGCCAACATGGTCGGACGCCCGGAAGAGCGGAGCGGAGGGCTCAGGCAGTTCCTCATCCTCGGTGGTCGCGGCTACTTCTATTTCCTTGTCGACGACCACCATAAGGACATCGTGATCGTCAGGGTCGTCTGGCACGAATGACTTCCTTTAACGTCACCTGACCCTCTCCACCACCGTCACGTTCGCTTGGCCGCCGCCCTCGCACATGGTCTGCAGGCCCCACCTGCCCCCGGTGCGCTCCAGTTCGTGCAGCAGGGTCACCATCAGCCGCGCCCCCGTCGCGCCCAGCGGGTGGCCCAGCGCGATCGCGCCCCCGTTCGGGTTCACCCGTTCCGGGTCGGCGCCGGTCTCCTTCAGCCATGCCAGCACCACCGCCGCGAACGCCTCGTTCACCTCGATCGCGTCCATGTCACCGATGGACATGCCGCACCGGTCGAGCGCCCGCGCCGTCGCCGGGATCGGCGCCGACAGCATCCGGATCGGGTCCTCGCCCAGCACCGACATGTGGTGGATGCGCGCCCTGGGCACCAGGCCGTGCTCCTCCAGCGCGCGCTCGCCCGCGATGAGCAGGGCCGCCGCCCCGTCGGTCACCTGTGAGGCCGTCGCGGCGGTGTGCATGCCGCCGGGCACCAGCACCGGAAGCTCCGCCATCCTCTCCGCCGAGGTGTCCCGGCGCGGGCCCTCGTCGGCGTCCACCCCGCCGACCGGGACCACCTCCCGCGCGAACCTTCCGCCGTCGGCCGCGTGCACCGCCCGCCGGTGCGACTCGACGGCGTAGTCCTCCAGCTCCCGCCGGGTCAGCCCCCAGTCGCGGGCGATCGCCTCCGCCCCCGCGAACTGCGACACCGGGGCGTCCCCGTAACGGCTCCGCCACCCCCGCGACCCGCTGAAGGGCCCCTCGGCGCCGGGCCCGTCCGGGTCGCGCCCGTCGGCGCGCGCGAGCGCCTTCCCGGCCCGCATGGCCGCGCCGATCGGCACCGCCGACATGCTCTGCACCCCGCCCGCGAGCACCAGGCCGGCCGTGCCCGCCAGCACCGCCTGCGCCGCGAAGTGCACCGCCTGCTGCCCCGACCCGCACTGGCGGTCCACGGTCACCCCCGGCACGTGCTCGGGCAGCCCGGCCGCCAGCCACGCCGTGCGCGCGATGTCCCCCGACTGCGGCCCGAGCGCGTCCACGCACCCGAACACCACGTCCTCGACCGCGCCCGGGTCGGCCCCCGAGCGCTCCATGAGGGCGGTGATCACCCGGGCGCCCAGGTCGGCCGGGTGCACACCGGCCAGGGCGCCTCCCTCGCGGCCCCGCCCGACCGGGGTGCGGACCGCGTCGACGATGAAGGCCTCGGGCATGGTGCGCTCCTTACGGGGGCGTGGCGGAGGCGGGCGTCACTCGCCGGGCGCCTGGATGCCTTCCAGGACCATGGCGAGGTACTGCTCGGCGATGTCGGAGGCGGGCAGGCGGCCGTGCGGGTCGTACCAGTTGGCCGCGACCCACACGGTGTCGCGGATGAAGCGGTAGACGAGCGAGGCGTCCAGGTCGGCGCGGAACGCCCCCTCGTCCGCGCCCCGGGTGAGCAGGTCCGACCACATGGAGCGGAACCGGGTCTGGGACTCGGCCAGGTAGGCGAAGCGCGGGTTGAGCGCTAGGTGGCGGGACTCGTTCTGGTACATCACGACGGCGGGGCGGTGCCGGTGGATCGACGCGAACGATGCCTCCACCAGGCGCTCCAGGGTGGTGCGGGCGTCCGCGCCCTCGGCGAGGACCGCGTCGTAGGAGGCCCACAGGTCGTCCAGGAAGCCCGAGAGGATCTCGTCGGCCATCGACTCCTTGGAGTCGAAGTGGTAGTAGAGGCTGCCCGCCAGCATCCCGGCGGCGTCGGCCACCTGCCGGATGGTGGTGGCCGCATACCCCTGCCGGGCGAAGACCTCCGCCGCCGTGTCCAGGATCTCGGCCCGCCGCCGCTCCCGCGCGGCCGCGGTGCGTTCGGCGTCCCTGCGCCGTGGGCTCATCGTTCGTCGCCTTCTGGTGGGTGGGTGGTGTCGGTCGGTGGTGCGGCCTGATGTGTCGATCGGGGCCTGGGCCCCAGGGTGGCACCCGCGCGCCCCTCAGGGGCTCGGGCGGGCGCCTCTCACGCGCGCTGGTTGGAGACCGGGACCACCTCCCCCGTCATGTACGAGGCGTAGTCGCTGGCGAGGAAGACGATCACGTTGGCCACCTCCCACGGCTCGGCCGCCCGGCCGAAGGCCTCGCGCCGGGCCAGTTCCTCCAGCAGCTCCGCCGGCGCCGACTTGGCCAGGTTCTCGTGCATGGCCAGGCTCGGCGCGACCGCGTTGATCCGCACACCGTGCGGCGCCGCCTCCATCGCCGCGCACCGGGTCAGCGCCATCACCCCCGCCTTCGCGGCGGCGTAGTGCGCCTGTCCGGGCTGGGCCCGCCACCCCAGCACCGAGGCGTTGTTGACCACGGCCCCGCGCCCCCGCGGCCCCATCCGCCGCATCGCGGCCCGGGTGCACCGCATGGTGCCGGTGAGGGTCACCTCCAGCACCCGGGACCACTCGGCGTCCTCCATCCCGACCAGCGGCGCGGTGCCGCCCAGCCCGGCGTTGTTCACCACCACGTCCGGCGGGCCGAACCGCCGCTCGGCGGTGTCGAAGGCGGCCTGCACCTGCTGCTCGTCGGTGACGTCGCAGCGCACCGCCGCCACGCGCGCGGCGCCGAACCCGGCGGCCAGCGCGCGCTCGCACTCGGCCAGGCGGCGCTCGTGCGCGTCGGTGACCACCACGCGCGCCCCCTCCTCCAGCAGGCGCCGCGCGGCCGCCCCGCCGATGCCGGTCCCGGCGGCGGCGGTGACCAGCGCCGTGCGGCCCCGGAGCAGCCCGTGGCCGGGGAGGGGGGCCGCCGGGCGGCCCTGCTCGGGGTTCACCATGGGTGCTACCCTACCAAACGATTGTTAGAAAGAATGAGCGGACAGCACCCCAGCGATCGGGCCCCGGCCGACCGGGCCCCGGCCACCGGAAGGGGCCGCGCATGGACCTCGACCCGACCCCCGCCCAGCGCGCCTTCCGCGACGAGGTGCGCGACTGGCTGCGCCGCAACGCCCCCGCCGCCCCGCTGCCGCCCATGGACGGCGCCGAGGGCTTCGCGGCCCACCGCGACTGGGAGCGCGCCCTGGCACGGGCCCACCTGTCGGCCGTCACCTGGCCGACCCGCTACGGCGGCCGCGCCGCCGGGCCCGTCGAAGGGCTGCTCTTCGACGAGGAGTACCACGCGGCGGGCGCGCCCGAGCGCGTCTCCCAGAACGGCATCGGCCTGCTGGCCCCCACGCTCCTGGCGCACGGCACCCCCGAGCAGTGCGCGCGGGTGCTGCCCCCGATGGCCTCCGGGGAGGTGGTCTGGGCGCAGGCGTGGTCCGAGCCCGGGGCCGGGAGCGACCTGGCCGCCATCCGCTCCCGCGCCGAACGCGCCGAGGACCCCGGCCGCGGCCCCGGCTGGCTCCTGCACGGCCAGAAGACCTGGAGCTCGCGCGCCGCCTTCGCCGACCGCGGATTCGGGCTCTTCCGCACCTCCCCCGAGCGCCACCGCGGCCTGACGTACCTGATGTTCCCCCTGGACGCCCCCGGGCTGACCCGCCGCCCCATCGGCCGCCTGGACGGCCGCCCGGCCTTCGCCGAGCTGTTCTTCGACGGGGTGTTCGTGCCCGACGCCGATGTCATCGGCGCCCCCGGCGACGGGTGGCGGATCGCCATGGGCACCGCCGCCGGTGAGCGCGGGACCGGCCTGCGCGGCCCCGGCCGGTTCCTGGCCTCCGCCCACCGGCTGGCGGCGCTGCGCCGGGAGCGCGGGCGGGACGGCGCCGATGCCGCGCACGGCGCGGCGGCCGACCGCGTCGCCCGCGCGTGGATCGGCGCCCAGGCCTACCGGCTGCACGCCTACGCCGCCGCCTGCGCGGAGGGGCCCCCGGACGCGGGCGAGGCCAGCATGAACAAGCTGTTCTGGTCCGAGCTCGACACCGGCCTGCACGAGACCGCGCTGGACCTGCTCGGCCCGGAGGCCGAACTCGACGGGCCGTGGATGCGCGGCCACGTGTTCTCCCTGGCCGGGCCCGTCTACGCCGGGACCAACGAGATCCAGCGCGACATCGTCGCCGAACGCGTGCTGGGCCTGCCCCGGCCGCGGAGGAGGGAGGGCTGATGCGCTTCGCCCCCACCCGCGAGCAGCGCCTGTTCTCCCGCACCCTGGACGCCCTGCTGGGCTCCGGGGAGCCGGGGGCGGCCGCGCGCTCCTGGTCGCGCGGCGACCGCGGCCCCGGCGAGCGGCTGTGGCGCGGGCTCGCCGAGGCCGGCCTGTTCGGCCTGGCCGTGCCCGAGGAGCACGGCGGCGCGGGCCTGCGGCCGGTCGAACTCGCCCTGGGCATGGTCGAGGCCGGGAGGCACGCGGCCCCCGGCCCCCTGGTCGAGACGGCGGCCGCGGCGGTCCTGCTCGGCGGGGCGCCCGCGGCGCGGATCGCCGAAGGGGACCTGGCGGTCTCGCTGGCCGTCCCGCCGTGGGCGCCGCACGCCCTGGACGCCGACTGGGCCGGGACGGTCCTCATCCTGGAAGGCGGGTCCCTCCGCGCCGCCGAGCCCGTGGAGGCCCTGGAGTCGCTGGACCCGGCCAGGAAGCCGTGGCGGGTGCGGGCGGCCGCTCCCCTACCGGGCGGTCCGCCCGACGGCCCGCCCGAGAGCCTGCCCGACAGCCCGCCCCACGGCACGGCCGCCGTCGCGTTCGACCTGGCCGTCCTGTGCTGCGCCGCCCAGGCGCTCGGCGTCGGGGAGCGGCTGCTGGAGGCCACCGTCGAGCACGTGAGGACCCGGCACCAGTTCGGCCAGGCCGTCGGCGGGTTCCAGGCGGTGCGCCACCGGCTGGCCGATACCGCGACCGCCCTGCACTTCGCCCGCCCGCTCGTCCTGGGGGCCGCGGCCGCGTTCGGGCCCGACGCTCCACCGGACGGCGGCGGGGCGCAGGACAGGGCGGCCGACACCGTGGCCGACACCATGACCGACGCCGTGGCCGACGAGACGGCCGACGCGGCATCCCCGCCCGCCCTCGTGCGCGCCCGGGACGTCTCCGCCGCCAAGGCCGCCGCCTGCGACGCCGCCCATACCGCCGCACGGACCGCCCTGCAGCTGCACGGCGCCATCGGCTATACGGACGAGTTCCCGCCCTCCCTGTGGATCCGCAAGGCGCACGTCCTGCGCCGCGCCTGGGGCTCCCCGGCCGCGCACCGCGCCCGCGTCCTGCACGCCCTGGACCGGGCGGACGCCCACCGGTGACCCCGGCGGTGGCCGCCGCGGCCACCGGCGCGGGGCCGCCGGTCAGAAGAACGGGCGCAGCGGCCCGATGATGCGCTCGGTGAGCTTGGCCAGCAGCGGCCTCCGGCTCCACGCCGCCTCGCTCAGCGGAACCGCGTTGGCGATGTCGTTGGCGAAGATCTCCTCCAGGTGGCGCGCCATCCCGTCGTCGAAGATCTCCACGTTGATCTCGTGGTTGCCGGTCAGGCTCAGCCGGTCCACGTTGGCGGTGCCCACGGTGGACCAGCGCCCGTCGATGGTCGCGGTCTTGGCGTGCACCATGGCGTCCTGGAAGCGCCACAGCGTCACCCCGCCCCGCAGCAGCGAGGCGTACAGCCCGCGGGACAGCCAGTCGGCGATCACGTGGTTGGACTCGTCCGGGACCAGGACCCGCACGTCCACCCCGCGCCGGGCGGCCGCCGCCAGCGCGTCCAGGATCTCCCGGTCCGGCAGGAAGTAGGCCTGGGTGATGTAGATGTGCTCGCGCGCCCGGTCGATCGCGTCCAGGTACATGCCCCGGATCGGGTAGACCAGCAGGTCCGGCTGGTTGCGCTGGGAGCGCACCGCCGGGGTCCACTGCGCCCGGCCGAACGCCGACAGCCGCGGGTGCCCCGCCCGCCGGTGCCGGTTCCAGAACTCGCAGAACGCGTTCTCCAGCTCCCAGACCGCCGGGCCCACCATGCGCAGGTGGGTGTCGCGCCACTCGGTGGCGTAGGCCGACCCCACGTTGTAGCCGCCGACGAAGCCGACCTCGCCGTCCACCGACAGGATCTTGCGGTGGTCGCGCCCGAGCTTGCGCACGTCCAGCAGCAGCACACCCGGGTGCACCACCGGGAACCGCAGCACGTGCACCGACGGCGGGAAGCGGAAGAAGGAGCGGGGCACGACGAGGTTGGCGAACCCGTCGTAGATGACGTGGACCTCCACGCCCCGCTCGGCGGCGGCGATCAGCTCCCGCTTGAAGCGCCGCCCGACCTGGTCGCCCTTGATGATGTAGGACTCGAACAGGATCCGGGTGCGGGCCCCCCGGATCGCCTCCAGCATGTCGGAGAACAGGTCCTCGCCGTAGGTGTAGGTGGTCACCAGCGTCTCGCCGACCGGCAGCTCCTTGGGCGCGGTCCGGGGGAAGTGCGCCCGGCGCGGGCGCACCCGCTTGCGCCACAGGTCGATGCCGACCAGCCCGAGGACCGCGGCCGCCTGGGCCGCCAGCAGCGCCGCGACCACCCGCTTGACGACGGTGATGACCGTGGATCTTCGTACCATTGCGTCAGTCTCCGGTCCCTGCCCGACCGGCGTCGGACGGGCACCAAGCTACCGTTCGGGGCCGCCCGCGCCGCGGACCCCGACACGCCCGTGTCCCCCGCCGCGCAGCGGAGGGGGACACGGGGCCGGGTCCGGGCGGCGGGGCCGCCGCCGGGGGCTACCGCCGCTCGCGGACGGCGGCCAGGATCTCCTCGGCCGCCTCGTCCAGCGGCACGCCGTTCTTCTGCGATCCGTCCCGGTAACGGAAGGACACGGCGCCCTTGGCGATGTCCTCGTCCCCGGCCAACAGCATGAAGGGCACCTTCTGCTTCTGGGCGTTGCGGATCTTCTTCTGCATCCGGTCGTCGCTCGAGTCGACGTCGATGCGCAGGCCCTCGCCGCGCAGCCGCTCGGCGAACCGCTCCAGGTACGGCACGTGCTCGTCGGCGATCGGGATGCCGACCGCCTGCACCGGGGCCAGCCAGGCCGGGAACGCCCCGGCGTAGTGCTCCAGCAGCACGGCGAAGAACCGCTCGATCGAGCCGAACAGCGCGCGGTGGATGACGACCGGCTGCTGCCGGGTGCCGTCCGCCGCGGTGAACTCCAGGTCGAAGCGCTCGGGCATGTTGAAGTCGACCTGGATGGTCGACATCTGCCAGGTGCGGCCGATGGCGTCGCGCGCCTGGACCGAGATCTTCGGGCCGTAGAAGGCGGCCCCGGCCGGGTCCAGGACCAGCTCCAGGCCCTGCTTCTCGGCGGCGGCGCGCAGGGCCTCGGTGGACTCCTCCCACACCTCGTCGGTGCCGACGTACTTCTCCGGGTCCTTGGTGGACAGCTCCAGGTAGAAGTCGTCCAGGCCGTAGTCGCGCAGCAGGTCCAGCACGAAGGTCAGCAGCGAGTCGAGCTCGCCGGCCATCTGCTCCTTGCTGCAGTAGATGTGCGCGTCGTCCTGGGTGAAGCCGCGGGCCCGGGTCAGGCCGTGCACCACGCCGGACTTCTCGTACCGGTAGACGGTCCCGAACTCGAACAGGCGCATCGGCAGCTCCCGGTAGGAGCGCCCGCGCGCGTCGAAGATCAGGTGGTGCATCGGGCAGTTCATCGGCTTGAGGTAGTAGTCCACCCCGCCGTCGAGCTGCATGGGCGGGTACATGCCGTCGGCGTACCAGTCCAGGTGGCCCGACTTCTCGAACAGCTTGGCCTTGGTGGCGTGCGGGGTGTTGACGAACTCGTACCCCGCCTGCTCGTGCCGCCTGCGGGAGTAGTCCTCCATCTCCTTGCGGATCACCCCGCCCTTGGGGTGGAAGACCGCCAGGCCCGACCCGATCTCGTCGGGGAAGGAGAACAGGTCCAGCTCGGTGCCGAGCTTGCGGTGGTCGCGCTTCTCGGCCTCCTCTAGGAAGGTCAGGTACGCCTTGAGAGCGTCCTTGGTCTCCCAGGCGGTGCCGTAGATGCGCTGGAGCTGCGGGTTGGTCTCCTTGCCGCGCCAGTAGGCGGCGGCCGACCGCATCAGCTTGAAGGCCGGGATCGCCTTGGTGGTGGGCAGGTGCGGGCCCCGGCACAGGTCCTTCCAGCACAGCTCGCCGGTGCGGGGGTGCACGTTGTCGTAGATGGTCAGGCCGCCCTCGCCGACCTCGACCGAGGCCCCGTCGGCGGCCTGGTCCGCGCCGCTCTTGAGGCCGATGAGCTCCATCTTGTAGGGCTCGGTCGCCAGCTCCTCGCGGGCCCCGTCGTCGGTGACCTCGCGGCGGTCGAAGCGCTGGCCCTGCTTGACGATCTCCTGCATCTTCTTCTCAAGACGCTTGAGGTCGCTCGGGGTGAAGGGCTCGGCGACGTCGAAGTCGTAGTAGAAGCCGTTCTCCACGGGCGGGCCGATGCCCAGCTTGGCCTCGGGGAACAGCTCCTGGACGGCCTGGGCGAGCACGTGCGCCGCGGAGTGGCGCAGGATGGCGCGGCCGTCCTCGGAGGAGATCTCCACGGGCTCGACCGCGTCCCCCTCGGACAGCTCCCAGGCGAGGTCGCGCAGCTCCCCGCCGACGCGCGCGGCGATCACGGTCCGGCCGTCCGCCTCCAACGCCTGGCCGGCCGTCGTCCCCGCCGCCACCGAACGCTCGGTTCCGGCGAGGGTGATACGCAGCTCTGGCACGGCGGACACGGTGGCTCCTTGTCTCGGTGTTCGTGGCGGGGAGGGGCCGGGCGCGCTGAATTCCGGCCGCGCGCCGCCTCCCACGCACGATGCTATCGGTTGGCCGGGCCCCGACCGGCCGCTCCGCGCGGATCGCGGAGGGGTACCGCGAGCGCCCGCACGGGTATGCAACCCGCGGAGGTGGAAACCGGACACCGGTGGACACTCGGTAGGAACAGGGGGGGGCGCGGAGTGCGCATCGTGATCGTGGGGGCGGGCATCGCCGGACTGGCGCTGGCGCTGGCCCTGCACCGCTCGGGTCGGCGCTGCGTGGTGCTGGAGCAGTCCCGCGGGTTCGCGCCGGTCGGTGCCGGGGTGCAGCTGGCCCCCAACGCCTCGCGGCTGCTGCTGCGGCTGGGCCTGGGCGAGCGGCTGGCCGAGGTGTCGGTCCGCCCGGCCCGGCGGGAGGTGCTGGAGGGCACCGACGGGCGGCTGCTGCACACCACTGCGCTGGGCGAGGAGGCGGAGAAGCGCTACGGCGCCCCCTTCTACACGCTCCTCCGCTCCGACCTGCACGCCCTGCTGCTGGAGGCGGTGCCCGAGGGGACGGTGCGCACCGAGCACTACGTCACCGACATCCTGGAGAACAGCGATGAGGTGGCGCTGCACTGCGCCGACGGGCGCCAGGTGCACGGGGACGTGGCGATCGGCGCGGACGGGGTGCACTCGTCGGTGCGGGCGCTGCTGCGGCCCGAGCACCAGCGGCCCTCGGGGCTGAGCGTCTACCGCGGCCTGGTGCCCGCGTCGGAGGCGCCCGAGGCCACGGCCGAGCCGGGGGTGCGGGTGTGGATCGGGCCGGACCGGTACTTCGCCCGGTACCCGGTGTCCGGGGGGTGGCGGGTCAGCTTCAACGCGATGGTGCCCGCGCACGGGCCGGGGCCCGGTTCGTGGACGGCGGGCGGGCGCGTGGAGGTGCTCAACCGGGCCTTCGAGGGGTGGGCGCCGGAGGTGCTGGAGACCGTGGCCGCCGCCCAGTGGGTCGGCGAGTGGGGGCTGCAGGACCATGCCCCCGTCCCGGCGTGGACCAGCGGGCGGGTGGCCCTGGTGGGCGACGCCGCCCACCCGATGCTCCCCTTCTTCGCCCAGGGGGCCGACCAGGCCGTGGAGGACGCGGTGGTTCTGGCGCGCTGCCTGCGCGGGGCCACGGCGCTGACGGCGGGTCGGGCGCTGTCGCGGTACGCGGCGGCGCGCCGCGCGCGTACGGACCGCATCCACGCCCTGGGGCGCAGCTCCATGGAGGTGCTGGTGCGGGAGGGCGCCGCGCCCGACGGCCGGCCCCGGCTGCTGGCCGACGTCGAGATGGAGAACGCGGACTGGGTGTACGGGCACGACGCGGGCGAAGAGGCGCCGTCAGCGTGAGGCGCGGGGCGCGTGTGGCGCCGGGGGCGGCAGGGGTTCGGGTGGCGCCGCGCCTTCGCCGGTACCGGCCCCGGAGGGGCCCAGACACGCCGAATCGCGACGGTGTTCGCGCCGGTCAGCATCGGATTCATGGTCACGTCCCGATACCCGGGCTTGATCGGGCCGATATCCTCTGCGCATGCCCAAGACCCCACTGACCGGCCTCGAAGACCAGCCGGATCCGTCGGGATCGCGCCCCTCGCCCGCACGAACGCGCCGCTGGCGCCGGTTCCGGGCACGATTGCGCGTGTGGCGGATGCGCATGCACGCCCATCCCGTCCTCCATGTGACCTGGCGGACGCTGGTGACCATCGTCGGCGGGGCCGTGCTCATCGCCGGGATCATCATGAGCGTGACCCCGGGCCCCGGGGCCGCGGGCATCGTTCTCGGGCTGGCGATCCTCGCGACCGAGTACGCCTGGGCGCGGGGGCTGCTGCACCGTGCGCGCATGTGGGCGCGCCGCGCCAAGAAGGTCGCGATGGAGGCGGACCGCAAGCGGCGCGAGAGGCGCGCCCGGAAGGGCCGCTGAGCCCTGCCGGAGACCGCTGAGAACCGCGCACGGACGGCCGATGCGCGCTTCGGGGGGACGTTCTCCCCCGAGTGCGCCGCGAACACCTGGAGAGGGCCGACAACGCCCGGGAGGGGCGTTCGGGGATTCGGGCCGTATGTTTCCGCGGGGTATCCGCCCCCAATGGCCCGTGGACCGCCTCTGGCTCCCCAGGAGACGTGTTGCGCACCTCACCGGGGTAGAGGCCGAACCGTTCGGCTCCAACGCTGGTCCGAACGTGTGGAAGGAACCGTCGGCGGACCCGCGCGCGGCGGCCGCCCCGGGCTCCGGTCGACGCCGTCCGGGGGGCGGTCCCGGCGGCACGGTGTCCGGCGGGCAGGCCGAAACCTCAACGAAAAAGGCCGACTCCGTGGGAACGGAGCCGACCTTGATCCGGAGTGGGCGATACTGGACTCGAACCAGTGACCTCGTCGGTGTGAACGACGCGCTCTAGCCAACTGAGCTAATCGCCCCGGGTGTCTCCCCGCCTGTCCGGCGGGGCGAACAAGGAAAACTCTAGCGCATCCGACGGGGTGCTCGCGCAACCCGAGCGTCCCAGAAGGGCGGCCCGGGGTGTGATCGAGGTCTCATCACCGGTGCCGCCCGGCCGCTCCAAGGGCGCGCAAAACGTGAAACCCCTTCGGTAAAGGGGATGTGAACGGCCGGTGGCGGCGGGGCCCACCCGACACGTCCCCGCACGTGACGCGGCACACAGATCATCCGGAAATTCCTGGTTTCCGCAGCTCATTACAGTGACGGAGGGTCGGCGAGGCTCCGCTTGGGCATCTCTTGGCGATCCGATGGCAAAAAGTCCCGCGGTTACGCGTCATACATCGCGGACGGCCGCGTTGGAGCGGGTGAGACGGCACTACGGACCCGCACCCCGCGGGGCCGGACGAGAAAAGGTTTGGCGAACATGAACAGTAGCGGCACCACCGCCAGCGCCGAGCTGGGCCTGCGGCTCGTGGTCCCCGACCGCACCTCGGTCCCCCTGGTCGCGCGGCTGGACTACACCGCCGACGACCCCTACGCGATCAAGGTGGCCTTCCACACCGGCGAGGACGAGCCGGTCGAGTGGATCTTCGCCCGCGAGCTGGTGACGGTCGGCATCGTGCGCCCCGTCGGCGAGGGCGACGTCCAGGTGTGGCCCTCCAAGGGCGGCGACGAGCGCACCGTCAACATCGCGCTCTCCTCGCCCTTCGGCCAGGCGCAGTTCGACGCCCCGGTGGCCCCCCTCGCCGAGTTCCTGCACCGCACCTACGAGATCGTCCCGGCCGGGGAAGAGGGCGGCCACATCGACCTCGACGCCGAGATCGAGCGCCACCTCTACTCCTGACGTCTGGGCCCGCGCCCGCCGCCCCGGTGCCTACGGGAGCGGTTCCGGGCCAGTGCGGGCGCGCCCGGACGCGCCGGAGACGCATATGCCGCCGGTGGTTTACCCACGGCATTGCATGACAAACACATCGCGGGGCGAATCATTCCCCCGAAATACGGACGAGTGCCGCGGGCCCACGGCCCGCGGCACTCGCGCATCCCGCCCTCCCCGCGGTCAGGGGTCCATGTCCGCGGCGGAGCGGTCGGCGAAGACGTCCATGGCCTTGCGGGTGACCGGGCCCGGGGCGGCGGGCAGGTCCCGGCCGTCGATGGCGCTGATCGCCTGCACGTCGCGCCCGGTGGAGGTCAGGAACGCCTCGGAGACCCGGTCCAGGTCGGCCATGGGGACGTCGGCCTCCTGCCCCCCGGCCCACTCCAGCACCAGCTCCCGGGTGATGCCCGCCAGCGGGCCCGCCGACAGCGGCGGCGTCACCAGGCGGCCGTCCAGCACCACGAACATGTTGCTGCCGGTGCCCTCGCACAGGTTCCCCCGGGTGTTGGCGAAGACCGCCTCACTGGCGCCGCGGTCGTGGGCGTACTTCAGCGCCAGCACGTTGTCGGCGTAGGAGGTCGTCTTCAGGCCCGCGAGGGCGCCCTTCTCGTTGCGGGGCCAGGGCACCGTCTGCACGGGAACGGACGGCGGGATCGGGGGGAACGGGCCGATCCCCACGATGTAGGTCGGCTCCCCGGCGCCCCGCTCCGAACCGAGCGGCGCCGGGCCCCCGGTCATGGTGATCCGGATCCGCGAGGGGTCGGTGTCCGCGTTGGCCTCGACCGCGCGGCGGACCCCCTCGGCGACCAGTTCCAGGTCGGGTTCGGGCAGCCCGAGGCCGGCCGCCGACCGGGCGAGCCGGCGCAGGTGCCGCGAGAGCGCGAACGGGCGGCCCGCCACCCCCTTGACGGTCTCGAAGACCCCGTCCCCCACGGTGATCCCGTGGTCCAGCGCGGGGATCCTGGCCTCCTCTTCGGCGAGGACCTCGCCCCGGCCGAAGCCCGCGCCCGCGATCCACACCCGCATGGCATCCACCCCCGATGTCGACATGTGCTGTGCGGCCGATCCTGCCACGCACGGCCCCGGATCGGGCGGGATCGGCGGCCCCCGTTCCCGGCGGCCCCTCCCGGCGGCCCCTGTAGCCCCACACGGCGCCTCCGCGGCGGGCCCGGCTACGACCGCCCGCCCGGCAGGCGCAAGCCCCGTGTCCGGCATTGGCCGGAACCTCGGCACGGGGCACCCCGGTCAGTACCGTGACCGCTGGGTAACCGGCGTATCCGCCGTCTCCCGCGGCACCGCGCACCACTCCGACATCGCGATGGAAACCGGCCCCACGGGTTACGAATGGCTATCATCTGGGCAACGCTTATGGGGATCCCCACCCACGGGCGTCGCCCGGTGGGCCGGGACGGACGGCCCACGAACCCACCCCACGACAGAGCTTGAGAGTTATGACCACACGGAGCACCGCCCCTGGCGAACTGAGCTGGCTGCTGGACGACCTGCTCACCCGCGCGCAAGGAACACGGCACGCCATCGTCCTGTCCACCGACGGCCTGCTGATGGCGGCGTCGAGCGGGCTGGACCGTTCCGCCGCCGAGCATCTGTCCGCCATCGCATCCGGACTGCACAGCCTCGCCGGAGGAGCGGCGCGGCAGTTCCAGGCGGGGGAGATCCGGCAGAGCATCATCGAGATGGACGGGGCCTTCCTGTTCGTCGCCGCCGCCGGTGAGGGCGCCTGCATGGCGCTGCTGTCCGACACCGACAGCGACGTGGGGCTGATCGCCTACGAGATGAACAAGGTGATCGAACGGGTGGGCCAGTACCTGTCGGCCCCGCCCCGCCCGGACATGCCGGGCACGCCCGCACGCGCGGAGCGCTGACGGCGCCGGGGTGACGGCGCACGGCGACCGGCACGGCTCCACGGCGCGCTCGCGCGTACGCGAGCGCGCCCGCCCCGAGGGAGGCCCGGCCCACACTCCCCGATTCCGATTTCGCGCTGGCGCCGATATCCGCTAGAGTTCAACACATCGCAGCGAGGCGGACCGGCGGGAACACCGGCCGGACCGACCCCCTCCGATGCGGACGTGGCTCAGCTGGTAGAGCATCACCTTGCCAAGGTGAGGGTCGCGGGTTCGAATCCCGTCGTCCGCTCTGGACCGCCCCGGCGGTCCGCGACAACACACATGTGCACGGGGTACCGCTCACGTGACACGCGGACGTGGCTCAGCTGGTAGAGCATCACCTTGCCAAGGTGAGGGTCGCGGGTTCGAATCCCGTCGTCCGCTCGGAGAAGCCGTATGGGGCACTCGAAACGCCGCACGGCTCATGGCGGAGTGGCCGAGTGGCTTAGGCAAGGGACTGCAAATCCCTGTACACGGGTTCGATTCCCGTCTCCGCCTCTAGACGTACCGGGTTCCACTCGGGCGGTTAGCTCAGTTGGTTAGAGCGCTACCTTGACACGGTAGAGGTCACAGGTTCGAATCCTGTATCGCCCACCAGCATCACTGCAGGTCAGAGGCCGTTCATCGGTCTCGGTCAGTGGTCAGTGGCCTCGTTGATGGAGCCATAGAGGAGATGATCTTCCTCCGGCACCATCACGAGGCCCTTCTTGTATCCAGAGCACGGTAGTACTCACCGACCCGTGGAACCGTCTCCATGAGCCGCTCACGCTCCCCCGGCTGCAGCGCCTGAAGGCTCTGCCGCCAGCGCTCCTCCAGGACATCACGGACCTTCTTCTTCATCGGCGGGGTCACATGCTCGTACACCTCGCCCATCCCCGGCATCCGGTGCCCCAGCCGAGCCGCGCGGGCCACCTCGGGCACCCCGTCCTCCGACAGCCAGGTCCGGTGGGTGTGGCGCCCCTCGTTGAAGGTGAACCCCGGCAGCACCGGCCCCCGCAGCCACGCTGGCCTTGCGCTCGTAGCGGCGGTGCAGTCTTCGGCATCCACCCAGCCAGGCCATGGTCCGCTCGACCTGCCACCGGTGCCGCCCCAAGCGCTGGGAGGTTTCGATGCCCTTGCGGGCGATGCGGTGGCCGATGCTGTGTCGGCTGAGCCATCGGCGCAGGCGGGCGTAGTCGTAGCCTTTATCGCCGTGCAGCTCGGCGGGTTTGCGGCGGCGGGGCCCGCGCCTGGAGCGGATCGGCGCGATCGGGCGCACCAGCGGTTGATGGGCCCGGCTGTCATGGGTGCTGGCCCCGGAGATCGCGACGGATAGGGGCAGACCGCTCCGTTCGGTGATCAGGTGGATCTTCGACCCGTTCTTGCCGCGGTCGACAGGATTCGGGCCCGTCAGGCCCCCCTTTTGCCGCGCGCATGTTGACCGAGCCGATCGCGCACCGCGACCAGTCCAGCTCACCGCGCGATCCGAGCTCGTCCAGGACCACGCGGTGCAGCTTGGCCCAGACGCGGGCGCGGCTCCACTCGGTGAAGCGCCGGTGCGCGGTGGGGCCCGAAGGGCCGAAGACCGGCGGGAGCCGGGCCCAGGTGCAGCCGGTGGTGGCCACGAAGATGATCGCGGCCGGCACCTCGCGGTCGCCGTATCTGCGCCGGCCCCCGCCCTGCGGGCGGGTGGGCGCATCGGGAACCACGCGCTGGAAGAGTTCCCGCAGTCGGTCCGGGACAAGGCGCTCGGCCATCGACACCCGGCCGGGCTACCGAGACTCCAAATGAGATGACCTCTTAGGACTCGCCTGCTTCGCACCACCAGGAGGTGTTCGTTTCGTGGACTCCTTTCCGGTCGTTTTGTCCGGATGGCGCCCGTGTTCCAGGTAAAAACGCCCTGCCTCCGTGATGTGCGCTTGCCACCTGCCGTGGCGCTTGCCCGCCGTTACCAGGCCCCGATCGCGCAGCGCGTAGACCGAGAGGCGGTAACCGGTTTGCTCCGGACCACCGAGGCCGTCGCCGTCAGCGATCCGCGACAGCACCGACAACTGCAGTTCGTTGAGCGGATCCCAGCGACGCATGCCGTTCCTTGCCCGGAGGGTGCGGGTGTACTCCGGCTGAGTGAGAGGTCAGGCCCGATGAGTATTCAGAGTTCGAAGCTACATCAGCCCGCCGTTCCTCGAGAGCCGAATGGGAGGAAAGGACCCGCCTACCGAAGATCAACCCGCAGACGAGGAGATACGGGGCGCCGAAGTACTCGCCCCTTGGCCGAAACGCCCCTCCTGTCCCCACTGCTTGACCAGGCGTCCCCAGCGTTCCTTGCGGTTGAAGCGGAGGGCGATCTCCCTACCTGCGGGAAGGGAGCCGTCTTCTCCTCGGTTCTCCTGGGCCCACCTCCATGCCCCCACCTGGAGGCGAGGGGCGCCCGGTCGGTCCGGTGACAGGGCGCGGGCCGGCTCAGTGTCGCGGTCCACGGCTTCGACCACATGCAGGCGGGGCCGGTCGACGTTGCCCTGCCCTGGTCGGTCATGCTGCTCAGCGGAAACCGGATTCGCAGTTGCGCCGGGCTCATCGGGTGCGTTCTCAGCGCTCGCGCCCTGCTCACGCCGGAGTTCGCGCATCAGTTGCGGGCCAGGAAATGGGGGAACGGTTCGACTCCCCCGGACACCAGCCATTGGCACATGCCGTGGAGGTCCGGTTCGATTCGGGTCTCCACTTCGCGTTTCTCGGGGCGGTCAGGTCAGCCGAAAGTCCAGCCCCGTGTAGAGGGCGCCGGCCTGATCTGAGCACGCGCCGGCGAGCGGTCGTCCTGGACCTCCCTGATCCACGCTGACACCACCCCGGGGCGGTGCCCGCCTCCAGCTCCCGGCGGTATCGGGCCAGCTTCTCGTCGCACTCGGGCCCCCTCTCCTCGGCCGACCGCTGCACCAGGCCGTCCGATCCGCTCTCCTGCTGGGACCCGGCGATCAGCCGCATGGTCTCACCGCGCCGGACGGGGCCGAACAGCCTGGGCAACCCGGTACCGGCCCTGAGAACCCCGTCGGCCGTCCGACCTCGGATTCCAGCGGTATATCGCATGGGACCCATTGACCGCGCTTCCCCCCGTCCCTACATTGGACCGCTATACGGGACGAATGATCCTTATCGTGGAACTCAAGGGGTACTCGTGGCACCTGCTCCCGCTGTCTCGCCGCTCACCGACTTCGACCTCGCCGAGCGCTCGCTCATCATCACCGGTGCTACCGGCTCCCTCGGCAGCGCGGCGGCACGCACCCTGCACGCCATGGGCTGCCGCCTGACGCTGGCCGGCGGCAGCGGCGACAAGCTCGACGCCTTGGCCGCGGAGCTGGACGGGCCCGGCCGGGTCCGCACCGTTCGGCGCCGCCCGGACACCCCGGCGGACGCCGCGGCCATCGTGTCGGCCGCGGTCGAGGAACACGGCGACGTGCACGGCCTGCTCGTCGCCTCCGGCATGAACCACGTCGCCCCCGTCACCGACATGCGGGTCGAGGACTTCGACGCCGTGCAGGCCGCGAACGTCCGCGGTCCATGGCTGATGTGCCAGGCGGTGGGGCGGCACATGCTCGGCCGCGGCGGAGGCGGCAGCGTGGTGCTGGTGTCGTCCACGCGCGGCCGGTTGGGCCACCCGGCCGGGTACTCCGCCTACTGCCCGTCGAAGGCGGCCGTCGACCTGCTCGGCCGCAGCCTGGCCGCCGAGTGGGGCGGCGCGGGGATCCGGGTCAACGTCCTGGCCCCCACCGTGTTCCGGTCGGAGCTGACCGCCTGGATGTACGAGGACGACGAGAAGGCCACCGAGACCCGCAACGCCATGGTCGCCCGCATACCGCTGGGCCGTCTCGCCGAGCCCGCGGATTTCGGCGGGGCGTTGGTGTACCTGCTCAGCGACGCCTCCTCGTTCGTCACCGGACAGGTGCTGTACCTCGATGGGGGGTAC
Organism: Nocardiopsis chromatogenes YIM 90109; assembly: GCF_000341185.1. GTDB lineage: Bacteria > Actinomycetota > Actinomycetes > Streptosporangiales > Streptosporangiaceae > Nocardiopsis_A > Nocardiopsis_A chromatogenes. Next base: position 42,120 of record NZ_ANBH01000322.1, read on the forward strand.
ACCGCATGCTGACCGTCGCCGTCGTCGGAGCCGGCCTCATGGGCCGCGGCATAGCCGGTGTGTTCGCGGGTGCCGGTCACCCGGTACGCCTGCACGACGTCGACGCCGACGCCCTGCACCGCGCAGTGGACGGCCTGCGCGGCTCCGAACGGCCCGTCGACGGCAGCACCGACCTGGCCACCGCCGTCTCCGGGGCCGACCTCGTCATCGAGGCCGTCACCGAGAATCTGCCGGCGAAGCGGGACCTGTTCGCCCGCCTGGACGGCCTGCTGCCTGAGGCGCTGCTGGCCAGCAACACCTCCGTGCTGCCCGTGAGCGCCATCGCCGAGCGCGCCACCCGCCCCGAGCGGGTGGTCGGCACCCACTGGTGGAACCCGCCCCACCTGGTCCCCGTGGTCGAGGTGGTGCGCGGGGAGTACACCGGCGAGGAGACCATGGAGCGCACCACGGACCTGCTGGCCTCCCTCGGCAAGCTGCCGGTCCGGGTCGAGCGCGACGTGCCGGGGTTCGTCGGCAACCGCCTCCAGCACGCCCTGTGGCGTGAGGCGGTCGCGCTGGTCGAACACGGAGTGTGCACCGCCGAGACGGTCGAGACCGTGGTGCGCAACACCATCGGCCTCCGGCTGGCCGCGATGGGCCCGCTGGAGAACGCCGACTACGTCGGCCTCGACCTCACCCTGGCCATCCACGAGGCGGTTCTGCCCGCCCTGGACCGCTCCCCGGCTCCTTCGCGGCTGCTGCGCGACCTCGTGGCGGCCGGAGACGTGGGGGCGAAAAGCGGCCGCGGCTTTTTCACCTGGCCCCACGGCAGCCGCGAACGGGCAGGAGAAGGGCTCGCCCGACACATCGCCCGGCAGCTCGCCACCGCACCGGACACCCCGGACGGCGGTCCGGACGGCCGCCCGACGGGGCACCCGCACTGAGACCGCCGCACTGACAGGCCCCGGGTCCGCCCGCCGGGCCGGACCGCATCCGCACACCCTCTCCATGAAAGGCGGACGACCATGACCGACACCTCCTTCACCTGGCCCCTCGGCCGCAACGAAAGCGGCCTGGAGTTCTACGACCTGTCCCACCCGTGGGGGCACGGAACCCCGTGCTGGCCGTATTTCGAGGACGTGAAGATCGAGCGCCTGCACAGCATGTCGAAGTCCCGCGTGCTGACGCAGCGGATCAGCACCGTGATGCACTCGGGCACACACATCGACGCCCCCGGCCACGTCGTGGAGAACACTCCGCTCCTCGACGAGGTCCCGCTCAGCTCCTTCTTCGGCACCGGGGTGGTCGTGTCGATCCCCAAGAAGAAGTGGGAGGTCGTCACCGCCGCCGACCTGGAGGCGGCCGCGCCGGAGATCCGGCCCGGCGACATCGTGATCGTCAACACCGGCTGGCACCACACCTACGGGGACAACAGCGACTACTACGCCTACTCCCCCGGCTTCTACAAGGAGGCCGGGGAGTGGTTCGCCGACAAGGGCGTCAAGGCGGTGGGGACCGACACCCAGGCTCTGGACCACCCGCTGGCCACCGCCATCGGCCCGCACGGCCCCGGCGCCCCGAACGGCCTGCTGCCGTGGGCCTGCGAGGAGTACGAGGCCGAGACCGGCCGGAAGGTCCTCGACGACTTCCCGGAGTGGGAGCCGTGCCACCGCGCCATCCTGTCCAAAGGCATCATCGGCTTCGAGAACGTCGGCGGCGACCTGGACGCGGTCACCGGCCGACGCGTCACCTTCGCCGCGTTCCCCTGGCGCTGGACCGGCGGCGACGGGTGCATCGTCCGCCTGGTCGCCATCGTCGACCCGACCGGCACCTACCGGATCGAGCGGGGCGAGCGCGGATGAGCCCCATGCGCGTGACCCGGCTCCGCCAGGCCCCGGCCTACCGGCCGCCGGCGCACCACGGCGTTCGCGCACTCCGCCTGCAGGGCCACGAGGCCGGGCCGACCGAACGGTTCTCCACCGGCCTTTCCTACTATCTGCCCGGCGGAGCGGCCGAGCCCTCACCCGCGCCCGAAGAGACCGTCTACGTCGTCCTCGACGGCGAGCTGGTGGTCACCGCCGACGGCCGCGAGGAGATCCTGCGGAGGCACGACTCCGTCCACCTCGCCAAGGGCCAGATCCGCTCGGTGGAGAACCGCTCCCCCCTCCCCGCCACCCTGCTCGTCACCATCGCGCTGCCGCCCGGGGAGGACTGACATGGGCGCCGTCATCACCGTGGCCCCCACGGGGCCGATCGCGACCAAGGCCGACAACCCCCACCTGCCGACCTCCCCGGAGGGGATCGCCGCGGCCGTCGCCGACGCCTACCGGTCCGGCGCGTCGGTCGCCCACATCCACCTGCGTGACGAGCACCAGCGGCCGACCGCCGACCTGGACACCGCACGCCGGACCATGGACCTGATCGGCACGCGCTGCCCGATCCTGATCCAGCTCTCCACGGGAGTAGGGCTGAGCGTGCCGTTCGAGGAGCGCGAGCGGCTGGTGGAGCTGCGGCCCCGCATGGCCACCCTGAACCCCTGCTCGATGAGCTTCGGCGAGGGCGAGTTCCGCAACCCGCCCGACGGGGTGCGCCGCCTGGCGGCCCGCATGCGCGAGCTGGACGTCAAGCCGGAACTGGAGATCTACGACACGGGCCACCTGGAGGCGTGCCTGCGGCTGCGGGGGGAGGGGCTGCTCNCCTCGTGCTGGGCGTCCGCGGCGGCATGGCGGCCACGGCGGACAACCTCCTCACCATGGTCCGCCGGCTGCCGCCGGGGGCGGTCTGGCAGGTCATCGCGATCGGACGGCAGAACCTGCCGCTGACCGGCATGGGCCTGGCGCTCGGCGGCAACGCCCGCGCAGGGCTGGAGGACACCCTGCACCTCCGCAAGGGCGAGCTCGCCTCCGGCAACCGGCCCCTGGTCGACCGGGCGGTCGCCCTCGCCCGCGACCTCGATCTGACCCTCGCCGGGGTCGAGGAGACCGAAAGGCTCCTCGGTCTGCCGGACCGGGAGACCTGAGCACAGAAGCCGAGTCCGCCTCTCCCGGGGGGCCGGGGGAGGCAGGGAGGAAGGAGGTGCGGGGTGCCGTACCGCCCGGACCGCGGCCATGCGGCAGTCTGTGCGGGAGGCACCACGTGAGAAAGGACCCCATCCATGACGGTGGTCGACGAGCCGGCCAGGCCGGGGCGCGGCGGCGCGGGCGGCATCCAGGTGATCGCGCGGGCGGCGGAGGTGCTGCGCCTCCTCCAGGCAACCCCGTCCGGCCTGACACAGGCGGAGGTCGTCGAACGCATCGGCCTCGCCAAGTCGACGGTCCATCGCATCCTCGGGGCGCTGGAGGCCGAGGGGCTGGTCACCGTGGCCGACACCCGCGGGCGGTACCGCCTGGGACCCGAGATACCGCGCATGGCCGGTTCCGCCCGATCGGCGATGATCGTCGACCTCCGCCCCTACCTGGAGGACCTGTCCCGCGAGCTTGAGGAGACCGTCGACCTGTCGGTCGTCGAGGACCATCAGGTGGTCTTCGTCGACCAGGTCGTCGCCGACCGGCGGCTGCGCGCGGTCAGTGCGGTCGGCGCCGGCTTCCCCCTGCACTGCTGCGCGCCGGGCAAGGCCCTGCTCGCCGCTCTCCCGGAGGCCGCGTTCGAGGCCGCCGTCCCGAACCGGCTCACCGCCGAAACCCCGAACACCATCACCACCCGCTCCGCGCTGCGCCGCGAGCTCGACGAGGTCCGGCACACCGGTATCGCCTTCGACAGCGAAGAGCACACCCTCGGCATCTCCGCGGTCGGTGTCGCCGTTCGAACCGCGGCCTGGGGCCCCGCAGCCATCAGCGTGCCCACGCCGACGCAACGCTTCGCCGGGCGCGAGCAGGCGATCGTCGAGGCCTTGCAGCGTGCCCGGGACCGCATCACCGCAGACCTGGCCCCCGGGGAGCCGACACCGTGACGGCGTGACCCGCCGCCTCGGACAGGTCCCTCCCGCGCCCCCTCCGCCCCGGCCCGATATCAGGAGCATCCCAATGGGCCTGTCCGATGGACCTGTCCGAGATCGGCGGGACCGCCCGACCCGGGAACCTCTCCTACCAGGAGCGCACACCGGACGGGGCCGGCGCACGGCCGCCCCAGGGCGTTCGCTCGTCTCCCACACACCCACCACCGCGCCCCCTGCGGCTTCCCTCACCTTCCCTGTCGGCCGTGCAGACCGCGGCTTCCGGAGCACCACCCCATGACCGGGTTCCTGGCAAGAGCCGGAACCTGACGACGCAGGAAGCCCCACCGCACCGGGCCACCTGATTCCACCGGGCGAAGCGCGTGAACCCGCCCGGCTCCCCGCGAGGAGGGCGTGTCCTCATGTCCGTACACGGCCACCGTCCTCTCCGCCACCCCGACGCTCTCCCCGATCCCCCGGAGGCACCCCCCCATGGGAGCGAAACCGTCGCCACGGCCCCCGTCCGGACCACACCCCGCCGAGCCGCGCCTGTTCGTCCTGCTTGCCGCGATGATCGCGCTGTTCGAGGGGTACGACCTGTCCGTGTACGGGGCCACCGTGCCCGCCCTGCTGCGCGAGCCCGGTTGGGACCTGTCCACAGGGGAAGCCGGCGACATAGGATCACTCGTCCCCTTCGGCATGCTGGTCGGCGCCGGCATCGCCGGGGCCGCAGGGCGGCGCCTGGGTGCCCGCGGACTGCTCCTGTTCGGCCTCTCCTTCTTCTCCCTGTGCATGCTCGGCTCCGCCCTGGCCGACGGGCCCGGCGTGTTCGCCGCATCCCGCCTGCTCGCCGGGATCGGCCTGGGCGTGGTGCTGCCCACGCTCATGGCCGTCGTGGGCGAGATGTCCGCGCCGAAGGTCCGCGCCCGCAACATCGCCATCACCATGGCGGGCTCCTGCGCCGGCTCCCTGGGCGCCCCTCTGCTCGGCGCATGGCTGCTGCCGGAGGCGTCCTTCCGCGTGCTGTACCTCGTCGGCGCGGCCGCTCTGCTCACCGTGGTGCCCTGGGCCTTCCTGAGGCTGCCCGAGAGCCCGTTGTTCCTGCTGCGCACCGGCCGCGCAGAGGAGTCCCACCGGACCGCCGCCCGATTCGGGCTTCCGGCCCCACGGCCGCCCGCCGCCACGGCGCCCGCGCACCGGTTCCTCGGGCTCGGTCCGCTGCTCACCCGTCCGCTGGCCGGTACGACGCTGCTGTTCTGGGGGATGTCCTTCTGCGGCCTGCTGTTGATCTTCGGCTTCAGTACGTGGCTGCCGACCATCATGCAGACCGGCGGCTTCTCCATCGGCTCGGCATTGACCATGGCGTCCCTGTCGTGGATCGGTGCCGGCGTGGGCCTGGTCCCCGGCGGTCTGCTCGCCGACCGGTTCGGCCCCAAGCGCGTCGTGGCCGGCGCCTTCCTCTCCGGCGCTGCCGGCCTGGTCGTGATGGGCCAGAGCCCGCCCGCCTGGGTGCTGTACCTGTGCCTGCTCGTGTGCGGGTTCGGGCTGCTGGCCTGCCAGGCGCTCGTCAACGCCTACCTGATCGATCGCATGCCGCCGGACCTGCGTGTGTCGGCTGTCGGCTGGGCGCTGTCCGTCGGCCGGGTCGGCGCCGTCGTCGGCCCCGCGCTCGGCGGGCGCGTGCTCGACTCCGGGCTCGGGCTGGAATGGAACTTCTACGTCTTCGCCGCCGCTGCGGCCGTCGGCGCAGCCGCGGCGATCGCCGTCCCGACCCGAACGGCCGATCAGCGCGCGCCCCGCCGGACGGCCGCTCCCCTCAGCTCCGTCGAGGACCCCACGGCCGACTGACTCCCATCCCCAATCGCCACTCCGCCGGAAGCCCGGCCGCGCACCAGAGGGAGAACCCCCCATGAAGAAGATCGCGATCGAAGAACACTTCACCACCGCTGCCCTGGCCCACTACAGCGAGCCCGCCGCCGCCCTGTTCGACCCTGCCCGATGGGAGACCGCCATGCGGCGGCTGCTGGACTTCACCGGCGTCCGCCTGCCCCAGATGGACGAACTCGGCATCGACATGGAGGTGCTGTCCCTGACCGCGCCGGGCATCCAGGCCGAGCTCGACCGGGCCCTCGCCGTCAAGCGTGCGGCCCAGGCCAACGACGCCCTGGCCGAGATCGTTCGCGCGCATCCCACCCGCTTCTCCGGCTTCGCCGCACTGGCCCTCCAGGACCCGGACGGCGCGGCGGCCGAGCTGGAACGCGCCGTCACCCAACTCGGCCTGTGCGGAGCGCTGGTCAACGGCCACACCCACGGCGAGTACCTGGACGCGGCGAAGTTCCATCCCGTGTGGGAACGCGCCGAGGCCCTCGGCGTACCGATCTACCTGCACCCGGCCAACTCCTACGACGTGTGGCACAACCTGCGCGGCCACGAGGAACTGATCGGTCCCATGTGGAGCTGGGGCGTGGAGACCGCCACCCACGCCCTGCGTATCCTCTTCGGCGGCGTCTTCGACCGCTTCCCCGGCACCACCCTCGTCCTCGGCCACATGGGCGAAGGACTGCCCGCTCTCCTGTGGCGCCTGGACAGCCGCTGGGAATTCCTCGACCAGCGCGGCATCCGCCTGGCCAAGCCGCGCCCCTCCGACTACGTGCGCGACAACATGGTGATCACCACGAGCGGAGTGTGCGCCCACGCGCCCCTGCTCGGCAGCCTGCTCGCGCTCGGCGCCGACCGCATCATGTTCGCCACCGACTACCCCCTGGAGAGCAACCACGAGGCCGTCCGGTTCATCGAGACCGCTCCGATCAGCGAGCCCGACCGCGCGAAGATCTGCCACCGCAACGCCGAGCGCCTGCTCGGGCTGTGATCCGACGCCGCGCCCGCCGCCCCCGGCAATGTCCTGCGCCGACACGCCCCCGCCGCTTCCGGCGGGGCGGTCACAGTCCTCGGCCGTCGGCGGATATCCCCTGCATGAGCCGGTCGAGGTGTGCGCGCATGATGGCGATGAGGTCGAATCGGCGTCCGCTGGCGAGCCAGTGCCACTGCAGGCCGGACACGAGGGCGGCGCACTCGCGGGCGATGGCGTCGTGGTCCAGCCCCGGCTTGAGTTCGCCTTCGGCGGCCGCGGCGCGAAGCCGGTCGGCGAGCTCGCGGACTCCCTTCTCCTGCCAGTCGCTGAAGAAGTCGTGGGCGGGGTGGTCAGGGGCGGTCGCCTCGGCGCCGACCACGACGGCCAGCTCGATCATGCCCGGCGTTTCGAGGGTCTCCTCGGCGTCCTCCAGGTAGCACCGGAGAGCGTGCCGAATGGGGGCCGAGGCCGACACGCGCTTCCACCACTCGTCGAGCCGGGCGTGCCAGTACTCCACGGATGCAAGCAACAACTGCTGCTTGTCGCGGAAGTGGTGGAGCAGACCGGCGTCGGTGATGCCGGCCTCTCGGGCGACCTGCGCCAGTGAGGTCTTCCGATAGCCGTCGGTGCCGAAGCGCACCAATGCCGCTTCAAGGATCTGGTCGCGCCGGGCCAGTCCCGTCGCATAGGCGCCGCGCGGTCCCCTCGATCTCGCCATGCGGCCACATTAGCCGGGCGCACGTCTGCGGTCGGCGGGCCTCCCGCTGCACGCTCCAGAGATACATCGGAATGTGATGTCAATCACTTTCCCAATACCTAGTGTTCACTAGGTATTGGGTTCATCATCGTCGGAACGCGATGCGGCGGTCCGACGCCGACCGTGGATGCCGAGCAGTGATGACCGGCTTGCGGATCTCCTGCCCCCCGTCCCCTGATCACCCCGTCTCCTGATCACCCCCCGTGCGCGAAAGGAGCGGCCGCATGGAACCCACGTCAGCGAAGCCGCAGTCGAGGACCGCGACCCCGGTCGAGGACGCCCCGAGATGGACACCCCGGCTGGTGGCGGTGCTAGTGGCACTGGCCTGGCCCACCCAACTACTGGCGGCCGCGGGCATCCTGGGCGCCAATTCCACGGCCAGCGTGGCGCAGAGCTTCCAGACCGCGCACGTCGCCTGGTTCGGCCTCACGTTCACCCTGGTCTCCACCTTGCTGACGCCCTTCGTCATCAAGCTCGGCGACAAGTACGGCCGGAAGCCGGTCATGCTCGTCATGACGGGCCTCGGGGTGATCGGCGACGTCATCGCCGCCACTGCAGGCAGCTTCCCGCTGCTCCTGCTGGGCCGGGCGATCGGCGGCTGCTACGGCCCGTTCGCCGCACTCGCCTTCCCCGCGGTGCGCGACGTCTTCCCCCGCCGACTCGTCAAACCCGCCAGCGGCATCCTGGGCAGCAGCGTCGGCCTGGTCGCACTGGCCGCGCCCTTCCTGGCCGGTTGGCTTGTCGACAACTGGGGCTATGAGGGAGCGATGTGGTTCCTCGCCGGGGCCACGGCCGTCGCCTTCGTGCTCATCGCCGTCCTGGTCCCGCCGACCCCGAGGCACGACGCGCGCCCCGGATTCGACTGGCTGGGCGGGCTGACCCTGGGCGGAGGCCTGAGCGCCGTGGTGTTCGCGGTCGGCCAGGGCCAGGCCTGGGGCTGGGCGAGCGGGAAGACCCTCGGTTGGCTGGCGGCCGGCCTGGCAGCCGTGGTGCTCTTCCTGGTGGTGGAACGCCGCAGCCTGCACCCGATCCTGGACCTGGAGGTCCTCCGGCGCCGCCCGGTCGCCCTGGTCCTGCTCACCGGCGGGCTCGCACAGGCCGTGGCCTACACGATGCCGGCCATGGCGATCCTGCTCGCCCTCTACCCGCACATTCCCGGGGTGTCCGGCGGCCTGGGGTGGAGCGCGCAGCACAACGCCGTCGTGGGTGTGAGCTGGAACCTCGTGATGTTCGTGACCGGCCTGGCGGCCAGCCGCCTCCTGCGCCGGATCGATGCCCGGCGGATCTGGTGGGCGGGTCTGTCGGTGATGGCGGCGGGCTACGGCCTCATGGGCTTCTTCCACGGCGGCGAGGCCGAGCTCGTGGCCACCTCGTGCGTGGCACACCTCGGGGCCGGGCTCGTCGTCGCGGTGGCACCGGCCCTGGTCGTGGGGGTGGTGTCCAAGCGCGAGCAGGGTCTGGGCAGCGGCATGCTGAACCTGCTCACGAGCCTGTTCGGCACGGTCGCCACCGCTGGCTTCTTCGCCGTCCTCGCCGGTCACGGCAGCATCGTGGAGGGCACCACCCTCTACCGGGACGCCGGATTCGCCTGGGTGTTCTGGAGCGGCGCGCTGATCGCCTCGGGGACTCTCGTGGTCTCCCTCTTCATCCCCGCCCTCCGGGGCCCCGAAGAGCCCGGCGCCGCCACCTGACCGCCGTGCCCACCCCCGCCCCGTCCGGCCGCCGCTCGAGAAAGGTCGTCATGTCGCACGATTGGACCGCCCGCGCCATCGCGCCCGTTCACGAGGGCCCACCGATCCGGGAGGACGCGGGCCGCTCCGCCGCGCTGCTGCGCTCAGAGTTCACCCTGAAGGGCGAGGTGACGGCCGCCGAGCTCAGGGTGACCGCGCTCGGCGTGTACGAACTGGAGCTCAACGGGGCCGTCGTCGGTGACCACGTGCTGGCACCCGGGTGGACGAGCTACCACCACCGGCACCGGTACCAGGTCTTCGACGTGGCGGGACTGCTCCGGCCGGGCCGCAATGCGTGGGGGGCCCACCTCGCGGACGGCTGGTACCGCGGCCGACTGGGTTTCAACGGCGGTAGGCGCGACATCTACGGTTCCCGCACGGCGTTGCTGGCCGAATTGCGCGTCCGGTACGGGGACGGCACGGCCGGGGTCTTCGGGACCGGTGCCGATTGGAAGGCCGCTGAGGGGCCGGTGGTGGCGGCGGGGCTGTACGAGGGCGAGGAGTACGACGCCCGCAGGGAGCCGCCCGGCTGGAGTGAGCCCGGCTTCGACGACGGCCGGTGGGAGCCGGCGCAGGTCGTCGGTTTCGACACCTCGGTGTTGTTCGAGGCCGACAGCCCTCCGGTGCGGCGGACCGAGACGGTCGAGCCGGTCGCCGTGTTCACCTCGCCGGCCGGGCGGACCATTGTGGACTTCGGGCAGAACCTGGTCGGCAGGCTGCGCATCCGCCCGTGCGGCGAGGCCGGGCACAGCATCACACTGCGCCATGCCGAGGTGCTCGAGAACGGCGAGCCGTGCCTGCGTCCGCTGCGCGGCGCCGCGGCCACCGACCGCTACACGCTGCGCGGGGACGCCGACGGCGAGACCTGGGAGCCGCGGTTCACCTTCCACGGCTTCCGATACGCCGAGATCGACGACTGGCCAGGTGAGGTGGCCCCCGGCGACGTCTCCGCCGTGGTCGTGCACAGCGACCTGCGGCGCATCGGCTGGTTCGAGACCTCGGACCCGTCGCTGAACCGCCTGCACGACAACGTCGTCTGGGGGATGCGCGGTAACTTCCTCGACGTCCCCACCGACTGCCCGCAGCGCGACGAGCGCCTCGGCTGGACCGGCGACGTCGCCGTCTTCGCGCCGACCGCGGCGTTCCTCTACGACACCCGGGCCTTCCTGCGGTCCTGGCTGCGTGACCTCGCCGCCGACCAGAGCCGTGACGAACGGGGCGTGCCGCCGGTGATCAGCCCCGAGATCCCGCTGAACATCCCGGTCCCCATGCCGCCCGGCAACCCGGCGATGGCCGGCTGGTGCGACGCCGCGGTCACCGTGCCCTGGACGCTCTACGAGCGATACGGGGACGCCGACGTGTTGCGCGACCAGTACCCGTCGATGCGCGCCTGGGTGGATGCCGTCGACGCCATCGCAGGTCCCGGTCGCCTATGGGGAGAAGAAGGACTCCAGTTCGGCGACTGGCTCGACCCGACCGCGCCGCCGGACGCCCCGGGCCAGGCGATGACCTCCCCGCAGCTGGTCGCGACTGCCTACTTCGCCCGGTCGGCACGGCTACTGGCCCGCGCAGCCGGCGTCCTCGGCCGATGCCGCGACGCTCAGCGCTACCACGCCCTGGCCGACGCCGTGCGCACGGCTTTCCGGACGCGCTTCCACCGCGGGGGCGGTCGTCTGACCGAGGAGACCCAGACCGGGTACGCGCTCGCGCTGCGCTTCGGCCTGTTCGACGGCGGTAAGGAACGCACCGCTGCGGGCGACCGGTTGGCGGCCCTGGTGCGCGACCGAGGCCACCGGATCGGCACGGGGTTCCTCGGCACTCCGCCGGTGTGCGACGCACTCACCGACACCGGCCACGTCGACACCGCCTACCGACTGCTGTTCGAACGCTCCTGCCCCTCGTGGCTGTACCAGGTCGACATGGGCGCCACGACGGTCTGGGAACGCTGGGACGGCCTGCTGCCCGACGGATCGGTCAACCCGGGCGAGATGACGTCCTTCAACCACTACGCGCTGGGCGCGGTCGCCGACTGGCTGCACCGCACCGTCGCGGGGCTGGCGCCGGCCGCGCCCGGCTACCGCCGCCTGCTCGTGCGGCCGCGGCCCGGCGGAGGCCTGACCCGGGCGGCGGCCGCACACGAGACGCCCTACGGCCGGGCCGAAGTGGCCTGGCGTCTGCATGAGGGGCGGCTCACCGTCGACGTCACCGTGCCGGAGGACACCCGGGCCGCGGTCGATCTCCCCGGCGCCGCCCCCACCGAGGTCGGGCCGGGCGCTCACACCTTCCGTGTCCGGCACAACGAGAACGAGGAGAACCCGTGAAGCATCCGTATCAGGAGCCGAGCCGCGGCGTGGGGGAACGCCTGGCGGACCTGCTGCCCCGGATGACCCTGGAGGAGAAGGCAGGGCTGCTGTTCCACCATGTGATCGGTGCCCAGCCCGGTTCCGCGCCCGCCGGACGCACGGCCGGGCAGATGATGGACGAGCACCTGATGTCGCACTTCAACGTGCTGGGAACAGGGAGCCCTCGCGGGATGGCGGAGCTGCACAACCGCCTGCAGGAACGGGCCGCCGACACCCGGCTGGGCATCCCCGTGACGCTGTCCACCGACCCCAGGCACGCGTTCACCGACAACCCGGGAGCCGCGATGCCGGCGGGCGCGTTCTCCCAGTGGCCCGAGACGCCGGGCCTGGCCGCGATGGGCGACGTGGACCTGGTGCGCCGGTACGCCGACACCGTGCGCCGCGAATACCTGGCCGTCGGCCTGCGGGTGGCCCTCCATCCGCAGGCCGACCTGGCCACCGAACCGCGCTGGGCCCGGATCTCCGGCACCTTCGGCGAGGACGCCGACCTCACCGGGCGCCTGGTCGCCGCCTACATCGACGGTCTGCGCGGCCCGAGCGGGACGTGGGGGCCGGACAGCGTCGCCGCCATGGTCAAGCACTTCCCCGGCGGCGGGCCGCAGAAGGACGGGGAGGATCCGCATTTCCCCTACGGCAAGGAGCAGGTCTATCCGGGCGGCTTCTTCGACCACCACCTCGCCCCCTTCAAAGCCGCGATCGCCGCTGGAGCGACGCAGATGATGCCGTACTACGGCGTGCCGATCGGGGCCGGGTACGAGGAGGTCGGCTTCGGCTTCAACAAGGGCGTCATCTCCGGGCTGCTGCGCGGGGAACTGGGCTTCGACGGCATCGTCTGCACCGACTGGGGGCTGATCACCGACCAGCCGGTCATGGGAGAGCTCCACCAGGCCCGCGCCTGGGGGGTGGAGGAGCTCGGCCCGGCCGACCGCGTCCTGAAGGCGCTGGAGGCGGGCGTCGACCAGTTCGGCGGCGAGGCCCGACCCGAGCTGGTCGTGGACCTGGTCCGCTCAGGGCGGCTCGACGAGTCCCGCGTGGACACCTCGGTGTCCCGTCTGCTCGCCGAGAAGTTCCGGCTCGGACTGTTCGACGACCGCCGCTATGTCGATCCTGACACCGCGGAGCAGACCGTCGGCCGCAGCGAATTCCGCATGGCCGGGGAAGCCGCGCAGCGGTGCTCGCTGACGCTTTTGAAGAACCGCGAGGCCGTGCTGCCGCTGCGCGGCCGTCCTCGGTTGTACGTCGAGGGCGTCGATCCCGCCGTGGCGGGCGAGTACGCCGAGATCACCCCTGATCCGAGCCGCGCCGAGCTCGCGGTGGTGCGCCTGGTGACGCCGCACGAGCCCCGCCCCGGCGTTTTCGAGTCCTTTTTCCACGCCGGACGCCTCGACTTCGATGAGGACGGGCTCAGCGGAATCCTGGACCTGCTGGCCACCGTGCCGACGGTGGTGGTCGTGCACCTGGAGCGCCCCGCGGTGATCCCGGAGATCGCCGACCGCTGCGCCGCGCTGCTCGCCGACTACGGCGTCGGCGACCGGGCCCTGTTCGATGTCCTGTCCGGCCGGTTCGAACCGGGGGGAGCGCTGCCCTTCCAGCTGCCCCGCTCGATGGCCGACGTCGAGGCGGGCCGGCCGGACGTCCCCCAGGAGAGCCCGGATCCGCTCTTCCCGTTCGGTTACGGCCTGCGCTACCCCGCGGCGACGCACGAGCACGGGCCCGAAGAGCGCGTCCGAAGGGAGCGGTGAGCAGATGGCGGACTCGTTCGGCCACGGCCCGGAGGCGCTCGGACGCGATCACTGCGCCGGGGTGGTCTTCGCCGAGCGCGAGACCGGCCCGCTCGTCATGGACCTCGTGCTCCCGCCCGCGGACGAGCGGCGCGAGCGACGCGTCCCCGTCGTGGTGTGGTTGCACGGTGGAGGCTGGTTCACCGGGGACCGGTCCATGGCTCCGGATCCGGGCCGCACCTTGATCGCACGCGGGATCGCCATGGCCAGCATCGAGTACCGGCTGAGCGGGCAGGCGACCTTCCCGGCCCAGCTGCACGACGTCCGTTCCGCGATCCGGTTCCTGCGGTCGCGGGCCGACCGGTTCGGCCTCGACCCGGAGGCGATCGGCCTGTGGGGCTCCTCAGCGGGCGGGCACCTCGCCGCCCTGGCCGGGGTGTGCGGACACCGCGCGGCCCTGCCCGGTGAAACCGGCTCCGACGCCTCGGACGCCCGGGTGCAGGCGGTCTGCGACGGTTACGGGCCGGTGGACCTGCACCTGGCGGTCGCCGAGGCGGGCCACGGAATCCCGTCCCTGTCCGGGGCCGATGCACCCGAGGCGCGCCTGATCGGTGGGCACCCGGCGCAGATGCCCGAGCGGGCCAGGGCGGCCTGCCCGCTGACCTACGTCACCGGCGAGGCTCCGCCGTTCTTGATCGCGCACGGCACCGACGACGTGCTGGTGCGGCCGAAGCACAGCGTGATGCTGCACGAGGCGCTCCAGGGAACCGGGGTGGACAGTGTCCTCTACCTCGTGGACGGCTACCGGCACGGGTTCCTCAACCCGGCCGGAACCGTCGAGGTCGACGGGCCGAAGCTGATGGACGACGGCCGCTTGGAGTCCGACCGCCATGCCGCGGCGACGCGTTATGACAGCACTCCCGTAGACCGCTCCCCAGGAGAGCGCACCACGTTCTCGTTCGACACGATCGGCGGTTTCTTCCACCACCACCTTCAACAGAAGGGAAGAGCATGAACACGGATCTGGAATCCATCCACCGCATGGCACCTCTCCGCGGCCGACTGCCGGGCGAGCCCGTTCCCTACTACCTGTCGTCCGGCGAAGGCGTCCGGCTCGAAGTGGACGGACAGCTGTGGACCGTCATCGCCCGCACGCAGGACACCGGCGGACTGTTCGACGCCGCCTACATCACCGGCGGACGCGGCGCGCGAACCGGCTTCCACGCACACCGCGACCAGCAGCGGTCGTTCCTGGTAATCGACGGAAGCGTGCAGGTATGGCTGGGCAGGGAGAGCCGTGTCCTCGTCCCCGGCGACTCCGTCCACGTGCCTGCGGGCACCCCGGTGGCCTACCGGATGCTGGCCCACCTGACGCGGTTGCTCACCTGGGCGGCGCCGGGCGGTTCCCTGGCCTACATCGACCAGATCGGAACGCCCGTGGAGCGGCATATCCACCCGCCCCGTGCGACCGTCCGCACCACCGCCGAGGCGCGCGCGGCCCTCGGCGCTCCGTTCGGGATCACCTTTCCCGACCACGAGGAGGTCCGGGCGAGCGAGGAATGGGACACCCGGCTGCCCCCGGGCGCCGAGCCGTACTTCCTGCGCGCCGGCGAGGGGGACCGCGTGACGATGGGAAACGCCCTGAACACCTACCTCACGCGGGGGCGGAACACCGATCACCGCTACTTCGCCATCGGCACCCTGGGCGGCCACAGCCCGTACTTCGTCCGACACTTCCACGAGCAGCACACCGAGAACTTCCTGTGCCTCTCGGGACGGATCTGGCTACACGTCAACGGCCAAGAGCTGCTCTTGACCCGCGGCGACTTCGTCCACGCACCGGCCGGCACCATACATACCTTCGCCTTCGACGCCCACAACACGCAGATGCTCGGCATCCTCACCCCCGATGTCTTCGAGAGGTTCTTCGAAGAAGTCGGACGACCGACCCAGGACTACGTCCCGCAGGAGAGCACCGAACTGCTCACACCCCCCACACCGTCGCCACAGCTGCAGGCCGACCTGGACGTCGTGGTCGTGGGCCCACCACCCGAACGCCGCGTCGGACGGGAACTCTGACCTTCCTCACAGACGAACAGCGGGCCGCTGCCACAGGCCTGTAGAGGCCCCGGCCCCGGCCCGCTTCCATCGCGTCGGGCATTCGGTGGGGCATTCGGCATCCTGAGCACGGCACACACGCACCGACCGAACCGCCTCGGGCCGACCGCGGGCGGCGGTCCCGCTGAGGGTGCTCCGCCGCGCCGCGACCGGCCTGTGCGCGGTGTTCTTCCGGATGCGGCTAGTCAGCGCCCAGGGAGGACACCAGGTCCCCGAGCTCGTCGACGGTCTCGGACTCCTGCTCTGCCCCGAAGGCGATATCGCTGGTCACCGGGCTCACCGACACCGCGCCCTCGGCCATGGTGGCCACAGCGTCGGCGTTCTCGCGCTCCTCGGGGCGGCAGTCCTCGGCCTCGGGCTCACACGCCCGCAGCTGCATCTCGTAGGCCCCGCCGTCCTCGGCGTATTCCACGCCGACGACGGTGCCCACGCCCGCCTCGGTCCAGCGCACGTCGCCCACCGGCGCACCGTCGGCCGCCGCGGGGTGGTTCACGTTGACCACGTAGTCCGCGGTGAGCAGCTCGGCGCCGTGCATGCGGGCCACCAGGTCGGCCGCGAAGTCCGCCGCGACCGGGTAGGTCTCCGGCGGCACGCCCCCGGTCTCGAGGTCGATGGCGGCGCTGACCGCCACCGCCGGCACGCCCGTGCGCTGCGCGGCCAGCGCCGCCCCCACCGTGCCGGAGACCAGGAGCTGGCTGGCGAGGTTCGGACCGGAGTTGACGCCGCTGACCATCAGGTCGGGGTCGCCGTCCCAGCCGACCAGCTCCGACAGACCGTGGCCCAGGGCGAAGGAGACGGAGTCCACCGGGGTGGCGCTGGGGGAGCCCTCCTCGCACGGGCCGTCGTCCATGCACACTCCGTAGACCACGCCCTCGCTGGGGGCGTCGGCGCAGTCCCCGGCGTACTGCTCGGGGATCTCCGGCGGCTTGCCCACGGCCAGCGACCCCTCGCCGTGGATGGCGCTGCTCATCGAGCTCTGGTACCCCCAGGGCCCGAAGGTCACGACGTCCGCACCGGCCCCGCACAGTGCCGAGCGCAGTGCGTACAGGCCGAGACCGTCGGCTCCGTCCTCCTCTGCGGCCTGCACCGAGTCGTCGTTGGCCAGGAGAACCCGCATGCCCTCCAGTGAGGCGGCGGGGAAGTCGGCGGTCTCGGGGGCGGCGCCGCTGGTGTCCCCGCCGCTGCAGCCGGCGAGGGCCAGTGCCGCCGCCACGGCGGTGGCGGCCCAGCGCAGGCCGGGGCGAGCGCGGGAGGCGCGTCGGTTCGTCATCGTCACAGTGCCCTCTCGTCGGGGGATTGGGGGATCGGCGGCGCCCGCCGGGGCGGCCCTCCGTCTCATCGGAAGGCCCGCCCCGGCGGGGGGCGTGCCGCCGGTTAGATCCAGCCCTTCAGGCTGGCCATGTAGCCGTCGAAGTCGTCGCGGTGGGAGCAGTGGCCGGGGCCCTCGACCACCCGGACCTCGAAGCCACGG
>NZ_ANBH01000323.1 GCF_000341185.1 Nocardiopsis chromatogenes YIM 90109
AGGCTGGCCATGTAGCCGTCGAAGTCGTCGCGGTGGGAGCAGTGGCCGGTGCCCTCGACCACCCGGACCTCGAAGCCACGGTCGCGGAGCCGCTGGGCGCCCTCCTCGGTGACGGTGAAGCTGGGGTCTGCCAGCTGCACCAGCGAGGGCACGACGGGGCGCTCGGGGATGAGGTCGCGGCCGTCGAGGCCCTCGATCATGTCGAAGAAGCCGGGGTCGAACCGGCCGAAGCCCTCCAGCTCGGCCTGAACGTCGGCCTCGCTCCACCGCGGGTTCATGGCGCTGACGGATTCGGCGGTGGCCTGGGCGACCATCGTCCGCATGCCCTTCAGCGCGCCGGGGGTCACGGCGCCGAACTGCCAGCCGGGGTCGTAGTACACCGCGCGCCGGGGCCGCAGCCGGTCCACGGCGAGCGACAGCGCCAGACCGCCCATGGAATGGCCGATGGCCAGGTCCGCCCCCTGCGGCAGGCTCTCCACGAGGTCGTCGGCGACCGCGGCGGGGACGTACGCCCCGCGCGGGCTCAGGCCGTGGCCGCGCAGGTCCGGCATGAGGACGTGATAGCCCCGTGCCACCAGGGCGTCGGCCACCGCGTGCCAGGTGGCGTGGTCGGCCATGGCGCCGTGCACCAGGATGGCGGTGCGCGCGCCGGTGCCGCTCTGCGCAACGTGCAGTTTCACTGGATGCTCTCTTCAGCGGGTGGTGTGGGCGAGCCGGTCAGGCGACGCCGCGTACACGGGTGATGGCCATCGCGCCGATCAGTGAGAGCACCGCTCCGACCAGGAACAGGTACATGTAGCCGCCGAAGGCGATCACGATGCCTCCGGCGACGAACGGCGCGATGATCTGCGGGCCGGCGTTGGCGATGTTGAGCACGCCCAGATCGCGGGCGGCGTCACCGCGCGCGGGCAGGACCAGGGTGACGATGGCGTGGTCGGCGGCCATGAACACGCCGAACCCGGCTCCGGCGATGGCCGCCCACACCAGCATCCCGGTGAGCGTGGGCAGGAACACCGGCACCAGCGTGGCCGCGGCGGCGATGGCCCCGGCGATCAGCACGAACGGCCTGCGTCGGCCGATGCGGTCGGAGAGGGGACCGATGACGGCGGTGCAGACGACCGTACACGCCGTGTTGGCGAGGGTCAGCAGGCCCACCGCGTCGGGGGCGGCCAGCCCCTCGGGCAGCGTGATGTAGTCGGTGAGGATGTACAGCTGGTAGCCCATGACGGCGAAGAAGCCCATCATCATGAACGCCCGGCTGGTGAAGGCCCAGGTGAAGTCGCGGTTGCGCAGTGCCAGGCCGAAGCCCTTGAACTGCGCGGACAGTCCGCCCCCGGCACCGGTGCCGCGGGGCGGCAGCTCATCGCCGCGCGGGTCGCGGGTGAGGCCGACGAACAGGAGGCAGGCCACCACCAGCAGACCGCCGAACAGCGCGTAGCCCAGTTCCAGGTTGCCGACGAACCGCGCGGCCAGCAGGCTGCCGGCCACCATGCCCAGCGACTGGGCGATGCCCATGACGGCCGAGGCGCTGCCCCGGCGCTTCTCGGGCACCCGGTCGGGGACGGTGGCGGTGATGGCGGCCTGGTAGACATTGGCCATCGCCTGGGCGGCGCACCAGCCCACCGCGAGCAGCCACAGCGCGGGGGCGAAGCCCAACAGGCTGAGCAGCAGCAGGGTCCCGGCGGCGGCTCCGATCATCCACGGGTTCCGACGGCCCCACCGGGTGCGGGTGCGGTCGGAGAGCATCCCGCCGATGGGGTTGAACAGCGTGGCGAAGACCGCGCTGACGCCGGTGACGACGGCGAGGTTCATCTCCTTGTTCGCCGGGTCGAAGGCCTCCACCTGGGTCGGCAGCAGGATCTGCACCACACCGAGGTACAGGGCGTACAGCGCCAGGTTGCCCACCGCGTACATGCCCAGGAACCGGCGAAGGCCACTGCGTCCCGTCCCCGCCTGCCGCGGGGCCCAGGAGGCGTCCGTGCGAGTGCTCACCATCGGCTCCCGAGCGGACGCAGGGGTCTGGGGCGACTGTTCATCGGGACTCTCCTCTTGAGCGCACGGCGGCCTGCGCGCCGCCTCTGGTCTGGTCGGCCACGTGGTTAGTCGTTTAACCTAGGTGATACGTTTCACCAACATCAAGAGGAGTTTCCGCAAAATCTCACCGCCTCATGGGGGATGATGAACAGTGCGGACGCCGCGGCGCCGTCCTGGCCGGGCCGGGACATGCAGGCGGTGGAACGACCCAAAGCACCTACAGCAGTAGTTCCTCGCTTCTACCGCCGTCTCTACGGCCCTACGTAGGCCGTCCACGTTGAAGGCCCCTCACCCGCGGCGAGTTCACCGAGGTCGGGCAGTGTCCACGGCCCTAGACCTGCACGTCCTTGTCACTCGATTGAGTTCCTAGCTGGCTATGGGCCTCGTCGAGGTGGCCCTGCCCATCGGCTGCGGACGCAGTGTGTACGCTCTTCGCGGCGGTGCGGAACTCGCGCATCAGCAGCTCGAACGCGCCCGCCAGCGCGAACGACGGCCAAGCGTGGATCACCGCCGACCACACCGTCGGCTCGGCCACCGCGACGTTCGCCGCTAGGGATGCCAGACTGCCCAGGATGAGCAACGTCCACGGGAGCACCCCCCGCGGCTGCCCCTCCTGGCGTCGGCAAGGAGCGCCATCGAGGACGCGACGATCATGCCGTCCACCGACAGCGGGAACAGCTCCGCCCTCCACTCCGGTTCGCCGTGACGCTGGGCGAGTTCGAACATGTGGGAGGATTCGTTCTCCCTTGCAGGTCATCGACCGCGCGCGGGCGCTGTCCGCGGGTGAGCACTACCGTGCTCCGCGGCGCCCGGAGGCTCATGGAGACGGGATCTCCACGGCCCCCTCATGGAGACGAAATGGAGACGCCGAGGAGACGGTCCTCCTCCGGCACCGTCGTGGGACCCACCTTGTATCCAGGGCGCGATGGTACTCACCGACCCCAGTGGCCGGTGGCTCTCGGCCGAATCCGGCCATCGACCGGCATACCGGTCAACCCCGGTCCGCCCCTGACCGTCGAGACAGTGAACGCTATACCA
>NZ_ANBH01000324.1 GCF_000341185.1 Nocardiopsis chromatogenes YIM 90109
ACAGTAGCGCGGATCCGCGCAGGTGCCAAACCGAATGGCGCGGACGCACCGCCGCGGGGGCCTTCCGCCCCCTCCCCCCGGACAGGTGCCCCCGACCCGCACAGGAGAGGGGCGGCGCCCTGTGCTGTGGAACACACCGGAACCGGACCCGCCAGGAGGGGGAAACGCCCTCCGGAGAACGCGAAAAGGCCCGGTACTCGATCGAGTACCGGGCC
>NZ_ANBH01000325.1 GCF_000341185.1 Nocardiopsis chromatogenes YIM 90109
GAACCGCGGAGCGGAGGACCGGCGGCCGGGGAGGCGTCCCCGGCCGCCGGAGCCGGGAGGGGCTAGTTCCCCCCGTCCTCCTCCTCGCGGGCCTCCTCGGCGCGCTCCAGGGCGTCGGCGAGCTCGTCCTGGGCCTTGCCGTAGGCCTCCCAGTCGCCGTCCTGCAGCGCCTTCTGGCTGTCCTCGTAGGCCTTGGCGGCATCGTCCAGCGCCTCGGAGAGCGCGTCGCCGCCCCCGCCGCCGCCCCCGCCGCCGTCGGCGTCGCCCTCGGAGGCGTCCTCGTCCTGGCCGGTGTCGGCGCCCTCCTCGTCGAGTGGGCCCTCCCCGCCCTCGAAGAGGTTGTTCAGCGCGTCCTGGAGGTTCTCGCCGATGGCCACCTCGTCGCCGAAGCCCACCATGACCTGCTGCAGCAGCGGATAGGCGGCCTCGCCCTCGGCCTGCACGAAGAGCGGCTCCACGTACAGCATTCCGTCGCCGAACGGCAGGGTGAGCAGGTTGCCGTAGGTCACCGTGGTGGCGTCGCTCTGCTCCAGCGGGAGCAGCACCTCACGGACGCTCGCCTCGGACTGGAAGGCGTTCTGCACCTGCCCGGGCCCCAGGATGACCTTGCTCCGCGGCAGCTCCAGCATCCGGATCCTGCCGTACTCATCCGAGCCCGGATCGCTGACCACGGACATGAACGCCGCCAGGTTCTCCCTGCCCCTCGGGACGAAAGTCGAGGTCAGAGCGAAGTTCCCGTCCTCGTCCCCGGGGTAGCGGATCGTCTGCCGGTACGGGGGCTCCGGGCTGTCGCCCTCCTTGGTCGGGTCGGCGGGGATGTCCCAGAAGTCCTGGCCGCCGTAGAAGGCGTCGGCGTCGGTGATGTGGTAGCGCTTCAGGATCTCCCGCTGGACCTTGAACAGGTCGTCGGGGTAGCGCAGGTGGCTCCCCAGCTCCTCGCTGATGTCGGACTTCTTGGCGACCACCCCGGGGAAGGCCTTGGACCAGGTCTGCAGGACCGGGTCCTGCTCGTCCCACCCGTAGACCGTGACGGTGCCGTCGTAGGCGTCCACGGTCGCCTTCACCGAGTTGCGGATGTAGTTCACCTGGTTGCCCGGCAGGGCGGTGGTGTTGTTCCCGCCCTGGCTGAAGGTGTCCTCGGTGGCCTGGGAGAAGTCGATCGGCGTGGAGTAGGGGTAGCCGGAGCTGGTCGTGTAGGCGTCTACGATCCACTGCACGCGCCCGTCGACGATGGCCGGGTAGGGCTTGCCGTCCGTGGTGAGGAACGGGGCGACCTTCTCCACGCGCTGCGACGGGTCCCGGTCGAACATGATCTTCGACTCGTCCGTGATGGCGGTGTTCAGCAGGATGTCCGTCTCGCGGTATTTGAGCGCGAACAGCACGCGGTCGAAGAACGAGCTCAGCTGGACGCCGCCGTCGCCGGCGTAGTGGTTGGTGGCCTGGCCGCCGGAGGCGTCCTCGCCGCCGCCCTCGCCCTCCGTCGCCTCGGGGGACTGCTCGGCGCCGCCCTGCCCGCCGTCCTGCTGGTCCTGGCCGTCCTCCTGGCCGTCGGCCGGGGCACGGGCCTCGTCGGCCTCGCCCTCGCCTTCGACGTCCTCGGAGGTGGTGATGTCCTCGGTGCTCTCGTCGGCGTCGAGCGGGAAGTCGTACTCGGGCTCGGCGTTGACGATCACGTAGTCGGCGCCCTGCTGGCCGTAGTAGATGCGCGGCTCGTACTCGCCGGTGACCTCGGACAGCTCGCCGGTGGGCGGGATGTTGTACTGCGTGAAGACCGGGCGGCCCTCGTTGTCGACCTGGTTGCCCGCGGCCGCCACGACACCGAAGCCGTGGGTGTAGACGGTGTGCCGGGTCAGCCAGTTGTCCTGGCCCTCGGGCGGCCCGTCCAGCTCGCGCGCGGCGATGATGGTGTCGACCGAGTTGCCCTCGGCGTCCTGGTAGCGGTCCACGTCCAGCACGTCGGGGAACTGGTAGAACCCGCGGACCTGCTGCATCTGCTGGAAGGTCTGGGAGACGACCGAGGGGTCGACCAGGCGGACGCTGGGGATGGTGGAGGCCTCTTGGGCGAGCTGCTCGGGGGTGAGCTCGGTCTCGGCGTCGTAGGTCTGCGTCTCGGCATCGGCGATGCCGTAGGCGTCCCGGGTGGCCTCGATGTTGCGGGTGATGTAGGGGTTCTCCGCCCGCTGCTCGTTCGGGCTGACCTGGAACTGCTGGATGGCCGCGGGGTAGACGCCGCCGATCAGCACCGCCGAGAGCACCAGCAGCCCCAGGCTGACCAGGGGCACCATGGCGTTCTTGAAGTAGATGTTGGCGAAGAACAGCGCCGCGCACACCACCGCGATGATGGCCAGCACGACCTTGGCGGTGAGCACCGCGTTCACGTCGGTGTAGGAGGCGCCGTAGGTGTAGCCCCGGTCGGAGAAGACCAGGCCGTACTGGTCCAGCCAGTAGGCGCCCGCCTTCAGCAGCACGAACACCCCCAGCAGCACCGACAGGTGCACCCGCGCCGCGGGGGTGGCCCGCTGGCCCTGGGTCTGCAGCCGGACGCCGCCGTACAGGTAGTGCACGATCACCGCGGCGATGAACGCCAGCACGACCGCGGCGAACAGGTAGCCCAGCACCACGCGCAGGAAGGGGTAGGTGAAGGCGAAGAAGGAGATGTCGACGCCGAACTGCGGGTCGGCCTGGCCGAACGGGGTCCGGTT
The DNA here is from genome assembly GCF_000341185.1 of Nocardiopsis chromatogenes YIM 90109. Lineage (GTDB taxonomy): Bacteria > Actinomycetota > Actinomycetes > Streptosporangiales > Streptosporangiaceae > Nocardiopsis_A > Nocardiopsis_A chromatogenes. Next base: position 2,703 of record NZ_ANBH01000325.1, read on the forward strand.
GGCCCACTGCAGGAAGGTGCCCCACTCCGCGCTGGCCGAGGCGCCGGTGAGCAGCCCCAGGCCTCCGGCGATGAGCCAGAAGAACAGCTTGCGGTGCGGGTCGATCGCCATCCGGTAGCGGTCCAGGCCCTGCTGCTCCAGGCTGGCCGGGCGGGTCAGCGGCCGGGTCCGGTAGGCGAAGTACACGCTCGCGCCGACGAACACGGTCATCAGCACGGCCGCGCCCACGAAGAGCAGGGCCCTGGTACGGATCTCGGTCCAGAAGACCGAGGTGTAACCGACCGAGGAGAACCACTTGTAGTCGGTCACGAAATTGGCGGCGACCAGCAGACCCGCGACTATCACGACGACGGCCACCGCGACGGGCGCGAGCAGCCGGTTACGTCGAGGCATGCGCGCTGTCGGTGCGCCGGGCGTTCGGAAGCTCACGCCTCCCCCTCGTCATGTTCGTCAATGGACGGCGAGGGGCAGGGCCCCTCTGTATCGGCAACTTATTGCGTGCGCCCCGGGTTCCCGAAACCCCGCGCCGGGCGGATGACAACATCACATCGGCGCGGCATCGGCGGCGTATCGGTGCACGGTGCCCCCCGACCCTACTCGGCCGGGACGGGGCCGTCAGGGGCCGTGATCGGGCACCATGGACGCGTGACTCTCAACATCCGCGAAGCCGTCATGGACCTGGAGCGCCACGCCTCCGAGCAGGGGTGGGACCAGCCGCCCCGGGTCTACGCCCTGGTGCCCACCGCAGAACTGGCCCGGCGCGAGCCCGCGCTGGCCTCGATGCTGGGGCTGGACGCCTCGGCCGACCCTGCCGAGCTGACCCCGGTCGAGCAGGAGCCGCTCCCCGACGGGATGCCGCTGGAGGAGGCGCTGGGCCGGATGGCCTGGCCCGAGGCGGTGGCCGGGTGCGCCCTGGTCATGGAGCGCCTGGTGGTCAAGGGGTCCGACGAGACGCTGGACCCGCCGCGCGGCGGCACGGGCGACTGGGCCGCCGCCCAGGACGGCTCCGAGGAGGTCCGGATGGTGGCCGGGGTGCTGCGCGACGGCGGCCGCCACGCGGCGCTGCGGATGCGCGCCCACGACAGCGAGGACCAGGTGCTCAACGGCCCGGACCTGGTGCCCGCGCTCACCTCGGCGCTGGAGCTGACCCTGCTGGAGGACGAGGACTGACCCCGCCCCCGTGGCCGGTCCCGGGGGACCGGCGCTCCGGCCGCGCGTGCCGGGCCGTTCTCCCCGGGGTCGGCGACGCGGGGACGTGGGGACGCGGTGACGCGGGGAGAGGCGCGGTCGGCGGTCAGGCCCCGGGCTCGCAGCGGGGCAGGCCGCCCAGGTCGCCGCCGGACCTGATGGTCTCCAGCGCGGCCACGGCGTCGCCCAGCTCCTCGACCTTGACGACCTCCATGTCGCCTGCGGCCGCCGAGTCGAAGGTCTGCGAGCAGCTCTCGGCCGCGACCAGGAAGTAGTCGGCGCCCTCGTTGCGGGCGCTGACCATCTTCTGCGCGACCCCGCTGACACCGCCGACCTTGCCGTCGGCGTCGATGGTGCCCGTCCCGGCCACGTCCGCGCCGCCGGTCAGCCCCTCGGGGTCGAGGCGGTCCATGATCCCGAGCGCGAACATCAGCCCGGCGCTGGGGCCGCCCACGTTCTCGATCTGGAAGTCCACGTCGAAGGGGAAGTCCGGGTCGTCGGCGATCATGATGCCCACGACGGCACCGCCCTGGCCGTCGTCCGCGGTGGTGACCTCGATGTCCTCGCGCTCGCCGTCGCGCTCGACGGCCAGCTCCACCGGGTCGCCGGGCTCGCGGTCGCCGACCCGCTCGGCGGCCTCGCCCTTGTCGGCCACCTTCTCCCCGTCGACCTCCAGGATCACGTCCCCGGCCTCGATGCGGCCCTCGGCGGGGGCGTCCTCGGTGACCGCGGCCACGACGGGCCGCAGGTCGTACTCGACGCCCATCTCGCCCAGCGCCGCCGCCACCGCCGTGGTCTGCGACTCGTCCATCGCCATCGTCTGGGACTCGCTGACCTCCTCGGCGCTGCGGTCCGGCGGGAAGAGCGCGGCCTCAGGCAGCACCGACTGCGTCGGCGAGAGCCAGGCGCTGATGACGGTGAGGATGTCCATCCGCCGCCCGGGGCCGCCGGCGTACTGGACGGTGACCATGGCCAGGTCGCCGTCGTGGCGGTAGCTCTCCCGGCCGTCGATCTCGATGACCGGGTCGCCGTCGGGGTCGTCGCCGATGGTGTTCAGCGAGATGCCGGGCGAGGCCACCAGGTACGGAACCGGCAGGAACGCCGCTCCCAGGGCGATTCCGACCAGCAGCACGACCGCGGTGATGAGGGTCTTGGCGCGACGGAGCATGGTGTCCAGACTACGGCCCTCGGCGGGGCGGGCGCCTCCGGCGTGCCGCCGTACCGACCGTCAGCAGGCGCCGACCCATTCGGCGTCGCCCTCGGTGAAGCGCTGGTGCTTCCAGATGGGGACCTCGGCCTTGATGTCGTCGATCAGCCTGCGGCAGGCGTCGAAGGCCTCGGCGCGGTGCGCCGCCGCGGCGGCGACCACCACCGCGTTGTCGCCGATCTCCAGGTCGCCGACGCGGTGCAGGGCGGCGACCCGCCACACCGGGCGGCCGTCGCGGGAGGTGTCGGCCACGACCTTCTCCATGACCCGGCGCATCTCGGCCTCGGCGGTCGGGTGGGCCGAATAGGCCAGGCCGGTGACGCCGCGTCCGTGGTCGTGGTCGCGGACGGTGCCCACGAAGAAGGCGGTGCCGCCCGCCCGGGGGTCGGCGACGGCCGAGACGGCCTCGTCGACGCTGATGGGGGTGTCGCGCAGTCCTACGAGAGTGATGGCTTCCACATGCATGACCGTATCAACGCCCTACGACGGCAGGAGGAACGTCCAAGCAGCTCACCGGGTGGACGGTGGCGCCTTGGAGTCCTCTACGACCCGGCCCGCGGCTCCCCGTCGCCCTCGCTCCCCGCGTCCCCGCTGGTGAAGTGGTTCCCGCATTAGACCACTGCACGGGCGTGTGGTCCATGCCTTTGCACGTTCCATTGCACGTTCACGGCCTCCCCCGTCCCCGTGGAGGGGATGCCCCCGGCCCATGGTCCCCTGCCGGGGGCCGGATGCGCCCGTCCGGCTCCGGCCACGTTCGGCGGCCCGGTTCAGGACTTGCGGCGCTTGCGCAGGCGGCGGACGGCGGCCGCGGTGCCGATCGCGGCCACGGCGGCGCCCGCGGCACCGGCGGCGGTGACGGCGGCCTCCTTGCGGCCCAGGCGGCGGCCGACGATCGCGGTGGCCTCCCCCTCCTCCTGCACCAGCTCGCGCAGCGCATCGGCGTTGCCGTAGGCCGGCTTCCACCCGGCCTCGCGCAGCACGGCGCAGTCCACCACGCACGGGTACACCAGGTGCTTGAGGTCCCCGGCGGCGGCCGGGGTGATCCCGGCGCGGTGCAGGCGGCCGGTGGCGCCGAAGGCGATGCCCGGGGGCACCTCGAAGCGGCGCAGGCCGGTGATCTCCTCGGTCTCCTCCTGGCCGAGCGAGCCGTCGCAGCCCACGGCCAGGGCGGTGTCGCCGCCGCCCGCCCCGCCCAGGGCGACCAGCTCCAGCGCCGAGGCCAGGTCCTCCACGTGGCAGAACTGCCAGCGCTGCTCCACCCCCTTGACCGAGATCAGCCGGGGCGCGGCGAAGTGCCGCCCGACCACGGTGTCCAGGCCCGGCCCGACCAGCGGCGCCGGACGCACCACCGCCACCGACAGCCCGGGGTGGGCGCGGCGGGCCCGCTCGCCCACCTCCTCCACCTCGGCGAAGTCCCCCGCCAGGCCGTCGGCGCCCTCGGTGCGCACCGGAGTGTCCTCGGGCAGCGGCACGGGGTTGTCCGGGGCGGCGCCGTAGACGGCGGTCCCGGTCACCAGCACCGCCTGCGGCACCCGCTCGGCGGCGGCCGCGGTGAGCACGGTCTGGGCGGCCCGCACCGCACGGGCGCGCCGTTCCCGGCGCGGGGTGTCGGCCGAGCGGTCGGTGTCGGCGTGCACCACCACGTCCACCCCGCGCAGCCGGGAGGCCAGGGCCGGGTCGCACACGTCGGCCGAGCGCCACTCCACCCCGTGGGCCCCGGCCAGGCCGTCGGGGGCCGGGCCCTCGTCCACGGCGACGACGCGCCCGGGGGCGGGCAGCCCCTGCGGGCCGGAGGCGGAACCCACGGCGGCCCCCAGTCGTTCCACCAGCAGCCGGCCGACACCGGTGGCGGCCCCTGTCACGGCCACCACCGGCCCGTCACCCCGCGGACTGTGCTCAGGGCGAACCTGGCTGTTTCGGGTACTCACTCCGGCCTGCTCCCAGCTAACGTGACAGTGGAGACATTCCTATCCTGCCTGAGGTCTGATCGTGAGCGACCTGCCATTTGGTTTCAGCATGCCCAACGACCCCGACGACGAGTCGGGGCGCGGCTCGGGCGACTCCGGTTCCGGGAGCGGCGGCCCAGGCGGGGAGGGCCCGGGGATGCCCGGCGGGTTCCCGCTCGGCGACCCGCAGCAGATGGCGCAGATGCTGCGCCAGTTCGCCGACATGATGGCCGCCCAGCCCGCCCCCGGTGCGCAGCAGGCGTCGCCGGGCGGCGTCAACTGGGACATGGCCAAGAACATCGCCCGGCACACCGTCTCCCAGAAGGGGGACGCCAGCGTCTCGCCCGTCGACTCGGCCAAGGTCTCCGAGGCGCTGCGCCTGGCCGACCTGTGGCTGGACGGCGCGACCCCGCTGCCGTCCGGCGTCCAGACGTCGCAGGCCTGGAGCCGCTCGGAGTGGGTGGAGCGCACCATGCCCGCCTGGTCCCGGCTGTGCGACCCGCTCACCTCCCGCATCGTGGAGTCGATGGGCGCCAACATGCCCGAGGAGATGCAGTCGGTGGCCGGCCCTCTGATGGGCATGGTGCGCCAGATGGGCGGCATGCTCGTCGGCCAGCAGGCCGGGCAGGCCATCGGTGAGCTGGCCGGGGAGGTCGTCGGCTCCACCGACATCGGCCTGCCGCTGGCCGGGGAGGGGCGCGCCGCGCTCATCCCGGCCGGGGTGCAGGGGTTCGGCGAGGGCCTGGGCGTGCCCGAGGAGGAGGTGCGGCTGTACCTGGCCGCCCGCGAGGCGGCGGTGCACCGGCTGTACGCGCACGTGCCGTGGCTGCGCTCGCACGTGCACGGCCTCATCGAGGAGTACGCGGCCGGCATGTCCTTCGACATGAGCGCGCTGGAGGAGCGGCTGGGCGGCATCGACCTGTCCGACCCCGAGGCCCTCCAGGAGGCGCTGTCCGGCGGGGAGGGGCTGCTGCAGCCCCAGGACACCCCGCAGCAGAAGGCCTCCCTGGCCCGCCTGGAGACGGCGATCGCGCTGATCGAGGGGTGGGTGTCGGTGGTCGTGGACGACGCGGTGCGCGGCCGCCTGCCGCAGTCCGCCTCGCTGGCCGAGGCGACCCGGCGGCGCCGGGCCACCGGCGGCCCGGCCGAGCACACCTTCGCCACGCTGGTCGGGCTGGAGCTGCGCCCGCGGCGCCAGCGCGAGGCCGCACGGCTGTGGACCGCCCTGACCGAGGCGCGCGGCGCCGAGGGGCGCGACGCGGTCTGGGAGCACCCGGACCTGATGCCCTCCGGCGAGGACCTGGACGACCCGGACGCGTTCGTGGCCGGTCCCGACGGCGACGTGGACCTGGACATCTCCCGGCTGACCGGGGACCTGGACCCCGGCGAGAGCCGGGACCGCAAGGACGATGAGGACGGCGGGGACGGCGGGGACGGCCGGGACGGCAAGGGCGACGGGGACGGGGGCGCATGAGCCGCCTGGCCGACGACGTCCGGGCCGTGCTGTCGGCCTGGTCCGCGCCCGACGCGCACAACGAGGAGCTGCGCCGGTCCTACCTGGCGCACATGGACGCCCACCCCGATGCCCTGAGCCGGTCGTGCGCGGCCGGGCACCTGACGGCCAGCGCCGCCGTGCTCGACCCGACCGGCTCCAAGGGCGTGCTGACGCTGCACGGCAAGGTCGGGCTGTGGCTGCAGACCGGCGGCCACTTCGAGGACGCCGACACCACCCTGGCCGGCGCGGCCCTGCGCGAGGCCGAGGAGGAGAGCGGCATCCGCGGGGTGGAGGTGCTTGCGGAGCCGGTGCGCCTGGACCGGCACCACGTGGGGTGCTGCGGCGGCACCTGGCACCTGGACGTGCAGTTCGCGGCAGTGGCCCCGGACGGCGCCGTGCTGAGCATCGACCCGCAGGAGTCGGACGACCTGGGCTGGTTCCCGGTCGACGGCATCCCCGACCCGACGGACGAGGCCTGCCGGGCGCTGTTCGCGGCCGCCTCCGCGGCGGTGCGCGCACGGTCCTGAGGAATGCCTGCGCGGCGGGGGCGCCGGGAGCGGTCTCCGGACGTGGCGCCCCCGCCACTTTCCGTATCCGCCCGGGGCCGGACCGCCGGACCGCGGTCAGGGGACCCGGGCGGGGCCGGGGATCAGCGGAAGGTGAGGGAGGCGGTCACCGACGCGGGGTCGGGGCACAGGAAGCCGCCCTCGTGGAGGGGGATGTCGGCACTGGTGGTGTAGGTGCGGGTGTCCCCGTCGCGCTCGGCCGTGATGTCGGTCGCCCGGTAGCGGCAGGTGATGCCGATCACCGAGACGGAGATGTCCAGCACGTCCGCGGTGAGGGTGCCCGCGGCGTCGTCGAAGGTCACGTTCGGGTCGTTGTTGAGGGCGGCGGTGGTGTCGCCGTCACAGGACAGGTTCCCGGTTCCGGACGTGTTGATCGTGGTGCGGTCGACGGTCAGGGCGTTGGGGGCCTGGTCGCTGGTGACCCCGTCGGTCCAGGAGCACGACTGGCCCTCGGCCGAGATCGTGCCGTCCACGGCGCCCTGCGCCGCGGCGGCGGGCGAGGCGGCCAGGCCGGTCAGGGCCAGGGTGCCGAGGACGACGGCGACGGGTCTGGGGGAGATACGGGACACGGTACCTACCTTCGTGTGCGGGGTTACCGCCCGGTGTTTCCGGCCAGTAATTTACGCGAAGGTAATTTCGCGTCACAGGCACGTCAATCCCCCGAACACGGACGGATCGGGACCGGTCGGCCCCCTCCTCGCGCCACACAGCGCTGACCACCCAAGACGGAACGTCACCGACCGAGGAGGCGGGGACGGCGCCGCGCTCCGGACCGACCGCAGCGCGTCAGGGGCGTCGGGCACGAAGAGGGCCGGTGCGGCGCGGAACCCGCGCCCGGCCGGGGGCGGGCACCCCGGGGACGGTCACTCCTCGATGACGTCGTCCTCTTCGGGTGCGGACTCCTCGGCGCTCCCGCCGTCGGCCAGGCGGGAGGCGGCGCTGACGCCTTCGAGGTACCCCCGGGCCCGCTCGGCCTTGGGGTAGCGGTGCACCATCTCCCAGAACTCGGGCCCGTGGTGCGGGATCACCAGGTGGACCAGCTCGTGCACCAGCACGTAGTCCACCACCCACGCGGGCATCCCCGACAGCCTGCGCGAGAGGCGGATGGCACCGGCGTCCGGGGTGCACGACCCCCAGCGGGTGTTCTGGTTGTCCACCCAGCGCACGCTGTCCGGGCTGACCAGCCCGTCCAGATAGCGCTCCGCGAGGTCCACGGCGCGCTCGTGCAGCGCCGCGTCATCGGGGCGGCGGCGCTCCTCCCTGGCCTCGAGCCGGTCCAGCATCCGGCTCACCCAGCGCTTCTCCTCGGCGCGGGAGAACGTGGCGGGGACGAGGACGACCGTCTTGTTCCCGTCGCGGTAGGCGGATACCGTCCGCCTGCGGCGGGCGCTCCGCCGTACCTCGATCTCTGTGTTCTGAGGCACAACGTCACGGTATCCCAGAGTTGACCCATACCACAGGGGGAGATTGCGCATTTTTAGGGACGAGGACCCCCCGATCCCCTGGTCGGACCCTGGGCGGACCCGGAACGGCCGGAGGCCGGAGCCCTGGTGGGCTCCGGCCTCCGGCGCAAACGCCGTCGCGCCGTCAACACAGGCGCGACCACCCTATTTCCATGAGCGCGCGCTCCATGCGGGCGTGCTCGCGCATCTCGGCCCGCAGTTGCCGGGCCGACAGCCTGCGCCGCTCGCGGTCGCGGTGGGCGGCGTCGCCCTCGGGCTGCGGGGTGGACTTCATGGCGGCCATGAGTTCGTTCAGCATGATTCGGGGTTCCTCTCGGATTCGGTGTGAACCGGGGATGTCGGGGCGTGGGAGCGGGGGCGTCCGCGCCGCGCGGTCAGGCCGCGACGGGCTGCGGGTGCTTGCGGGGGCGGCCCCGCGGACGCTTGCGCGGGACGACCTTTCCGGCGACGAGCAGTTCGCCGCCCCAGACCCCCCACGGCTCGCGGCGCTCAAGGGCGTCCGACAGGCACTGCTCCCGGAAGGGGCAGCTCTGGCAGACGGCCTTGGCCGCCTCGACATCGGCCGGCGCCTCGGCGAAGAAGAGGTCGGGCTCCCTCCGGCAGGGAACCTCGGCCTCACCGAGCCACGGAGTCTCCAGGACCGACGCGAGCATCGGTGTCCTCCTGATCTTTCGTCTACGCGTTGCGACTTCGACGGTCGGATCTACGATCCGGGGCCGGTGCCTTGTGCCGCGCCGCGGAGATCGGGCTCCGCCCTCGGGCGGGGACCGGTTCCGCGGAGACGAATATGGCCGCGGCCCCTGTGCGGGGCCGCGGCCATGGAAGACGCGCTCGGCGTGAGCTACGCCGGTCTACTCCATGGACACGCCCCCACTGCGCCCTGCGGGCGCGGGGTTGCTGCGTGAACGAACCCGGGCAGTCCGCGTTCGGCCTGAACCGGACGCACTCCTCCCGTGATCGCGAGCCTGACGTCGGCCTGGGTCAGGCCGGCCTTCATGCCGCGGAGGCGCCGGGCGCCGCCGGTGGTGCCGAAGGACTGGTCGAGGCCGCTACGGGCGGAATAGGCGGTACGGCCGAACTGGGCGCCGCGCTCGGTGCCCCACACGTCGGCGGAGAGCACCATGAAGCGCGGGGCCGTGCCGGACACGGCACCGAATTCGCTCTTCGTGACGATCATCGGATGGGACACCTCCTCTCGGTCAGGTACGCGGCTCTCGCCGCGGACCATGCGCGGTCGCTGACGGGAGTTAACACTAGACGGGGTCGCCGATTCGCGGCAACCAATTTTTGACCTGCGATTTCGTCCGGATCCGGCCGGGGGCGCGGGGAACCGCGCGGGCTCAGCCGCCGTCGCCGACGACCCGGATCAGCCCCTCCTGCACCACCGAGCAGACCAGCTCGCCCTCGCGCGTGTAGAACAGGCCGCGGGCCAGCCCGCGCGCCCCCTCCGCCGACGGGGTCTCCTGGGCGTAGAGCAGCCACTCGTCGGCGCGGAAGGGCCGGTGGAACCACATCGCGTGGTCGAGGCTGGCCATGGAGATGCCTTCGAAGGACCGCCCGTGCCGGAGCAGCACCGTGTCCAGCAGGGTCAGGTCCGAGGCGTAGGTCATCAGGCACACGTGCAGCAGGTCCTCGTCCGGCAGGCGCCCGTCGACCCGGATCCACACCAGGTTCTCGGTGGTGCGCAGCGCCGGGTCGGCGCCGACCTCGAAGGACATCGCGCCCACCGGGCGCATCTCGATCGGGTGCCAGTAGGCGAACCGCGGCACCGTGCCCAGCGCCTTCTCCAGCCGCTCGCGGGCGGTGGGCAGCTCCTCGGGGCCGGGCACCTCGGGCATGCGCACCTGGTGGCTCAGGCCCGGCTCGGCCTTGTGGAAGGAGGCCGACAGGGTGAAGATCGCCCGGCCGTGCTGCACCGCGGTCACCCGGCGGGTGGTGAAGGAGCGCCCGTCGCGGACCCGGTCCACCTGGAAGACGATGGGCACCGACGGGTCGCCGGGGCGGATGAAGTAGGCGTGCAGCGAGTGCACCGCCCGCTCCGGGGGCACCGTGCGCCCGGCGGCCACCAGCGCCTGCCCGGCGACCTGGCCGCCGAACACCCGCTGGGGGCCGTGGTCGGGGCTGGAGCCCCGGAAGATGTCGTCCTCGATCCGCTCCAGGTCGAGGATGCCCAGCAGGGACCCCAGGGACTGGCCGCCCGCGGCCGCCTCCCCGCCCGGCGCCGCCTCGTCATCCGCCATCGCGCTCCCCCTCCTCCTCGGGCACCGGGGGCTCCTCCCCCGCGCACAGGGCCAGCACCGCCTCACCGTAGCGTTCCAGCTTCACGGCGCCGACACCGGATATCCGTGACAGTTCGGACACCCCGGTGGGCTCCAGTTCGGCCACCGCCTGCAGGGTGGCGTCGGTGAACACCACGTAGGCCGGGACCCCCTGGCGCTGCGCGGTGCTCCTGCGCCACTCCTTGAGCCGCTCCAGCAGCGCCTCGTCGTAGTCGGCCGGGCAGTCCGCGCACCGGCCGACCTTGCGCTCGGCCGCGTCGGTGACGGTGTTCCCGCAGATCCGGCAGCGCACCACCTTCCCGGTGCGGGCCCGGTCGCGGCGGCCCGAGGCCAGCGACGGGGAGGCGGGGCGCAGCCCGTCCAGGAACCGGCTGGGGCGGCGCCCCTTGCGCCCGCCCGGGGAGCGCGCCAGCGCCCACGACATCGACAGGTACTCGCGGGCGCGGGTGACGCCGACGTAGAACAGCCGCCGCTCCTCCTCGACCTGCTCGTCGGTCTCGGCGTAGACGATGGGCAGCGTGCCCTCGGTGAGGCCGACGAGGAAGACCGCATCCCACTCCAGGCCCTTGGCCGCGTGCAGGGAGGCCAGGGTGACCCCCTCCATCTCCGGGGCGTGCTCGGTGGCGACCCGGGCCTCCAGCTCCTCCACGAAGTCGTCCAGCGTGGCGGTGTAGGGGCGCCCGCAGGGGCACTCGGCCGGCAGGGGCCCCGCCCCCGGTGAGGGCGGGGCCCCGCCCTCACNCGCAGGAGCCGCGGTGCCGCTCCACCGCGATGTCGTCGGCGAGCTGGGCCAGCGCCGCCAGCGACTCCCAGCGCTCGCGCGCCTGGCGGCCCTCGGGCGCCTCGGGGGTCAGCCCGAGGGGCGCCAGCAGCGGCCGGACGGTCCCGGCCAGCGGCTCGCCTCCCCCGCCCTGCCGGGCCCCGCGCAGGGTGTGCACGGCCTGCTTGATCTCCTGGCGCTCGAAGAACCGGGTGGCGCCGCGCACGGTGAAGGCGATGCCCGCGTCCGCGAGGGCCTGCTCGTAGGCGGCGGACTGGGAGTTGGTGCGGAACAGGACCGCGATCTCCCGCGCCGGGGTGCCCGAGTCGACCAGGGCGGCGATGCGGCGGGCCACCGCGGAGGCCTCGGCGGGCTCGTCGTCGTACTCGGTGTAGGAGGGGTCGGGCCCGTCGGGGCGCTGCGCGAGGAGTTCGATCCGCTGGTCGCCGCCGCCGACGGGCCGGGACCGCTTGAGGACGTCGTTGGCGACCTTCACCACCTGGGGGGTGGACCGGTAGTCGCGCACCAGCCGCACCACGGTGGCGTGCGGGTAGGCGGCGGCGAAGCGGGTCAGGTAGGCGGGGGTGGCCCCGGCGAAGGAGTAGATGGTCTGGCCGGGGTCGCCCACCACGCACAGGTCGTCGCGGTCGCCCAGCCAGGCGTCCAGCAGCAGCTTCTGCAGCGGGTTGACGTCCTGGAACTCGTCGACGACGAAGTAGCGGTACTGGTCGCGCACGCGCTCGCCGATCTCGGGGCGCTCGGCCAGCATGGCGGCGGTCAGCTCCAGCATCGACTCGAAGTCGAGCAGGTTGCGCTCGCGGCGGATCTCCTCGTACCCCTCGAAGACCCGGGCCACCTCCACCGGGGCCATCGGGGCGGTGCGCCCGGCCTTGGCCACGGCGCTCTCGTAGTCGGCCGGGCGCACCTGGGTCACCTTGGACCACTCGATCTCCGAGGCCAGGTCGCGCAGGGCGGTCCGGTCGGCCTCCACCCCGCAGTCCCGGGCGGCGCGCGCCACCACCTGGAGCTTGGAGTCGATCAGCGTGGGCGGTGGGCCGCCCACCACCTGCGGCCAGAAGTAGGAGAGCTGGCGCAGCGCCGCGGCGTGGAAGGTGCGGGCCTGCACCCGGGGGGCGCCCAGGGCGCGCAGCCGCCCGCGCATCTCGCCCGCGGCGCGGGTGGTGAAGGTGACCGCGAGGACCTGCTGCTCGGCCGCGACACCGGAGGCCACCGCGTGCGCGATCCGGTGCGTGATGGCGCGGGTCTTGCCGGTCCCCGCCCCCGCCAGGATGCACACCGGCCCGCGCAGGGCGCGCGCCGCCTCAAGCTGTTCGGGGTCCAGCCCCTCCAGCACGCGGTCGGGGTCCATGCGGCTCCTCCGTTCCCTGGTCCGTGTCGGCCGTGTCGGCTCCCGGCCGGCGGAGCGCGGCCGACTCCGGCCACCCGCGCTCCGCTCCGCCCGTCGAGTCTCTCAAGTATCGGGGGCCCCGGCGCACGTGTGCGCAGTCGCAAAGCGCCCCTGTGGACGGCGGGGAACGCGCGCGAACGCCGCCGCCGCAGGGGTTCTCGCGGGAACCACCCGGACACCGGAGGCGTCCCACGAGGTGATGCGGCCGATACGGGGAAGCTCGGGGAGGCCCGCCGCGTTGTCACTAGGCGGTGTTGTGATCGCCTTCGGGCGGCGTGCACCGGCGACGACCTGTTGTACGGAACGAGGAGAGGTTCGATGACCACCCCGAGCACCGGTCCGATCACGATGTACACCACGCCGTGGTGCGGCTTCTGCAAGCGGCTCAAGAGCCAGCTCGCGCGAGAGGGCATCGCCGTGGACGAGGTGGACATCGAGCAGGACCCGGCCGCGGCGGAGTACGTGATGCAGGTCAACGGCGGCAACCAGACGGTTCCGACCGTGCTGTTCGGCGACGGCGCGGCGCTCACCAACCCGTCCGCCAAGCAGGTCAAGGAGAAGATCGCCGCGCTCGCCTGAGGCGGGCCGCCTCCGGGCGGCACCTCCCGGGCGCACCGCGCCGCCCGGCCGGCCCGCACCGCACGGACCGGCCGGGGCCCAGATCACGAGGGGGACCACGTGGCAGCACAGAGCCGGACCACAGACGGCGAGGAGACGACGGCCGAGGCGGGGGTCATCCGGCGCACGCCCGGCGGCTGGAGCGTGCAGGGCGAGCAGGTCCCCGACCTGGTCAACGCGATGGTTCTGGCCGACATCCTGGCGGCCGAGCAGCAGCGCACCGCCGAGACCCCGCCCGCGCCGCCGCGGGCCGGCGACGACGCGACCGAGGTGGAGCGGCTGCGCATCACCGTCGCCCAGCTGGAGCACGCGCTGCAGACGCGGGTCGTGGTCGAGCAGGCCATCGGGGTGCTCGCCGAGCGGCACCGGCTCACACCGCGCGAGGCCTTCGAGAAGCTGCGCTCGGCGGCCCGCTCGCGCGGCCGCAAGGTCGCCGACCTGTCCCGCGACGTGGTCACCAGCTGCACCAACCCGCTCACCCCGCTGCCCGCCGAGCTCGCCGGGGCCGGGACGGCCGCCGAGGCGGCGGGCGGCCG
>NZ_ANBH01000326.1 GCF_000341185.1 Nocardiopsis chromatogenes YIM 90109
ATGAGCAGCCGGGCGATCGAGACCCGCCCGGGGAGCGCGACCGCGCCGTCCTCGGCCGCCGCGCGCAGCTCCTCGCGGGACAGCCACCGCACGTCGGTGATCTCCTGCTCGTCGGTGCGCTCGGCCTCGCCCACGGCGCGGGCGGTGAAGCCGACCATCAGGCTGCGCGGGAACGGCCACGGCTGGGAGGAGACGTACTCCGGGTCCGCCACGGCCACACCCACCTCCTCGGCGACCTCGCGCTCGACCGCGTGCTCCAGGGACTCCCCGGGTTCGACGTAGCCCGCCAGCACCGAGTAGCGGTTCTGCGGCCAAGCGGGGTTGTGCCCGAGCAGGCACCGCTCCTCGCCGTCCGGGTCCTCCCGGACCACCAGCATGATCACCGCCGGGTCCATGCGGGGGAACTGCTCGGTGCCCTCGCGCTCGCACACCCGCACGTGCCCGGCGGCCGACGTCCGGGTCGGCGCCCCGCACATGGGGCAGAACCGGTGCGAGGCGTGCCAGTTGGCCAGCGCCACGGCGTGGGTGAGCAGCCCGGCCTCGGCGTCGTCCAGCACCGCCCCGGCCTCCCGCAGGGACGCCGCGCGCACCCCGGGCGCGCGCCCGGCCTCCTCCAGGGGGTCCCCCTCCGCGGCGTGCACCGCGAAGTAGGCGTTCCCCTCGGCGCCCACACCGAGCAGGTACCGCTCGCCGGAGGGCGCCTCGGCGGGGGCGGCGAACTCCAGCCGGACGCCGTCGCCGGTGTCGCGCACCAGCGCCCGCGACTGGCGGGACATCAGGTTGCGCCAGCCGTAGGTGACGGGGTCCCCGCCCTCCAGCACCAGCACCCGGGTCGCGGGATCGGCCCAGGCCTTCTCCAGCCACTCCTCGTCGCCGCGCCGGTGCCCGGCCATGTCGACGGCGCTACGGGACAGCAGGGGCATGGGGTCGGGCGTGCTCATGGGGCCTTCCTGGGCTTCCTGGGTCGGAGCGGTGCGGTGCAGGAGAGGGGTCAGCCGTGCTGGGCCAGGCCCTCCCACAGGTAGGCGGCGCTCTCGGCGCCCTTGAGGAGGAGGGGGACCTCCACCTTCTCGTTGGGGGCGTGGATGCGGTCGTCGTCGAGGCCGACGGCGACGAACACCAGCGGGGCGCCGAGGATGTCGGCCAGGTCGGCCTCGGGGCCGCTGCCGCCCTCGCGGGTGTAGAGGACCTCGGTGCCGAAGGCGCGGGACATGGCGGCGCGGGCGGCGCGCACGGCGTCGGAGGTCAGGTCGGAGGCGCAGGGGCGCACGCCGGGGCCGGAGAAGGACACCTCGGCGGTCACGCCGTCGGGGACGTTCGCCTCCACATAGGCGCGCACGGCCTGCTGGATGCGCAGCGGCTCCTGGTCGGGCACCAGGCGGAAGCTCAGCTTGGCGTGGGCGGAGGAGGGGACGATGGTCTTGCCGCCGGAGCCGGTGTGGCCGCTCCACATGCCGTTGATCTCGGCGGTGGGGCGCACCCAGATGCGCTCCAGGGTGCTGTACCCGGCCTCGCCGGAGACGGCCCGGCTGGAGGCGGTGGCCAGCCACTCGCCCTCGTCGAAGGGGAGCCGGGCGATGAGGTCGCGCTCCTCCTCTCCGATCTCCACGACGTCGTCGTAGAAGCCGGGGACGGCGATGCGCCCGTCGGCGTCGTGCAGGCCCGACAGCAGGTCGGCCAGGACGGCGGCGGGGTTGGGCACGGCGCCGCCGAAGGTGCCGCTGTGCAGGTCGCGGTCGGGGCCGTAGAGGTCGATCTGTCCGGCGGCCAGGCCGCGCATGCCCACGCACATGGAGGGGGTGTCGGCAGCCCACATGGTGGTGTCGGAGACGACGACCACGTCGCAGCCGAGGCGGTCGCGGCGGGCGTTGAGCAGGTCCGCGAAGTGGGGCGAGCCGGACTCCTCCTCG
The DNA here is from genome assembly GCF_000341185.1 of Nocardiopsis chromatogenes YIM 90109. Classification (GTDB taxonomy): domain Bacteria; phylum Actinomycetota; class Actinomycetes; order Streptosporangiales; family Streptosporangiaceae; genus Nocardiopsis_A; species Nocardiopsis_A chromatogenes. Next base: position 1,911 of record NZ_ANBH01000326.1, read on the forward strand.
CCTTCGACGAGGAGCTTGAGGGTGACCGGCGGGGCGTCGGCGCCGGAGGCCGCCAGCCCGGCGCGCACGCCCAGGGCGTGGAAGAGGACCTGGCCCTTGTCGTCGGAGGCGCCGCGGCCGATGAGGCGGTCGCCGCGCTCGACGGGGGTGAAGGGGTCGGTCTCCCACCCATCGGCGGGGTCGGCCGGCTGGACGTCGTGGTGGCCGTAGACGAGGACGGTGGGGGCGCCGGGGTCGGCGGCGGGCCATTCGGCGTAGACGGCGGGCAGGCCGTCGCTCTCCCAGACCTCGGCCGTGGGGAACCCGGTGTCCTTGAGGTGGCGGACGAGCCATTCGGCCGACCGCCGGACGTCACCGTGCCGGTCGGGGTCCGCCGAGACGGAGGGGATGGCCAGCCATTCCTTGAGGGCGGCGACGAACTCGCCGCGATGCTCTTCGATGTAGGTACGCGCATCCATTCGCAGGCACCGTTGCCTTTCCGTTCCGACTGCGGCCTTGTGGGCCGGTATCGAGGGTAGTCCTCCGACCTTTCCGCCCGGACCCCCGTGTCGCCGATACCGGGAGAAGCGCCTGAAACCGCACGTGCGGAGCCGCTTTCCGAGATCGTCGGGGCGGCCGGGGGGGGAGGCCGCACCCGCGCCGCTCTCCGGGGCCCCCGGTGTCACGGCTCTCCCGCACGGCTTCCTTGCGGCCCGCCCCGCCCCCGCTCACCGCCCGTTGTCGTGATCTCCCGCCTCAGGGTGATGGCGGCGGCCCCGACCGGGGCCTAACGTTCGGTCCGACGGGGCTGTCACGGGCGGGAGCGGCATGGACGAGGGCGCAGTCGGGCACGAGCGCGGGGCACGGGCCCCGTCCCGGTTCGGGAGGGCGTTCCACGACGCCCTGTGGCGGGCCCCGTCCGAGCTGGAGCGCATCCTGCCCGCCCCCGCGCCCGAGCCCGTCCCCCGCCCCCTGGTCGGCGGCGTCTGCGCCGAGGCGGCCGCCCGGTCCGGGCGCCCGGTCCGGCGCGTGCGCCTGCTCTTCGTCCTGACCGTGCTCCCCGCGCTGCTGTACCCCCTGCTGTGGCTGGTGCACGCCGCCGGAAGGCCGCAGGCCCGCGGCCGCGCCGCGGCGAACCGGCAGCTCATCCTGGTCGTCGCGGCGCTGTTCACCGCGTGGGCGGTCGGGCCCGAGCTGCACGACCTCGGGGTCGACCGGCTGACGGCGCTCGCCGTGGGCACCGCGTGCGGCGCCCCCCTGCTGCTGCTCGCGCGCTCCCCTCTGCTGACCTGGCGGCTGATGCTGCCCGCGCTGTCCACGGCGTTCTTCCTGCCGCGCGACATCCCGGTCGAGACGGGCGTTCCCGACCTCGCGCTGCCGCCGCTGCTGATCGTGCTGTTCCTCGTCGGCGCCCAGTACCGGCGCGGCATCGCGACCGTGGTCGGAGGCACCGCCGTCGTCTTCCTCGTCCAGGGGATGTTCTCCGGACGCGATCTCTCCGACGCGCTGGTGTACGCCTTCACGGCCGTCGCCGCCCTGGCGGTCGGGGACAACGTCCGGGTGCGCCGCGAGGAGAGCGGTGTGCGCGCCGCACCGTCCCCGCCGTCGCCCGGCCGCGCCGCGATCCCGGTGGTGGACGGGGTCGTCGACGCGGTGTGGCGCACCCCGGTGCGCCGACCCGGCGGGCCCATGCGGCTGCTCGGCGGCCCGCGCCGCCCCCGGGACACCCGGCTGGTCGCGGGCGTGTGCGCGGCCTTCGCCCGCCGCTCCCGGGCGGGGCGCATCGCCCTGCGGGTGGCGGCAGTGCTGCTCATGCCCGGCACCGCGGTGGCCGCGCTCGGCGTCTACGGGGTCCTGTGGCTGCTGATGCCCTCCGACGGGGACCCTCCGCCGCCCGCCGACGCGGAACGCGGACCGAGGGTGCTGGTCCGCGAGCGGATCGCCTGGGGTGTGCTCGGCGCCGCCTCGGTCGGCGCCTCGGCGGCGGCCGGGGCCCAGCTCGCCTTCTTCCACATGCTGCCACCGCCGCTGGCGTGGACGCTGGGGGCGGCGGCGGGGCTGCCGCTGGCGCTGGTCCCGGCCGTGCCGCTGCTGGCGTGGCGGCTGGGCCTGGGAGGCCTGGTCCTGACGGTCGCCTCGATCGGCGCGTTCGGGGACCCGCCCAACGACCTGTGGCCGTGGCCGGCGGCGGGGCTGGTGGTCATGGCCGTGCTGGTGTACGCCGCCGCCGTCGCCCACGGCGGCCGGGCGGCGGCCGGGGTGGCCGTGGCGACCGCGCTCGCCGGCTTCCTGCCCGCCGCCCCGCTGGCCGGGGCGCCGCTGCTGCAGACGCTGTGGCCGTGCGCCCTGGCGGCGGGCATCGCGGCGCTCGGGGCGAACGTGCGGGGGCGCCTGTCGGCCCAGCGGGAGCTGGCGCGGGAGGCGGAGCTGCGCCGCCGCGAGCACGACCGGCAGGCGGCGCTGGAGGAGCGCTCGCGCATCGCCCGGGAGCTGCACGACGTGGTCTCGCACCACATGTCGATGATCGCCATCCAGGCCGAGGCGGCGCCCTACAAGTACCCGGGGCTGCCGGACGGCGCGGCGGAGACCTTCACGACCATCCGCGACGCCTCCCGCGAGGCGCTCACCGAGATGCGCAGGGTGGTGCGGCTGCTCCGCGAGCAGGGCGAGGACGCCGAACGGGCGCCGCAGCCGGGACTGGACCGGCTCGGGGAGCTGGTCGAGGGGGCGCGCACGGCGGGCATGCGCGTCGAGGTGGACGACCGCTCGGGGGAGGCGGCCCTGTCGGAGGCGGTGGGGCGCTCGGCCTACCGGATCGTGCAGGAGGCCCTCAGCAACGCGGCGCAGCACGCGCCCGGGGCGCGGGTGGAGGTGGCGCTGGCCCCGGTGGACGGCGCGCTGGAGGTGCGGGTGGCCAACGGCCCGTCGGCGCAGGGCGGGGACGGTGCCGGGCTCGGCTCCGGCGGGCACGGCCTGGTCGGCATGCGGGAGCGGGCCGCCGTCCTCGGCGGCACCCTGCGGGCGGGGCCGACCCCGGGGGGCGGCTTCTCGGTGGAGGCCCGGCTTCCCCTGGCGGCGGGCGGCCCGCAGTAGGGTGGTCCGGTGCCGATCACCGTGATAGTCGCAGACGACCAGGCGATGGTGCGCGACGGGATCGCCGCGCTCCTGGACGCGGCCGAGGACATCAGCGTGGTGGCGCAGGCCGCCGACGGCCGGGAGGCCGTGCGGCTCGCGGGCGAGCACCGGCCGGACGTGGTCGTGATGGACGTGCGCATGCCCGCGATGGACGGCCTGGAGGCCACCCGCCGGATCACCGGCGAGGACCCGCCACAGGAGCCGCAGGGCGGGAAGGTGCCGCAGGGCGGGGAGGAGCCGCCGCCGTGCGACGGGGCGGGCGGGGCCGGGTCCGGCACCAGGGTGCTGGTGCTGACCACGTTCGACCTGGACGAGTACGTGTACGAGGCGCTGGGCGCGGGCGCCAGCGGGTTCCTGCTCAAGGACGCCCCGGTGGACGACCTGCGCGCGGCGGTGCGCACGGTGGCGCGCGGGGACGCGCTGCTGGCACCGTCGGTGACCAAGCGCCTGATCGCCGACATCGCCGCCCGCCGCCGCGAACGCACGACCGCCCGCCCGGAGGCCTACACCTCCCTGACCCCGCGCGAGGCGGACGTGCTGCGGCTGATGGCCAAGGGGCTGTCCAACGGCGAGATCGCCGAGGAACTGGTGCTATCCGAACAGACGGTCAAGACCCACGTGGGCCGCATCCTGATGAAGCTCGCCCTCCGCGACCGGACCCAGGCGGTCGTGTTCGCCTACGAGAACGGCATCGTCTGACCCGGCGGACGACAAGCATCGGCGGCCCTTCCAGCAGCGTTGCTGGGTGACGGGTGTGCGGATGGTCGCCGTTCTTGGCGGCAACGGAGTGAGCAGGGCGGTTCCCGGACCCTGCCTGCCGTCCGACAGGCCCCTCGCAGTCCGGGAAGGCGGCACAACAGGTGCCCCGCCCACCGACCCCGGCCGGGCACCAGACCCGCCGGGGTGCCAGGTGGAGGGCGGCGACGAGGAAGGTTGGCGGCCCTCACCGCAGCGCTGTCGGCCGCTGGGCGTGTGCGCGGTCACCGTTGATGGCGACGACGGAGTAAGCGGGGCGGTTCCCGGGCCTTTCCTGCCGGGCGGCGGGCCGCTCGCGGTCCGGGT
>NZ_ANBH01000327.1 GCF_000341185.1 Nocardiopsis chromatogenes YIM 90109
CCGCTGCCGCACCACGATCTGGCGCGAGAAGAGGCGAAACCTGTCCCCCTCGCCCCGCGCCTACCGGGCCTTGCCCGCCCAGATCCAGGCCACCGCACGCGCCCGGCGCCCCCGCCCCCGCCCCCGCAAGCTGGAGGGCAACCGCGAACTGCGCGCCCGGGTGGCCGCCGACCTGGCCCAGGGCTGGTCGCCCCAGCAGGTCGCGGGCAGACCGGCCGCCATGGACCAGTCCGGCATGCGCGTCAGCCACGAGACCATCTACCAGGCCCTCTACGTCCAGGCCAAAGGGAGCCTGCGCGAACAGGTCAAGGCCCTGGCCGCGCGGAGGCCGCGCTGCCCGGGGCGCAGCGCCCGCCGGCCCCGCTCCCGGGCCGCGGGCACCGGCCGCGGCCGCAACCGCATCCAGGGCATGGTCCACATCAGCCAGCGCCCGCCCGAGGCCGACGACCGGGCCGTGCCCGGCCACTGGGAGGGCGACCTGGTCATCGGAAAGGACAACGCCTCAGCCATCGCGACCCTGGCCGAGCGCTCCACCCGCTTCGCGGTGCTCCTCAAGGTCGAGGACCGGCGGGCCGAGACCGTGGGGGCGGCCCTGTCCGAGCACATCGGCGCCCTGTCCGCCGCGCTCAAGCGGTCCCTGGCCTGGGACCAGGGCATCGAGATGGCCCGCCACGCCGAGTTCTCGGTGGCCACCGGGGTTCCGGTGTTCTTCTGCGACCCGCACTCGCCCTGGCGGCGCGGCACCAACGAGAACACCAACCGGCTGGTGCGCGACTACTTCCCCAAGGGCGTCACCGACTTCAACGAAGTCGGGGCCGACGAGCTGGCGCGGGTCCAGGACCTGCTCAACAACCGGCCCCGCAAGACCCTGGGCTACCGCACCCCCGCCGAGGCCCTCAACGACTTCCTCGTTGCAACAACCGATTGACACCACCCCCCGCCGGTACCGGCCCGGTGTCCGGTTCGCCCGGTTTCCCGGCCGCCGGGGCGGCCTGACGGGCGGCGCGGGTGCACGTTCATCGCGATACCAGAACAGGTTCTGCCTCTAGAAAGACCCCAAACGGCACACCGGGGCCGTTTGCCGGACCTAATGTCACCGCGTGTAGCCGATATCGGCCCCGCACGGGCCCCGGGAGCCCGGCCGAGGGGGCCGGGCGCCCCCGTCCCCGCCTCCACGACCGCGCCGAATCCACCAGTCGGACAGGAACAGGGCATACCACTTGCAGAACATGTTCTGGAATCGCGGTGTTCGTCGCCCCGGGGCCGCCGGGAACGTCGCTGGGCGCGTTTCCCGCCCCCGCCCGCACTTAACGCGGAGTATTCACCCAGGTCACGGCCATGCCAGGATTCACCACACCGGCCCGGCGGCCGCCACGGGCGCAGAAGAGCGCGAACCCCGGTGCCGCGCCGCCCTCCCGGACCGCGAGGAACCCGCCGCCCGACAAGCAGGGCCCGGGAACCGCCCCGCTCCCGCCGTCGCCGCCCGACACGGCGACCACGCACACACCTGCCACCCGACGACGCTGGGGCAAGGGCCGCCGACCCTTTGTCGTCGCCGCCCTTGCCGCCTTGCACCCCGACGGCCTGCCGCCCGGCCGGGGCCGTGAGCGGGGCACCAGCTGTGCCGTCGCTGCTGATCACGGCGACCGCGTGCACGCCCGCCACCCGACAGTGCTGCCGGGCGGGCTGCCGACCTGCGTCGCAGCCTTCCACCTCACACTCCGCCAACCCGCCGCCCGCCTGAGCCAAAGAGAGGGGCGCCGGCCCAGCCACCCGCCCACCCGGACCGCGAGGGGCCCGCCGCCCGGCAAGCAGGGCCCGGGAACCGCTCTGCTCACTCCGTCGCTGCCCACCACGGTGACCACGCACGCGCCTGGGGGCCGACAGTGCTGCAGTGGGGGCCGCCGACCTTTCTCGTTGCCGCCTTCCACCTCACATTCCGGTGGCCTGTCGCCCGGCCGGGGTCGCAGAGAGGGGTACCTGCTGGGCCGCCGGGGTGGCGCTGGGCGCGCTTCCCGGCCCCATCCCCGCTTAACGGGAAGTGTTCACCCAGGTCATGGGCATGCCGGGCGTTGGGCTGCAGGCCAAGGGACCGCCCCCACCCCGGACCGCGAGCGACCCGCCACCCGGCAGGCAGGGCCGGGGAAGCGCCCCACTCTCGCCGTCGCCGCCATCAATGGCGGCCACGCACACACCCGGGGGTCGACAGCGCTGCGGTGAGGGCCGACGACCTTCGTCGTCGCCGCTCTCCCACCTCACACAGCGGTGGCCTGTCGCTCGGCTGGGGCCACCGAGTGGGGTACCGGCCCAGCCGCCGCCCACCCGGACCGCGAGGAACCCGCCGCCCGGCAAGCAGGGCCCGGGAACCACCCTGCTCACCTCGTCTCCGCCAAGGACAGCGACCACGCACACTCCGTGCAATCGTCAACACCGGCGCAACGGACGCCGACCTCCTGAGACACCCCACCTCCTCATCACCGTGGCGTCCGCCTCCTCCCTCCCAGGGGGTAAGCGGCGCATCGCCCCTCAGTGCGACGACGCGGCGGGCCCTTCCGGGCATCAATGGAGGACAGGGGTGCCGAACAGAGGGCGCCGGGCGCACTGGGGCGGATATGGGAATCGGGACGCGATGGGGCGCGGCCGTGCGGTCACGGCTCGGGCGTACCCTCGTGCGGCTGGACTCCTCCACGCCGCCCGGCCGGGAGCGGGCGCTCGACGGGCTGCGTGCGCTCGGTGTGGGCGGGATCGTACTCGGCCACTGGCTCGTCACCGCACTCGTGCTCTGGGGCGACGGCGGACTGCGGATCTCCAGCCCGCTGCGCGACCTGCCCCAGCTCGCCCCCCTGAGCTGGGTACTGCAGACCCTCGCCCTGTTCTTCCTGGTCGGCGGCTACGTGTCGACCCTCGCCCTGGACCGCGCCCGTGAGCGCGGGGAGTCCGACCGGTCCTGGCTGCTCACGCGCGCCCGGCGGCTCGGCCGCCCCGTCGTGCTGGTCGCCGCCGTCTGGGGCGCGGCCGCCGCGGCCCTGACCGCCGCCGGTGCCCCGGAGGCCACCGTACGCAGCCTGGTGCTGCTGGTCCTCCAACCGCTGTGGTTCATCGGCGTCTACATGGCCGCGACGCTGCTCACCCCGCTCGCCGTCGCCGCCGAACGCCGAATGGGCCCGTGCGCCGCGGCCGCCCTGGCGCTCCCCGTCGCCGCCGTGGACCTGCTCCTCTACGGCCCCTGGGGCGCGCTCGTCCCCGCCTGGGCCGGGTTCGCATCGGTGCTGCCCGCCTGGCTGTTCGCCTACCTCCTGGGCATCTCGTGGGCCCGGGGGCGCCTGACCCGCCGTCTGGCGTGGGGCCTGGTGGCGGGCGGCGCCGCGGCCCTGGCGGTGCTGGTTCTGATGCTGGGCTACCCGGCGAGCGCGGTGGGCCTGCCCGGGGCCGACCGCTCCAACCTGAACCCGCCGTCGCTGTTCGTCCCGGCCCTGGCCGCCGTCCAGACCGGCGCCGCCGTCCTGCTGCGCGGGCCGCTGGAGCGGCTGGGGGGCCGNCGCCGCCTGGGCGCCCGTGGCAGCGGTGAACCTGGCGGCGCTGACCGTCTTCTGCTGGCACCTGACGGCCGCGGCCCTGCCCGCACTCGTCGCCACGTCGGCCGAGGCGCCCGTCACCGGGCTGACCTCGGCCCCCGACGGCCTCGGCTGGGTCGCCGCCCGGCTCGCCTGGCTTCCCGTGTTCGCGCTGCTCCTGATGGTCCTCTGCGCGGCGTTCCGGCGCTTCGAGGGCCCATGGCAGGGGTGGGCCGCCTCGCGCCCCTTCCAGGCCGCCGTCGGCGCGGGCGCCGCCGCGTTCGCCCTGGCGGCGGTGTACCTCGCCTGAGCGGCGCGGGCTCCCCTCCTCCCTTTTCCGCAGCACGCGCGCCTCGACGTGGGGCGGGGTCCCTCGCCCCGGGGCGAAGGGCCCTGCCGTCGGCGTCCGCCCCGGTTCGGGGCGGAACGGCCACTATGTCCGGGCGCCGCGGGGTAGGACCCCAGCAGCGACCGGCCACCGTTGGAGCCCCCATGATCGAGTTGCCGAAGCGCGTCCACGACCATGCCCTGCGGCTCACCCCCCGGAGCCTCCCGGCGTGCGTCCACGACCTCCCCGCGATGACCGAGCGCGCCCGGCTGCTGCGCGCCTGCCTGCCCCCGGCGTTCGACCTGTACCTGCCGCTGCCCGATCCCCCGCCCGGCGCCGCCGGGGCCCTGGCCCCGCACGCCGCGGGCTTCCTCGTCGACACGGTTCCCGCGATGCGCACCGTCCTGCGGGAGTGCCCGGGGGTGCGGGCCGTACTGGCCGGGACCGGCAAGACGCCGGGCGAGCTGGAGGCCGTCGCCGCCGACGCCGCCCGCGGTGAGGCGGTGGTCCTCGCCGACAGCCCGGGAGAGCTGCGCCTGCTGGAGCACTGCGCACGCCGTGCCGGGCATCCGGTCGGCGTGCTCCTGGCGGCCGACCCGTCCACCGGCGACCGGGCGGACCGCCCGCACGGCACCGCCCCGGGTGCCCCGGGGGTCTCATGGGCGGGGATGGACGCGGCGGCGCTGGTGGAGTGCGCCGGGCTGCTCGGGCCCGACCCCGCCGTCCGGCTGCTGGGGTTCGCCGCCGCCCCGGTGGACCCCCACGCGCAGGGCCTCGCACCGCTGGAGGCCTTGCGCGCGTGGGGGTCGCTCCTCGGCATCGCCCGGCCCGAGTACGCCTTCGCCCTCTCCCCGGACCCCTCCGGCGCCTGCACGCCCGGCGCTCCTGGGCCGCCGAGGACGCCGGGTGCACCGGGTGCGCCGGGCCCTGCGGACAAGCGCATCGCGATCCTGGCGCCGCCGCCCGGGGAGGCGTGGTCCGGCTGGTTCCTGACCCCGGTCCTGGACGTGAAGCACCGCTGCGGAAGCGCCTACGCGGTGGTGGACGGCGGCCGCGCCCCGGACTCCCCCGCGTTCGCGGTCGTGCCCAGGGACGACGCCTGGTCCCTGCCCTGGGAGCGCCCGGAGCTGGCCGACGAGCCGGTGACCGTGGTCTTCCGCGGGCCCGGCCCCGCCCCGGCGCCGTTCCCCCCGGTCCCGGTGGACCGCCTGCGCCCGGGCGACATCGTGGCCTTCCCCGCCGCCCCGCCGCATCCGGCGTCGCGCGCCGCCGGACCACAGGTGCACTGCCTGGGCGACCCCTGAGCGGCCCCGGCCCCGCCCTCCTCAGCGCCCCCCGGGCTCCGGGACGCGGTTCAGCAGGTCGGCCAGGCCCGCGGCGTCCAGCAGGTCAGCCGGGCGGACGGTCGTCCCGGCCCGCACGTAGTGGAACGCCGCGCCGACCTCCTCCAGCGGGACGCCCGCCAGCTCCGCCCACGCCACCCGGTAGGCCGCGAGCTGGACCGCCACCGCCGCGCGTTCACGGCCGCTCTCGGGCGGCCGCCCCGTCTTCCAGTCGACCACGTCGTAGCGGCCGGAGTCCGCGTCGTGGAAGACCGCGTCCATCCGCCCCCGCACCAGCCGGTCGCCGATGACCGTCTCGAACGGCACCTCCACGTCGAGGGGCACCCGGCCGCCCCACTCGCTCTCCTCGAACCGGCGCCGCAGCTCCTCCAGGTCCTCGTCGTCCCCGGCGGTCTCGTCGGCCGCGCCCGGCAGCTCGTCGGGGCCCAGCAGGCTCTGCTGCCCGTGCCGCTGCTCCAGCCAGGCGTGGAAGGCCGTCCCGCGGCGGGTGTGCGGCGCCGGGGGGCGCGGCATGGGGCGGCGGATCCGCCGCGCCAGCGCCTCCGGGTCGCGCGCCAGGACCACCAGCGACGACACCGACAGGTGCGCGGGCAGCTCCACGTCCACCGGCCCCCCGCCGCCGGTGTCGGCCGCGCGGTGCGCCAGCAGCAGCTCGGTGTCGCGCTCCCACCCGTCCAGGCGCCTGCGCGCCCGAGCCGACAGCGGCGACCGCTCCAGCGCATCCGCCCACGCATCGCCCTCCGCGGCGGCCCGTTCGACCAGCGCGGCCCCTTCCACCAGGTCGCGGTGGCGCCGCGCGGGGGCACCGGTGAACTCCTCGGGCGGCAGCGGCCACTCGACCGGCTCCTCGCCCGAGGTCTGCGGGTTCTCCTCCCCGTCGTCGGGCGGCGGCGCCCACGCGGCCACCCGCCCGGCCCCGGCCTCGCAGGCCTGGCGGACCTCCTCCAGGAACGGCGAGGGGCCGCGCTTGGAGGCGCTGTCCCGGCCCCACCAGTGCCCGGTGCACACCAGCGCGAACGACGCACGGGTCACGGCCACGTAGGCCAGGCGCCGCTCCTCCAGCAGGTGGCGCTCCTTCTCCGCCTCCTTGAACGCCTTGACCGACGCCTTGTCCACGTCGTCCAGGCGCGGAAGCCCGGCCGCGTCGCCCCGCAGCGGGTAGGGGAGCCGGTGGGCGTGGCGCACCCACCCCCCGGACTCGCGGGGGCTGGTGGGGAAGACCGACGAGCGGCCCCCCTCGCCTGCCAGGCCGGGCACCACCACCAGCGGCCATTGCAGCCCCTTGGCGGCGTGCACGGTCATGAGCTTGACGGTGTCGCCGGTGCCGACCCGCTCCCCCGGCTGCAGCCCCCGCTCGGCCCCCTCGGCCGACCGCAGGTAGGTCAGGAACGCCGCCAGCGTCGGGTCGTCGGTGTTGCCCGCGAACCGCACCGCCGCGTCCATGAACGCGTCCAGGTCCGCGCGGGCGGACATCGGGTCGCGCCCCGGCCGCGCGGCCACCTCGATGTCGAGCCCGAGCACGCGCTCGACCTCGGCGATCAGGTCCGGCAGCGGCTGCCCGGCGAGCTTGCGCAGCCCGCGCAGCTCGGAGGCGAGCATGGCCAGCCGCTCGTACCCGGCCTCGGAGTAGCGCTCGGCGTCTCCCAGGTCGTCGAGGGCGTCCACCAGGCTGCCGCTCTCGGCGGTCAGGTCCAGCACGGTGTCCCGCAGCAGGTTCTCCCCGAGGGCCGCGCCGTCCGCCGACCCGTCGGCGCCCGCGCCGCCGCCCTCCGGTCCGTCCCCGGCTCCGCCGTCCGCGCCGGGCGCCCGTGCGGCCTCGCCCCTCAGGTCCCTGCGGGCCTCCCGGACCAGCTCGGCGGCCCTCTCCCCCAGCGCCACCAGGTCCCGCGGCCCCAGGCGCAGCCGCGGCCCGGTGAGCAGCCGCGCCAGCTCGTTCCCGGCCGAGGGGTCGTGCACCACCCGCAGGGCGGCGATGACGTCGCGCACCTCGGGGACGGTCATCAGCCCGCCCAGGCCGACGATCTCCACCGGGATGCCGCGCGCCTCCAGGGCCTCGCGCACGGAGGTGAACTGGGAGCGCTTGCGGCACAGCACCGCGACCCCGCCCGGTGTCAGCCCGGAGCCGCCCTCCCCCTGCGGCCAGGGGCGGCCGTCCGGGGCGGTGCCGTCCGCGCCCTCCCGCAGCGCCGCCTCGACCATCTGCGCGATCCAGGCGGACTCCTCGGTCTCGGTCGGCAGGAGGGCGCAGGTCACCGCCCCGCGCCCGCGCCGCGCCGGTCCGGGGTGCAGCACCGGGACCTGGGCCCCCTCGCCGCGCAGCGGCTCCGACATGCGGGTGGCGACCGACAGGATGCGCTCTCCGTTGCGGAAGCTGGTGGCGAGCGCGCGCACCGGCGCCGGGCGGCCCGGCCCCTCCGGGAAGTCGGTGGGGAAGCTCTTCAGGCTGCCCGCGCTGGCGCCCCGCCACCCGTAGATGGACTGGCAGGGGTCGCCCACCGCGGTGACCGGGTGGCCGCCGCCGAACAGCGCGCGCAGCAGCATGAGCTGGGCGTGACTGGTGTCCTGGTACTCGTCCAGCAGCACCACCCGGTAGCGGCTGCGCTCGGCCATGCCGACCTCGGGGTGGCGCCCGGCGATGCGGGCGGCCAGCGCCACCTGGTCGCCGAAGTCCATCGCCTCCAGCGCCTGCTTGGCCGCCGAGTACCGCTCCACCAGCGGGAGCAGCTGCTCGCGGGCGGCCTGTGCGTCCTCCAGCGCCCCGGTGGTGTCCTTGGTGCGCTCCCGGGCGGGCAGCGCGGCCGCCCGCTCGCGGATCCACCGGCCCACCCCGCGCACGTCGTCGGGGGTGCGCAGGTGGTCGGCGAGGTCTCCGGCCAGGGCGAGCACCCGGTCGGTGACGGTGGCCGGGGCGACGTTGACCGCGTCCATCGGCCCGTCGTAGGCGGCGACGGCCTGCGCGGCCAGCTGCCAGCTCTGCCCCACGCTGAGCAGCCGGGTGGAGGGCTCGACCGCCTCGCGCAGCGCGTGGTCGGCGACCAGGCGGGCGGCGTAGGCGTTGTAGGTGGCCACCTCCGGCTCGCCGTCCAGCACCTCGGCCGGGACCTGGTCGACGGCGCGCAGCTGGTCCAGCCGCTTGCGCACCCGCTCGGCCAGCTCGGACACGGCCTTGCGGGTGAAGGTCAGGCCGAGCACCTGCTCGGGGCGGACGTGGCCGTTGGCGACCAGCCAGACGACCCGCCCGGCCATGGTCTCGCTCTTGCCGGAACCGGCCCCGGCCACCACCACCGACGGGCCGAGCGGGGAGGAGATCACCTGCGCCTGCTCGGCGGTGGGCTCGGGCTGCCCGAGCAGCCGGGCGATCTCCGCCGGGGTCAGGATCCGGCGCGGCCGCGCCGGGGCCCACTCCCCCTCCGTCCCGTCCACGGGCGCCTCCTCTCCGTTCACAGCCGCTTCCCCTCGTCGTGGGCCGGGCAGCTCGACTTGACCGGGCACGAGTCGCACCGGTCGTTGCGGGTGGCGGCGAACCGCGACCCGGCCATCCCCTCGGCGGTGTCGCGCACCAGGCCCTCGGCCCACCCGGGGTCGCCGTCCTCGCCCAGGGCGCCCTGCTCCTGCTCCCGGGCGCTGTTCGCGAGCCCTCCCTTGCCGACGTGCACCAGCGACGCCCCGCCCGGCTCGGCCAGGCCCAGCCGCGCGAAGGCCCCCTTGAGCACCGCGAGCTGGTACACGCCGAGCTGCGGCAGCCGTGCGATGTCGTCCTTGTGCGGCGCCGAGGAGCCGGTCTTGATGTCCACCACGAACCCGCGCCCCTGCTCGTCGCGCTCCAGGCGGTCCACCCGCCCGGTGATCTCCACACCGCCCACGTCGACGGTGAACCCCTCCTCGGTGACGACCAGCTCCCGGGGGTCGGCCCGGTGCCAGGCGATGAGCCGGTCCACCATGCGGCCGGCCGCCTCGCGCTGCTTGCCCGCGTACCACCGGCCGCCGAAGTCCAGCTCCGACCAGACCTCGTCCATCCGCCGGTCGATCTCCTCCTTGGGCATCCCCTGGGCCACCAGCACCGCCACCGCGTGCACGATACTGCCCAGCGCCGAGGCGGTCTCGGCCGCCGAGGCGCCCGCGCCCTTCTCCAGCAGCCAGCGCAGCCGGCAGGTGCCGAACAGCTCCACCTGGGAGGGGGAGACCCGGATGCCCTCGCCGTCCTCGGCCAGCGGCCGCCCGTCCGACCAGGGGGTGAGCCCGTGCCACTCGGACGGCGCCGCCCCGCGCACGCCCTCGCGCGCCAGCCGGGCCAGGTGCACGGCGGCCGCGCGGCGCAGCGCGTCCGGGCGCTCGGGGTCGGTGACCACCGACCGCAGGTCGGCCACCAGGGCCGGGAGCGACAGCCACCGGCGCCCGGTGCCGACCCGCTCGGGCTCGCCCACCCCCAGCTCGCCGAGGAACCGGGAGGGGCGCTCCTCGGTGTCCTCGCCGCCCACGGCGGTCACGACCAGCCGCGACCGGGCGCGGGTGGCCGCCACATAGAACAGCCGCCGCTCCTCGTCCAGCAGCTTGGAGGCGACGGCGGCGCCCGCCGCCGACCCGCCGCCGGGGCCGCCGTGCCCGGACACCGCGTCCACCAGCGCCTCCACGCCCAGCAGCGACCCGCGCAGCCGCAGGTCGGGCCACTCGCCCTCCTGCACCCCGGCGACCACGACCAGGTCCCACTCCAGCCCCTTGGAGCGGTGCGCGGTCAGGATGCGCACCGCCTCGCCCTCGGGCGCCCGCTCGGCGAGGGTGTCGCCGGGGATCTCCTGGGCCTCCAGGTCCTCCAGGAACCCGTCCGGGGTGCCGGGCGGGAGCCGGTCGCAGTAGCGGGCGGCGTTCTCGAACAGCGCCACCACCGCGTCCAGGTCCCGGTCGGCGGCGGCGCCGCGGGAGCCCCCGGCCTGACTGGCCCGCAGCAGCCGGTCGCCGAGCCCGGCGGCGCTCCACACCTCCCACAGCACGTCCTCGGCGCTGCCGCCGGCGGCGGCGGTGTCGGCGACCGCGCGCAGCAGGGAGGCCACCCTCCGGGCGGGCGCCGCCACCGCCGGGTCGACCAGGGTGAGCTCGCGCGGGTCCCGCAGCGCGTCGGCGACCAGCACCGCCGAGGGGCGCGGCACGGCGGCGGGGCCGCCCTCGGCCGCCTCCGCCGCGACCCGGTCCAGCTCCAGGCGGCGCAGCGCCCGGCCCAGGCGCCGCAGCCGCACCGTGTCGGCGTCGCCGAAGGCCGAGATGAGCAGCTCGTGGGCGGCGTCGGCGTCCAGGGTGTCGGGGTGCAGGCCGCAGCGCACGAGCAGCAGCAGCGGCCGCACCAGCGGCTCGGCGGCCAGGGGCAGCTCGTCGCCGCCGACGGCCACCGGCACCCCGGCGGCCATCAGCGCCCGCCGCAGCACCGGCACCTGGCGGGAGGCCGACCGCACCAGCACCGCCATCCGGGACCAGTCCAGCCCCTCGACCAGGCGGGCGCGGCGCAGCAGGTCGGCGATGACCGCCGCCTCCTGGGCGGGGCTGTCGGCCACCATGGCACGCACCTCCCCCTCGGCGGCGCCGCCGATGGGGTCCAGCTCGCGGTGGGCGTTGACGGGGCCGCCGCCGGGCGCGGGCGCGGCGGGCAGCCGCCGGGCCACCCCCCGGCTCGCCCGCAGCAGCGCCGGGCCGCTGCGGCGGCAGGTGGTCAGCGCGACGACCGGCGCGGGCGCTCCGTCGACGCCGGGGAAGCGCCGCGGGAACTCCAGGATGCCGCGCACGTCCGCCCCCCGGAACCCGTAGATGGACTGGTCGGGGTCGCCGACCGCGACCAGGTCGCGCCCGTCTCCGGCCAGGGCGCGCAGCAGCTCCTCCTGGGCGGGGTCGGTGTCCTGGTACTCGTCGACGAAGACCGCCTCGCGGCTGGCCCGCTCGCGCGCCAGCACGTCGGGGTCGCTCAGCAGGTTGGCGGCGATGCGCACCAGCTCGGCGTAGTTGAAGGTGGGCACCGGGGCCACGTCGAAGCGGCCGGTGTAGCGGTCCATGAAGTCCCCGGCGGCCACCCAGTCGTCGCGCTCGTGCTCGCGCCCGAGCCGGTCCAGGTCGCCGGGGCCCAGCCCGCGCTCTTGGGCGCGCATGAGGAAGTCGCGCAGCTCCTCGGCGAAGCCGCGGGTGCCCAGCGCGGGGCGGAGCCGTTCGGGCCACATGTGCGCGCCGTCGGCGGCCTCGCCCGCCAGGATCTCGCGCATCTCCATGAGCTGCTCGGGGCCGGAGAGCAGGCGCGGCGCCTGGTCGCCCATGCGCTGGAACTCCCGGCGGATGAGCGCGTAGGCGTAGCTGTGGAAGGTCAGCGCCAGCGGCTCGCGGGTGGTGCGGCGCAGCCGCGCGGTGATGCGGTGGCGCAGCTCCTCGGCGGCCTTGCGGCTGAAGGTCAGCACGAGCACCGCCGAGGGGTCGGTGCCGCGGTTCTCGATGCGGTCGACCACGGCCTCGACGATGGTGGTGGTCTTTCCGGTGCCGGGTCCGGCGAGCACCAGCAGCGGCCCGCCCTTGTGCGCGACGACGCGCCGCTGGTTCTCGTCCAGCACCGGCGGCGGCGCTTCGGTGTGCGCACGCCGCACGAGGCGGTACGGGGACGGATTCACCCGACCCAGTTCACCACATGCTCACCCGCATCGGGGAGCAAGGACTCGAACATCCGTACCCATTTTTCCGGGAAATGACTCACACGGACCCGCGCGCCCCCGCCCCCGGAGCGCCCGCGCCCGCCCTGTCGACCCCCGGTCACACGGCCTCGGACGGGTCGGGGCCCTCCCAGCGCGCGGCGGCCATGTCGACGCGGCCCGACGGGCGCAGGGGCGTCCCCTCGGCCGCGTAGTGGGACCGCGCACGGACCTCCAGCCCGGGGGCCGGGGTCCCGTCGGCGCGGATCACCCGCCACCAGGGGACGCCGCCGCCCCAGACCGCCATGACCGTCCCCACCTGCCGGGGACCGCCCTCCCCGAGGAGTTCGGCGATGTCGCCGTAGGCCATCACCCGTCCGGGCGGGATCCGCTCGACGATGTCGAGCACCCGTTCGGCGTACTCGGTCGGGTGGCTGTCGGGTCGGGGCATACCGGGGACCTTAACGCCCCGCCGCCCCCGCCGCCGCACGGCGGCCACCGCAGCCCCCGGCCCGTCCGTGTGGCGGGTCAGTGCGGCTCAGTGCGGCACGGCGCCCCGCCGGTGCACCGTCCCCGACGCCTGAAGGCTCCCGAGGACCCCCGCGACCATCGCGACCAGGCCCAGGACCCAGGAGGTCCACGCGGCCGCCGTGTTGGCGGTGAACTCCATCAGCCACGGCAGGACGAAGACCAGCGCCCCCAGCGCGAAGATGAACGCCTCGGCGGCCATCAGCCCGGGGCGGGTGATGGACATCGTCGCCGCGAGGACGATGAGCAGCCCCAGGATGAACATCGCCGCCCGGGGCGGCCCGACCATCGCGTCCCAGATCCAGCTCACCGACAGCAGCACACCCGCCGCGACGGCGGCCCAGTCGGCCGCGCGCCCCTTGATCTCCATGGCCGCACCTCCCTCGCTGCCGATCCGTCGGGTCGGCGCTTGGTAGATACCCGCGAGTGGCCCACATCACAACAGATCCGCCGCGCAGGCCCTGGACACACGGAGGCCCGGCCCCCTCCAGGAGCGGGCCGGGCCTCGGCGGATCAGCGGGTCAGTAGGTCGGCAGGCTCGGGTCGACCTGCTTCACCCAGGCCAGCACGCCGCCGCCCACGTGGACGGCGTCGGAGAACCCGGCGCCCTTGAGCGCGGCGAGCGCCTCGGCCGAGCGGGCGCCCGACTTGCAGTGCAGGACGATCCTCTTGTCCTGCGGCAGCTTGGCGAACGCCTCCCCGTTCAGGAACTCGCCCTTGGGGATGAGGACCGAGCCCGGGATGCTGACGATCTCGTACTCGTTCTTCTCCCGGACGTCCACCAGCTGGAAGTCGTCGCCGTCGTCCATCATCCGCTTGAGCTCGGCCGCGGTGATGGTGGCGTCGGCGGCGGCCTGCTGGGCCTCGTCCGAGACGGTGCCGCAGAACTCCTCGTAGTCGATCAGCTCGGTGATCGTGGGGTCCTTGCCGCACAGCGGGCACTCGGGGTCCTTGCGGACCTTCACCGAGCGGTAGTTCATCTCCAGGGCGTCGTAGATCATCAGGCGGCCGACCAGCGGGTCGCCGAACCCGGCGAGCAGCTTGATGGCCTCGTTCACCTGGATGGAGCCGATCGAGGCGCAGAGCACGCCGAGCACGCCGCCCTCGGCGCAGGAGGGCACCATGCCGGGCGGCGGCGGCTCCGGGTACAGGCAGCGGTAGCAGGGGCCGTGCTCGGACCAGAACACCGAGGCCTGCCCGTCGAACCGGTAGATCGACCCCCACACGTACGGCTTGCCGAGCAGCACGCACGCGTCGTTCACCAGGTACCGGGTGGCGAAGTTGTCGGTGCCGTCGACGACGAGGTCGTAGGGCTCGAAGATGCGGAAGGCGTTGTCGGAGTCGAGCCGCTCCTCGTGCAGGACCACCTCGACATTGGGGTTCACCTCGCGGATGGAGTCGCGCGCGGACACCGCCTTGGGGCGGTCCACGTCGCTCTGTCCGTGGATGACCTGGCGCTGCAGGTTGGACTCGTCGACCACGTCGAAGTCGATGATGCCGAGCGTGCCCACACCGGCGGCGGCCAGGTAGAGCAGGGCGGGCGACCCGAGGCCGCCGGCGCCCACGACCAGCACCTTGGCGTTCTTCAGGCGCTTCTGGCCGTCCATGCCCACGTCGGGGATGATCAGATGGCGAGAGTAGCGGCGCACCTCGTCGACGGTCAGCTCGTCGGCTGGTTCGACCAGCGGCGGCAGCGACACAGCGGCTCCTCAACAGTTCTCGTCGGCGCCACGCCGCCCGCGGTCCCTCCGGAGGGGGCCGGGGCCGGCCGGAGGTTCGGATCGGGCACGTGACGAGCTTGCTCTTATACCCAACCTACGGGGTGGGGTTTTTGATTCCCCGTCCGGGGACCCGGCTCACAGAGCGGCCCCGACCGGCCCGGACGCGCCGGGTCGGACGAG
Organism: Nocardiopsis chromatogenes YIM 90109; assembly: GCF_000341185.1. Lineage (GTDB taxonomy): Bacteria > Actinomycetota > Actinomycetes > Streptosporangiales > Streptosporangiaceae > Nocardiopsis_A > Nocardiopsis_A chromatogenes. Next base: position 14,308 of record NZ_ANBH01000327.1, read on the forward strand.
GTCAGGCACGAGGTCGGGACCGAGGCCGGGCGCGAGGCCGGGCACAGGGTGGCGTCGGGAGGCGGGGCGGGTCATGCGGGACGGGCGCGGGAGGCGTCGGCCCCGGCGAGGAACGGGCGCACCTCCCGGGCGACCGCCTCGGGGCGCTCCATCATCGCCACGTGCCCGGTCTCGTTCATCACCACGAGCCGGTTGCGCGGGAAGACCCGGGCGGCGCGGCGGGCGGTCCGCGGGTCGATGAAGCGGTCGGCGACGGCGTAGACCAGCAGGGAGGGCACCTGGAGCCCGGCGGCCTGGCGCCATAGCGACCGGGGGCCGCGCCGCAGGTACTCGGCGACCAGCCCCCGCAGGCTCCCCAGGACCGACTCCACGGCGTGCCCGCACCGCTCACGCTCCCGCTCGGCCTCCAGCGCCTCCATGACCCGCTGGGCGGGGACCGAAGCGGGGTCGTAGTAGGTGGCGTCCAGCATGTCCTGCACGCGGACCTCCGCCGGGCGGCTCTGGATGCGCGTGTAGACGGCGGGGCCGAGCACCGGGAACAGGGCGCCGACCATCTGGTAGGGCACCAGTCGGGGCCGCAGGTCGGGCAGGGCGGGCGAGATCAGGGTGAGGGTGCGCACCAGCTCGGGGTGTTCGGCGGCGAGGCGCACCGCCACGGAGCCGCCCAGGGAGTTGCCGACCAGGTGCACGGGGCAGGGGCCGGAGCGGATCACCTCGACGGCCGCGTCGGCGTGCGCGTCGACCGAGTAGTCGCCGTCGTCCGGGGGCGGGGACAGGCCGAACCCCGGAAGGTCGGGGGCCTCGCCGCGGTGGTCGTCGGCGAGTGCGCCCATCAGGTCGGTCCAGTCGGTGGACGAGCCGCCGAGCCCGTGCAGGTAGACGACGCGGCTGCCGCCATTGCCCCCGGCGCGGACGTGCAGCCGCCGCCCGCCGACGGTGCGCAGCTCCCCCGGCCAGGGGTCGATGGGGTCGATCACGGACGCCCCCTCACGGGTCCACGGTTCTTGTTGTGCACAGAACTCTACGGACTCGAAACTCTACGGACTCGAAACTCTACGGACTCGGACGGCCGGGAATGCGCGAACGGCGGATGCGCGGGTGGCGGATGCGCGCCTCCCCGGACGGGTAGACACCCGGTGGCGGGCGGCGGTCCGCCGCCCTTCCTCCCGAGTACGGCCGGGCCATGGCAGGGCACACGCAGGCCGCGCGCGTACGGTTGGAGGGTAAGGCTTCGCGACGATCCAGGGGGGACCCGTGACAGCTCACTGGCAGCAGGAGAACGGACGGAACGCCCAGGAGGACGTCGGCCGCGACGCCGAGTTCGAGGAGGAGTTCGAGACGCCCGAGGCCGACCTGGCCGAACAGCGCGCGGACACCGGCGAGGAGGAGACCTGGTCGGCCGACCGGCCGCTGGGTGTGTCCGACGACGTCCCGGAGGGCGACGCGGTGGAGCAGCACCTCGAGGTCGGGATGGACGACGACGAGTACCGCGAGTAGGCGGCGAGAAGGCGAAGGGCGACGGAGGGGCCGGTCCCGGGGCGGGGTCGGATTTCCAGGTGGCGCTTCGGGGACGCGCCCGGGTTTCGGGCTCGGGCTTCGGGGACGCGCCCGGGTTGCGGACTCGGGCTCGGCCGTCGGGCTCGGGCTCGGGCTCGGCCACGGAACCGTGGAGGGTGGTGGGCGACCCGGCGGGAAGGGCGCAGCGCGGAGCGCTGTCCGTTGAGGGTGGTGGTGGGCGACGGGCGGGCGTAACCTACGTCCCAGTAAGATGACCAGAAGGAATACGCGCCGGACCGCTCCCCACCCTTCGTCTCCGAGGCGCGTTCTTGGTCCGACCGTCGACTGCGGCGCCCGCCGCGCCGCACCAGTTCGGAGGATGTGGGTGTGACAGCTCCTTCAGACGCCCGGCCGCGCGGAACCCGCCTGCCGCGGCTCGCCCGCCGTCGGCAGCTGCTGGCCGCCGCCCAGGAGGTGTTCGTCGCGCAGGGGTACCACCAGGCCGCGATGGACGAGATCGCCGAGCGGGCCGGTGTCAGCAAGCCTGTGCTCTACCAGCACTTCCCGGGCAAGCTGGAGCTCTATCTGGCGTTGTTGGAGCAGCACTCCGAGGCCCTGGTGGAGAAGCAGCGGGACGCTTTGGAGAGCACGACGGACAACCGGGAGCGCGTCCAGGCGAGCTTCCAGGCGTTCTTCGACTTCGTGGCCGGGGACGGCGAGGCGTTCCGGCTGGTGTTCGAGTCGGACCTGCGCAATCTCCCGGCCGTGCGCGAGAAGCTGGAGCAGACGCTGCACCGGTGCGCCGCGCTGATCGGCGAGGTGATCCGCCAGGACACGAGCATCTCCGAGGACGAGGCGCACATCCTGAGCATCGGCCTGGTCGGCATGGCCGAGACGAGTGCCCGGTACTGGCTGAGCCTGGCGGGCTCGATCCCCAAGGAGGCCGCCGAGCAGCTGGTGGCCCGTCTGGCCTGGCGCGGCCTCGCCGGGTGGGACCTGACCCGGGAGGGCGGGTCCTCCGAGTCCTAGCGGGCTTTCTCAGCGGGCCTCGTCCCCGTACGCCCCATCCTCGTACGCCTCGTCCTGACGGGCCTTGGCGCGGCGGCGCCGCGCCGCCTCCGCGCCTCCCCCGATCCGCGCCTCCCCCCCCCCGCGCCCATGCTCCGTCCGCCGCCGGCCCGGAGTCCGGCCGGGGTGACCGGCGCATGACCCGCCCTTTACCGAGAGTTGCCCATCGTCACCCTCCGACGATTCGGCCCTGCTCATAACGGGTAATCGCCGGGATGAGAAGCGATTCTTTTCGTTTCGCCGAGCGTACGCGGGGCGGGCACCCGGGTACCGGGCGGGGCGCCATCGGGGGTGAGACGACATGGACATCGGGCAGGGGCTGACGGCGGCGTGGACCGCCATCGCGGCCTTCGTTCCCAGGTTCGCAGCGTTCCTGGCCATCCTGATCATCGGGTGGCTGGTGGCCAAGTTCCTCGGCATGGTCGTCGGCAAGGGCCTGGCCCGCGTCGGCCTCGACCGGGGGCTGGACCGCACGGGGGTGGGCGAGTACTTCCAGCGGAGCCGCTACTCGGCCAGTGAACTGTGCGGCAAGATCGTGTACTACGCCGGTCTGCTGATCACCCTGCAGCTGGCCTTCAGCGTGTTCGGGCCGACCAACCCGATCACCCAGATGCTCAACGCCGTGGTCGCCTGGATCCCGCAGGCCGTGGTGGCGCTGGTCATCGTGGTCGTGGCGGGGATCGTCGCCAAGGCCGCCCGGGACGTGGTCTCGGGGGCGATGGGCGGCCTCAGCTACGGGCGGCTGGTCGCCAACCTGGTCGGCGTGTTCATCATGGCGCTGGGTGTCATCGCGGCCCTGAACCAGATCGGGGTCGCCACCACGGTGACCCAGCCGGTGCTCATCGCGGTGCTGGCCACCGTCGGCGGCATCCTGGTGGTCGGCGTCGGCGGCGGCATGATCCGGCCGATGCAGCAGCGCTGGTCCCGGTGGCTGGACGCCGCCGAGCGGGAGACCTCGCGCCTGCAGGAGGGCCAGGCCTACGGCTCGGGCCGGTCGGACGCGATGGCCGGGGGCATGCCGCAGCAGCGCGAGGAGGAGGCCGAGCGCGCGGGCCACGGCATGTCGGCGGGCCGGCACTCCACGGGGGGTGAGAGCCGCGGCACCGACGAGACCTGACCGAGGCCCTGGCGCGCCCGGAGACGCCCGCGGGCGCTCCTGAAGGGGGCGGGACCGTTCACCGGTCCCGCCCCTTCTCATGTGCGGGTCAGAGCAGTTCCTCGGCGCGCAGCTCGTCCCGGGACAGACGGTCGATGCGCCGGATCACGAGGACCACCGTGGCCGGAACGGACAGCAGCGAGACCCAGAACGCCGGGCTGGTCCACCCGGTCAGGGCCATCACGGCCACGGCGACCAGGAGGATCACGGCGAAGAGAATGAAGTCGGTGCGATCCTGCTGGATCAGGACCCCGACGGGTGGCCGAACGGCCCCGTGCCGACCGCTCCTCATGCGCTCTTCCTTTCTCGCGGCACCTCTCGGCCGCAGCTTCGATCCCGGGGCGGGTCCTCGAGGGGGCTTCTCGGATTCCGCTCCGTGTGCGCCGGCTGCGGGGGGCTCCCCACGCCAGGTGAGGGGCCCGCGGCCGATACGTGACCCCGGGTACGGATCAGCGTACGCCCCGTGAGTGCCTCTGCGAGATCACTTCGCGGATCGGCGCGCGCTCCTGCGCCTGAGGTTCCACTGGGGCCAGACCAACCTAGCGGACGAATCCGCATTCCTTGGCCAGGCGGCAGATCGCGAGCAGCCGCAGGGTCTCCCAGTCGTACTCGGAGGAGGTGCTGTGCCACCCGCGCTCGCGGCACCCGTCCACGAAACCGCGGAGGTAGCCGGTGAGGCTGCGGCGCGTCAGCCGGGCGCCGCCGCCGACGATGGAGTCGCGCACCGCGGCGGCGTGCTGGTCCAGCTCAGCGGTGAGCCAGGGCTCGGCTCCCCCGCCGAGGGGACCGAAGACGTCGAACTCGCGCGACAGGCGGGCCAGCGGGCCCTGCGCGTCGAACCCACTGCGCATGGACGCACAACCTCACAGCCGGGGGACGTTCTCCGAACCCGTCCGACTATATGTCAATTCGGGACCGAAACATGACCTTCCCGTATCCGAGTGACCGGCCTCACTTTTCCGGCGCACCCCGCCGTGACCTGCGAATCCTCCTCAGGAGGCGGGGTGCGGGGCCGATCCGGCGCACGGGGTCAGCCGCTCAGCCCCATCGCCTCCAGGCGCGCCGAGTGCGCCTCGGTCAACCCGGCGAAGAGCCGGCTGACGGCCGCGAGGTCGCCCCTGCCGCCGCCCTCGCCGGACTCGCCGCCGGACGCCCCCCGGGCCACCAGGGCGGCCAGCTCCGGGCGGGCGGCGGCCACCAGCTGGGCCTGGCTCAGCGCCTCGCCCACCAGCCGCCGGGCCCACAGCGACAGCGGCCCGGCCAGCTTCGGGTCCTCCTGCACCGCTTCCCGTACCCGCACCGCGACCGCCTCGGCCCGCTCGGCCTCCGACACCGCGCCGCGGACCGCCTCGGCGGTCCCGGCGTCGGCGTGCTCGGCGACGGTGCGGTAGAAGTCACCGGCGATGCCGTCGCCGACGTAGGTCTTGACCAGGCTCTCCAGCCAGGTGCGCGGCTCGGTGCGGGCGTGCCAGGCGTCCAGCGGCTCCACGAACGGCTCCATGGCCGCCTCCGGATCGGCGCCCAGCGCCGCCAGGCGCTCGTGCAGCATCCGGTAGTGCCGGTACTCGGTGGCGGCCACCCCCGCCAGCTCGCCCTTGGCGGCCAGGTCCGGCGCCAGCCCGGCGGCGCCGGAGAGGCGGAAGAAGGACACGAGTTCGGCGTAGGCGAGCAGACCCAGCAGGTCGACGACGCCGCTGGGGGTGTGCGCGGCCGCGGAGGTATCGGTCATGCAGGCAAGGTTAGCCAGCCCGGCGACCCCGCCGGTCGGCCCGCCGGGCCCGCCGGTGCGCGCGGGGATTATTCCGGCCCCCGGACGGCGTTCCACCACCGGGTGCTCGACGGCGCCCGGACCGGTCGGCGCGGCCCCGCCCCCGGGATGCGGCATGTCCAGCGGCGGGGCGCCACGATAGACTCGGTCCCGTGATCGGCGGCCGAGCGCCACAGGCGCGGACGCATCCCCCGGCTGCGACGGGTTCCGCCGCCGCGCACCGGCCGCCCCGGCCGGGTGCGGAAGGCGCCCCGCAGCGGAGGAGTCCGCGCGGTGCCGCGCTCCGCGCATTACGACACCGCGCACGAGGACCGTGCGCACCAGGACAACAGAGAGCGGACGGACCGGCGCGCCCGAACGGCGGGCGCCCCGCGCGGCACCCGGCTGCGCCGGATGGAACCGGCCCGCGCCGAGACGGGCGGCCCGCACCGCCCCTCGCGCCGCATCGGCGCCCGCGCGACAGGCGCGGCGCCCGTGAGGCCGACCCTGCCGAGGCCGCCGCAGAGAGCGCGCGGCCCGCCCAGATGGAGGCATGAGCCCTGACGAACACAGAGACCACCAGCGAGCCCCGACGGACGTTCCGCGACCTCGGCGTCAGCGCCGAGATCGCCGACGCCCTCGAAGCCGAAGGGATCCTCGAACCCTTCCCGATCCAGTCACTGGCGCTGCCCCTCGCCCTCAACGGGTCCGACATCATCGGCCAGGCACGCACCGGCACCGGCAAGACGTTCGCGTTCGGCCTGCCGCTGCTGCAGCTGGCCCAGCGGTCCCCGGGTGAGCCCAAGCGCCCGCGCGCCCTGGTCGTCGTCCCCACCCGCGAACTCGCGATCCAGGTGGCGGCCGACCTGTCCACGGCGGGCAAGCGCACCAAGGCCCACATCCTGACCGTCTACGGCGGGCGCGCCTACGAGCCGCAGATCGAGGGGCTCAAGGAGGGCGCGGACATCGTCGTCGGCACCCCCGGGCGCCTGCTCGACCTGGAGAAGCAGAAGCACCTGAGCCTGGGCGGGGTGCGCGCGATCGTCCTCGACGAGGCCGACAAGATGCTCGACCTGGGCTTCCTGCCCGACATCGAGCGCATCATGAACAAGATCCCCGACGAGCGCCAGTCGATGCTGTTCTCGGCCACCATGCCGAGCGAGATCGTGGCGCTGTCGCGGAACTACCTGAACCGGCCCACGCACGTGCGCGCCGGGGACGACGACGACCCGGACCACACCGCCACCAACCACATCGAGCAGTTCGCCTACCGGACGCACTCGATGGACAGGCCGGAGATGCTCGCCCGGCTGCTGCAGGCCGAGGGCCGCGGGCTGAGCATGGTCTTCTGCCAGACCAAGCGTGTCTGCGACAAGGTCGCCGGAGAGCTCAAGACGCGCGGCTTCGCGGCCGCGGCCGTCCACGGGGACCTGGGCCAGAGCCAGCGCGAACGCGCGCTGCGGGCGTTCCGCAACGGCAAGATCGACGTGCTCGTGGCCACCGACGTGGCCGCCCGCGGGCTCGACGTGGACGACGTCACGCACGTCGTCAACTACGAGTGCCCGGACGACGAGAAGACCTACACCCACCGGATCGGCCGCACCGGCCGCGCCGGGCGCTCGGGCACCGCGGTCACCTTCGTCGACTGGCGGGAGGTCGCGCGCTGGAAGCTGATCAACAACGCGCTCGAACTCGACATGCTCGACCCGGAGGAGACCTACTCCACCTCCCCGCACTTCTTCGAGGACCTCCGCATCCCGGAGGGCACGAAGGGCCGCCTGGCCAAGGAGCGCCAGGAGCGCGCCGGGCTGGAGGCCGAGGAGGTCGAGGACATCGGCGAGACCGGCGGCCCGCGCCGCCGGAACGAGAAGGAGGAGCGGCCGGCGCGCTCGCGCGGCCGCAACCGCAGCCGCACCCGACGGGGCCGCGGCGAGTCCGCCGCCTCCGCCGAGGGCGGCGCGCAGGCCCCCGCCGCCTCCGGCGACGAGGGGTCCGCCTCCAAGCCGCGCCGCCGCCGGCGCCGCCGCACCCGCGGCGGGGTCGACGTGCCGAACGGCCAGAACGCTCAGGGCGGCCCGGACAAGGGCCGGGAGGGCTGAGGCCCTCCCGGGCACGAGCCGAAGTAGCGGAGGGGGCGGCCCGACGGGACCCCCTCCCCGGGGCGCGGAGCGCGCCCCGCCACCGACCGGCGTCCGCCCCGCCGCACCTGCGGATCCTGGGCGGACGCGGGATCGTCTAGGGTGAACCGTCGTGAGTACACCCCGGTTTCTGGAACTCCCGCCCGGCGTCGGCCGGGCCGACATCACGACCGGCATGGGCACCTTCGCCGCGCTGCGCGCCCTGCCCACCTCCGGCGGCTGCGAACACCGCCCGGCGGTCCTGGTACCGGGGCTCACCGGAAGCAAAGAGGACTTCATCGGCCTGCTGCAGACGCTCGCGCAGGCCGGCCGCCAGGTGGTCGCCGTCGACCTGCCGGGCCAGTACGAATCGCCCGGCCCCGACGACTTCGAGGGCTACGGGACGGCGTGGCTGGGCCGCTCGGTCGCCGCGCTGACGGCGGCGCTCGGAGAGGGGCCGGTGCACCTGCTCGGCCACTCCTACGGCGGCCTGGTGACCCGCGAGACCGTGCTGTCGGGCGAGGCGGCGCTGCTGTCGTTCACCCTGATGAGCTCCGGCCCGGCCGCGGTGCCCTCCCAGGGGCGGGTGGACGACGCCCAGCGGCTCATCGGCTACCTGGGCGGCGACCCGACGCCGGAGCGGCTGGCACAGATGTGGGAGCGGTTCCTGGACGGCCCCGCCCGGTCGAGCGGCCTCGCCGAGGACATCCTGGCGTTCCTGCGCACGCGGATGGTGAGGAACAGTCCGCGCGGGCTGGTGCGGATGTGCGAGGAGATCCTGTCGGCGGGCGACCGGACGGCGGAGCTGGCCGCGACGGACCTGCCGATGATGGTGCTGTACGGCGAGAACGACGACGCCTGGCCCCCGGACCTGCAGGCGGCGATGGCCGACAAGCTGTCCGCGCGCAAGGTCGTGGTCCCCGGTGCGGCCCACTCCCCCAACGTCGAGGCCCCGGAGACCACCGCGACCGCCCTGACCCGCTTCTGGAACACCGTGGAGACCCCGGTCCGGGAGGGGTGATCCCCCGCACCCCGGCGACACGGCGGAACGCCCGGCGCGGCGGCAGATCAGATACCCCGCCCACGGGCCCCGGCCGAGCGCCGGGCCACCGGAGTGCAGGGTTGGTTCTGTTCGTGAGTGTGGACAGCGTTCGTC
>NZ_ANBH01000328.1 GCF_000341185.1 Nocardiopsis chromatogenes YIM 90109
CAGGGTGGAGGGCGGCGACGACGTAGGGCCGCACTCCATCCGGCAGCGCTGTCGGGCGCCAGGCGCGTACGTGGTCACCGTGATGGGCGGCGACGGCGGAAGCGGGGCGGTGGGCGGGGTCCGCGGGTCTTCGTCGCCGGGGGCAGCCGCCGGGTCCACACGGCGGACGCCGGTAGGGCGGTGACCTGGGTGAACACTCCCTGTTAGGTGCAGGCGGGACCGGGATGCGCGCCCCGCGACGCCCGCGAGGGCTCCGGAGCGGCAGCCTTCCGGGCACCTCGGACGCCCTGGAGCCATCCAGCGTCGTGAAATCGACGCTTTGAGGCCGAACGGGTGTCGATTCCGAAACGCAGGATCACCGGCCCCCACGTGCACCCGATATGTCCACTTCCCGCCTTGCGGAGGCAACGAGTGTGCTGTTTCGACCACTCTGGCGCATCCAGTGTGCACTTTTCTCCACACCGGATCACCGAACCGGCCCTCCTGTGCCCGGTAGACCCGGCATCCGGCGGGCGCACCGGCCCGGCGGCCGCCANCGACCGCGCACGACCACCGCCCACCCGGCCGCGCAGCCGACCCGGACTGCGGGGAACCCGCCGCCCGGCCGACAGGACCAGGGAACCGCCCCCTCTCCCCCCGTCGCCGCCGGTCACGGCGACCACGCATACGCCACGCGGCCGACAGCGCTGCGGCACCTCTCCTCGGACGCGCGTCGGCCCCGGCCCTTGCTCGGGGCCGGGGCCGGAGCCGACGCGGGGGCTAGACCCAGGAGTCGAAGTTGCCCGACTCCTCCTCGACCGTGGTCTCCGGGCCGCGGTCGGGCAGGACGCGGGTGTCCGGCGGCAGGGACAGCAGCACCTCGCCCACCGAGTGCAGCTGCCGGGTGTAGTCGATGTAGCCCTCGCCCACCGTGCCCAGCTCGCCCGCGAGCAGCGTGTCGCCGCTGAAGACGGCGCCGATCTGGGAGATGTAGTAGCCGACGCTGCCCGACGAGGTCCCGGGCAGGCCCAGCACGTCGATCTCCAGGTCGCCCGCGCTGAACGAGCCCCCCGCCTCGATCTCGATCTCCGGCGGGTGCTCGGCGCCGTGCACCTTGCGCCACGGGCGCAGCTCCCGGCGGTGCAGCGCGATGGGGGCCTCGTCGCGCTCGGCCACCTTCACCGCCGCGCCGATGTGCGTGTTGTAGCCGTTGGTGCAGGCCACCAGGTACACCTCGCGGTCGCCGACGGCCTCCATGACCGCCTCGGCGTCGTGGGCGGGGTCGATGACGATGACCCCTTCGTCGTCGGCCTTCACCACCCAGGTGTTGTTGACGACCTTGTACTCCTCGCCGTCGACCTCCAGCGTCCCGGCGGTGCGCACGCGCTGGACGCCGTCGTCGTCGGGCTCGTCGATGCCCGGCTCCTCGGGCTCGATCTCCCGCCTCTTCTTGGCGACGGGCTCATCGTCGGATTCGTCCTCGGACTCGGACTCGTCCTCATCGTCCTCGGCCTCTTCACCGTCCGCGCCGGCGGCCTCGGACCCCGCCCCGGCCTCGGATTCGGAGGAGGGGTCGCCGTCCTCGGAGTCGCCGTCCGTGTCCTTCCCGGACTCGGACCTCTTCCCGGCCTGCTCGCCGGAGTCGTCCTCGTCGGCCGCGGCCTTCTTCTCCGGCTCCTTCTCCTCGGAGCCCTCGGAGTCCTCGGTGTCGGTGGGCTCCTCGGCGGACTTCCCGGCGGGCTTCTCCCCGGCGGCCTCGCCGTCCTCGCCGCCCTGGGCGCCGTCCTCGTCCGCCTGATCCGCCTTGTCCGCGGTCTTCACGTCGGACCCGGCCTCCTCGTCGGAGGCCTCCTTCTCGTCCGCGGACTCGTCGATCGCCACCGCGGAGGCCTCCTCGGCCTCGCCGGTCCCCTTCTTCTTGCCCTTCCGCTTCCAGAACACGGTGCCGACCCTTCGATTCGCGTCCGAACTTCCGATACGTGCGGGACCATTGTGGCGGCCCCGGCGGGTGCGCCGGTACCCCGCGCACGCGACCGGTCAGCCTGGCATCCGGCCGCTAAGCCTTCCATAAGCGGCGCTGGTCACCCCCGGGTGATCGGCGCGGCGCCGGTGGCGGGCGCCGTCAGGCGCTCGAACTCCTCCGGCGCCGTCGTGCGCGCCCCGATCCGGCGGCCGGTCAGCTCCCCGTGGTCGTCGCTGGACCCGGTCACCGCCAGCCCCAGGTCGCGGGCCACACCCCGCCAGTGCTCCGCCTCGGCCTCCTCGTGGTTCGGGTGGTCCGCCTCGACCGCGCCCAGCCCGGCGCGCGCCATCCGCTCCACCAGGTCCTCGGGGACCGCCCCGGTCAGCATGCCCTCCGACCGGGCCGGGTGCGCCAGCGAGCACACCCCTCCGGCCGCGCGCACCGCCTCCACGGCGCGCACCGGGTCGAGGGCGTAGCGGGCCACGTAGGCGGGCCCGCCGGAGCCGATCCACCGGTCGAAGGCGTCCTGGACGTCGGCGGCGCCCCCGGCCTCGACGATGGCTCGGGCGATGTGCGGGCGCCCCACGACCACGCCCGCCTCCCGCGCCCCGGCGTCTCCGGCGCCCCCGAAGGCGATCTCGCACACCCGATCCCAGGTGACGGCGAGCCCGGCCTCCCCCAGCAGCCGCACCATCTCGCGCGCCCGCATCACCCGGTCGTCGCGGATCCGGCGCAGCTCCCCGGCCAGCTCCGGGGCGTCGGCGTCGAAGAGGTAGGCGGCCAGGTGCACGCTGGCCCCCTGGTGGGCGCAGGACAGCTCCATGCCGGGGATCAGGGTGAAGCCGGGGGGAAGCGCCTTCGCGGCCTCGGGGATGCCCGCGACGGTGTCGTGGTCGGTGAGCGCGAGCACGTTCACCCCCGCCGCGCGCGCGTGGCCGACGACGTCGGCGGGGGCGTCGGTCCCGTCGGAGACCGCGCTGTGCGTGTGCAGGTCGATACGAGTGCGCGTCACCGGACCGATTCTAGGGACCTACTCGTCGTCCACCGGCCGCAGCGCGGCCTCCAGGAACGGCGACGGCGCCCCGAACGGCGGCGGCAGGGTCGCCCCGTCCACCCGGTCGCGCAGGTCCCGCAGGCCGGACAGTTCGCAGGTCAGGACCCCGGTGTCGGCGGGGCTCAACACCAGCCACAGCCAGCTCGCGTACGCCTCGCCCGCGTAGACGGCGGTGCGCGCCCCGCCGGTGTCCACGCTCCACATCGGGATGTCGTGGCCGCCGTGGCGCACCCGCAGCTCCGGCGGGCCCTTGTCGAACCCGGCACCGGGGTCGGGGCCGATCAGCCCGGCCAGCCGCGCCCCCAGGCCGACGCCGGGGTCCTCGGCGACGAACGCCATCTCTCCCACGCCGCCGAGCGGCGCGGGCCCGGAGAGGGCGACCGCGATGCCGAGCGCGCCGCTGCGCTCGTCACCAGCGTGCGCGAAGCCGGTGACCACCCAGCCCACCGGCAGCGGCCACGGCAGCCACACCGGCACCTGGGCGGCGTCCAGCACGAGGTCCAATGAGGTCTCGCCCGGTTCGCGGGGCGGCTGCAGCGGCGCCACCGGGCCGTGTGCGGCGCACTGCCAGGCGCTCGTCCACAGGCCCGGGGGCCGGACGCGGCGCCCGCAGCGGGGACACGAGGGTTCTCGCAACATGGTCACCCCGATGGATACCCCGCCGACCTGCGCGGAAACTCCGCACGTGCAGGTGGGCGGGCCGGGGTCAGGGGGCGGCCGGTCCGCCCGCGGGCGGCGGCTCCCGGTAGGGCCCGGCACCGTTCCCGCCCGGGTAGGGGCCCGGCGGCGGGGGGGGGG
>NZ_ANBH01000329.1 GCF_000341185.1 Nocardiopsis chromatogenes YIM 90109
GCGGGCGGCTCCGGGTGGGCGTCCGGGTCTCCGGGGACGGTCCGGCGCACGCCCATCCGCCGCGCCAGCAGCGCCGTGACCGTGCAGTAGACGAGCACCTCCCCGGTGGTGCCCGCCACCCCGGTCCACGCGCCGGACCCGGTCCCCGCGTCGGCCAGCCCGCCCTCGTAGGCGGTGAGCGCGAAGGCCGCCAGGTTGTGCACCACGTGCAGCCCGATCGCGGCCTCCAGGCCGCCGGTGTACCAGGTCAGCCAGGCCGCGGCCAGGCCGAACACCGCCACGTCCAGCAGCGCCCACTCCTGGTAGTCGTGCATCAGGGCGAACACGGTGCCGCTGACCAGGATCGCCGCGACCGGGGTGCGCAGCGCGCGGGAGAGCACCGACGCGCCGCGCGGGGCGTCGGCGGGGCGCCCGAAGGAGCCCACCGCCTGCATGAGGAAGCCGCGCAGGGCGATCTCCTCGGCCGAGGCCTGGAAGGGCACGAGCAGCACGATGACGGCCAGCGCCGGGAGGAACCGCTCCATGCCGACGAATGGGCCCACGAACTCCGCGCCGCCGCCGGTGAGCAGCTGCAGCGTGTACAGCAGCCCCAGGTACAGGCCCAGCACCGGCACCGCGACCAGCGCGCACACGCCCAGCCAGCGGCCGCGCAGCCGCCCCTCGACCGACATCAGCGACCCCACCGGCCGCCACTGCACGGTGCGCACCACCAGGAGGGCGATCGGCGTCATCGTGGACAGCACGACGAGCATGAAGGCCAGGTCGGGCACCTCGGCGCCGAACGGGGACTCACCGCTGGTCGGCCGCCCCTCCAGCACCATGTAGATGCCCGCGGCCATGAACATCACGATCTGGGTGAGCAGCACCAGCAGCACCGCGACCACCGTCGCGAGCAGCGGGATCCACCAACGGAAACGCCAGGTCCGGGCGAGCCGGTGATAGGGCGTCCCCGGGCGGGCCGACGCGGGCCCGGCCCCTGCGGGGCGGGGCGGCTCCGGCGGCGGCCACGCCCAGACGGGGCGCACGTCCTCCGCGGAGGCACCGTCCGGCGGTCCGGCCCACGCCTGGGGACCGGTATCCCCCGCAACCCGGCCCCGCTCCCATTCCGGCGGCTCGGACGACCATGAAGCGCCCGACGGCGGTGGCGTTTTTCTCATCGTTTGCCGAGATTACTATCCGGCCATGTATTGCCGCCGTTAAGAACCCGCCGCATCCGTTCCCAGGGATGCGCAGCTCGTGGGCCCCGCGCGCGGGAAAGCGCGCGGGAAACCGGCGCCACGCCCGCCCCGCTAAGCACCGCCCTCCCCTGCGCCCCCGGGGTCCCCGGCATCACCGTCGAGAGCGAACGCCCGCAGCTTCTCGGGATTGCGCTGAACGAGAATGCTCGTGAAGCGGCCCTGGGAGATCTCCGCCACGAAGAGGCCGACGACGTCCCCGTCCGGCGCCCGCAGCACCATCGCGGGCCCGCCGTTGACCTCGACCTCCTCGGCCGCCACCCCCGGGTACCTGGGCCCGAGGGCGGCGAGGAAGCGGGCGCACTTGGCGGCGCCGCGGATCGGGTTGAGCGCGGCGCGCACCCGCCCCCCGCCGTCGGTGACCAGCAGCGCGTCCTCGGCCAGCATGTCCTTGAGGGCGTCGACGTCGCCGACCGCGCTCGCCGCCAGGAAGCGCTCGGTCAGGCGGCGGCGCTCGGCCTCGTCGGCGGTGTACCGGGGCCGCCGCTCCCGGACGTGGGCGCGGGCGCGGTGGGCGATCTGCCGCACGGCGGGCTCCTCCCGGCCCACCGCGGCGCCGATCTCGGCGTAGGGCAGGCCGAAGACCTCGCGCAGCACGAACACCGCCCGCTCCACCGGGCCCAGGGTCTCCAGCACCACCAGCAGCGCGTAGGAGACCTCCTCCGCGCGCTCGACCTCCTCGGCGGCGTCGGGGGCGGTCGCCACGGGCTCGGGCAGCCACGGGCCGACGTAGGCCTCCCGCCGGGCGCGCGCCGAGCGCAGCCGGTTCAGCGCGGTGTTGGTGACCGAGCGCACCAGGTACGCGCGGGGGTCGGCGACGTCGGAGCGGTCGCGGCGGTCCCAGGAGATCCAGGTCTCCTGGACGCAGTCCTCGGCGTCGTGGACGCTGCCGAGCATGTCGTAGGCGACGCCGAACAGCAGTCCGCGGTGGCGCGTGAACTCCCGCTCGCGGCCCTCGGCGCCCTGTACCCCGGCGTCCGGCGTCCCGGCCTCGCCCATGCCCGTCCCCTCCTCGGTCGCGGCCGCCGATCGCGGCGGCGGAATCGTGCCAGAGTAGAGGACACCTGCCAGGGGCGATCCGTGACACCGGGGGGCGCCGACCGGGCCGACCGCCGGGCGCGCGCCGACGGGGCCTGCCTGACCTGCGGATAAGGGTACCCTTACCAGGTATCCCCGCGTGTTCTGGTCACGGCGCGCGATCATTACCATGGGGTACATGTCCTCCACTCCCACCACCGAGCAGGTGAACGCGGCCCTGGCGACCGTCCAGGACCCCGAGATCCGCCGTCCCATCACCGACCTCGACATGGTCAAGAGCGTCGACATCGCCGACGGCGGCGTCGTGCACGTCGGCATCTACCTGACGGTGGCCGGCTGTCCCATGAAGGGCCGGATCGAGAAGGACGTCACCGAGGCCGTCTTCACGGTCGAGGGCGTCACCCGGGTGGACGTCGAACTCGACGTGATGAGCGACGAGCAGCGCAAGGCGCTGCAGACCAAGCTGCGCGGCGGCCAGGCGGACAAGGAGATCCCCTTCGCCAAGCCGAACTCGCTCACCAAGGTCTTCGCCGTCGCCTCCGGCAAGGGCGGCGTCGGCAAGTCGTCGGTGACCGTCAACCTCGCCGCCGCCATGGCCGCCGAGGGGCACAAGGTCGGCGTCGTCGACGCCGACATCTACGGCCACTCGGTGCCGCGGATGCTGGGCGTGGAGCTGCCGCCCACCAAGGTCGAGGACATGATCCTGCCGCCTGCCGCGCACGACGTGAAGGTCATCTCGGTCGGCATGTTCACCCAGGGCAACCAGCCGGTGGTGTGGCGCGGCCCGATGCTGCACCGGGCGCTGCAGCAGTTCCTCG
This sequence comes from Nocardiopsis chromatogenes YIM 90109, assembly GCF_000341185.1. Lineage (GTDB taxonomy): Bacteria > Actinomycetota > Actinomycetes > Streptosporangiales > Streptosporangiaceae > Nocardiopsis_A > Nocardiopsis_A chromatogenes. Next base: position 3,092 of record NZ_ANBH01000329.1, read on the forward strand.
CCGACGTCTACTGGGGCGACCTGGACGTGCTGCTGATGGACCTGCCCCCGGGCACCGGCGACATCGCGATCTCCGTGGCCCAGCTGCTGCCGAGCGCCGAGATCCTGGTGGTGACCACGCCGCAGCAGGCCGCCGCCGAGGTGGCCGAGCGCGCCGGGGCGATCTCCGCGCAGACCCACCAGCGGGTCGCCGGGGTCATCGAGAACATGTCGTACTACGTGGCGCCCGGCAGCGACGAGCGCACCTACCTGTTCGGCGAGGGCGGCGGCCAGAAGGTCGCCGACGGCCTCACCACGGCGCTGGGCGCCGAGGTCCCGCTGCTCGGCCAGGTGCCCCTGGACGTGCGCCTGCGCGAGGGCGGCGACGAGGGCAAGCCGCTGGTGCTGACCGACCCCGACTCCGAGGCGGGCGGCCTTCTGAGCGGTATCGCCGAGAAGCTCGCGGGCAAGCCCCGCGGCCTGTCCGGCATGCAGCTGGGCATCAGCCCGACCCGCAAGTAGCGCCGCGGCGCGCAGGCGCCGACGAGGTTCCGACGAGGAGGGGGGCCGGGTGCCCGGCACCGAGGACTACCGGAGGTGGCTGGGCGTCGCCCTGGAGGAGGCCCGCGCGGGCCGCGCCGAGGGCGGCGTCCCGATCGGGGCGGCGCTGATCGGCCGCGGCGGCGAGGTGCTGGGGCGCGGCCACAACCGCAGGGTGCAGGACGGCGACCCGTCCGCGCACGGGGAGACCGCGGCCTTCCGCGACGCCGGGCGCCAGCGCTCGTACGCGGGCACGACCATGGTGACCACGCTGGCACCGTGCTGGTACTGCAGCGGGCTGGTGCGCCAGTTCGGCATCTCCCGCGTGGTGGTCGGCGAGAAGCGCACCTTCTCCGGCGGCCAGGACTGGCTGGCCGAGAACGGCGTCGAGGTGGTGGTCCTCGACGACGGGGAATGCGTACGGATGATGACCGAGTTCATCGCCGCCGAACCGGCCCTGTGGAACGAGGACATCGGCGAGGACGGGTAACCGGACACGTCCGCCGGAGCGGCGTCGTTTCCCATCCGCCCGGGTCGGCGCGCCCGGTACGGCTCCAGGGCGGGCCGGGCCCGCCCTCCGGTCCCTGACCGGCGCACCGCCTGTCGGCGGACGACCGGGGACCGTCCGCCGAACGCGGCCACGGCCGCCGCACGTGACACCCCTCCATCGGACGCCACCGGGCAGCCGCGCCCGCCTGCGGACCGGATGGCGTCCGCGGAACCTCCGGCCGCCATGGCCGGGCGGCCGAAGGACGACCGCCCCTGGTCAAGGAATCGGCCAGGGCATACGCGCGGGAGGCGGGCCGCCCCGAGGGGGACGGAATCCGGACGGCGTCTCGCCCAACCCGGTACACCTCCGCAGGTCGGGCGACCAGTTTGAGTGGAACAGGACGGCGGAGGCCTCCGGAAGGGACCGGGTCCCTTCCGGAGGCCTCCGCCGTTCACGGGGTGCGGCCGCCGGTCGGCCGGCGGTCAGTTGCCGCCGCCGGGGCTGGGCTCGGAGCCCCCCTCGTCCTCGTCCCCGGCGCCGCCGCCCGGGGCGGCACCGCCGTCGATGATCTCCTGCACGACCCCGTCCACCCGGTCGGAGGGGATGGCGAAGCCCAGGCCGATGCTGCCGCTCTGCTCGCCGGGGGCCGCCCCCATGGTGGCGATCGCGGTGTTCACGCCGATCACCCGCCCCTCCAGGTCGACCAGCGGGCCGCCGGAGTTGCCGGGGTTGATCGCCGCATCGGTCTGCAGCGCCTGGATGTCGGTGCGGTCGCCGTCCTCCCCCAGCGCCACCTGGCGGTCCTTGGCGCTGATGATGCCGGTGGTCACGGTGCCCGCCAAGCCCAGCGGGGCGCCGATGGCGATGACCTGGTCCCCCACCGTCACGTCCTCGGAGGTGCCGAACTCCAGCGGCTCCACCTGCTGGGGCCGCTCCACCTTGACCACCGCCAGGTCCGACTCGGGCCGGGTGCCCACGATCTCGGCGGGGCTGGAGCGGCCGTTGCCGTAGACGACCTCCATGCCGTCCTCCAGGGCACCGGCCACGTGGAAGTTGGTCACCACGTGGTCGCCCTCGATGACGAAGCCGGAGCCGTTGCCGCCCTGGCGGCGGTCGCTCGGCTGGATGGACACCACGCTGGGGCTGACCCGCTGGGCCACCCCGGCGATGGTGTCGGGGGCGCGGCTGGGGGCATCGCTGGGCAGCGCGGTGTTGAGCTTGGGGCCGTCGGCGGTGGGCTCGGGGGCGGGCCCGCCGATGCCGCCGCCGACGTAGCCGCCGACCCCGGCCGAGACGAGCGAGACCACGAGCACGGTCACCAGCACCGCCCACACCGGCATCCCCCTGCGGGGGCGGCGCGGCGGCGGACCGGGCGGCGGGGCCGCGAACCCCTCCGGGCCCTGCGGCGGCGGACCGCCGCCCGGAAAGCCGCCCTGGGCGGACCCACCGGGGGGCCGGGCGCCCGGGGGCGGACCGCCGGGCGCACCGGGCATCCCGGGGGCGCCGTGCGCCGCACCGGCCGCACCGGGCCCCTGCGGCCCGACGGGCCGCTGCTGCGTGGGCCCCACGGGGCCGGAGCCGGACGGCTGGGGGCCGGTCCCGGCCACGGGCGGCCAGGGCCTGGGCGGCTCGCCGCCCGGCGGCTGCGGCCGTGGCGGCGTCCCCCGGCCGTCCGGGGAGGGGGGTCCGGTCTCGTCGGTCATGAGGTCTCCGTCTGTCGCTGCCGCCCCCGATTGTGGGGGTGGTGGCGTAAACCTTCGGTTAGCGGGCGGTACGAGCGGTGCGCGCGGTCCGGCCGGTGTCGGCGGCGGTTCACCGAGTCTCCGACGGCGTACTTTACGTCCCCGAAGGGCGGTATACCCCATCGGCCCGGCACCGCGCGCTTTCACCCCGCACCACCGGCCACAGGCGGCCACGGTTCCCCGTCGAGAATGCCCGGCCGGCGCCACGAAAGGGACCGCCCGCGCGAGCGGTGTCACATCCGACTCCAGGGGCCACCCACACTCACCGCCTCGGGCAGGCGGCGGGCCACCGGAGTGTGAGCTGGAAGGGCGGCGGCGGAGTGAACGGGGCGCTTCCCTGATCCTGCCTGCCGGGCGGGGGGTTCCTCGCGGTTCAGGGATGCGGCGGCCCAGCTGGTGCCCCGCTCACCGGCCCCGGCCGGGCAGCGGGCCGCCGGGGTGCGAGGTGGAAGGCGGCGACGACGAAGGTCGGCGGGCCTTCCGGCAGCACTGTCGGGTGGCAGGCGTGCGGGGATCGCCGTTGATGGCGGCAACGGCACAGCCGGTGCCCCGCTCAGGGCTGCTTGCCGGGCGGCGGGCCGCCAGAGCGCAACCAACAGCAGCGGCAACGGCGATAGCCGGGCGGTTCCCTGATCCTGCCTGCCGGGCGCGGTGGGCTCCTCGCGGTCCGGGCGGGACGGCGCGGCACCGGGAATCGCGCTCTTCCGCATCCGTGGCGGCCGCCGGGCCTGCACGGTGAACCCCGGCAGCCCCGTGACCTGGGCGGATACTCCGCGTTAGGTGCGGGCGGGGGCGGGAAACGCGCCCAGCGACACCCACGGACGCCCCGGGACGACGAACACCGCGATTCCAGAACCGGTTCTAGGAGCGAGATGTCCCGTTCATGCCCGATTGGGGAATTCGGCGCGGCCGTGGGGGTGGGGACGGGCCCGCCCGGGCTCCCCGGCCGGGCCCGCGAGGCCCGTGCGGGGCCGATATGGGCTACACACAGTGACACCGGGCCCGGCAAACGGCCCCGGCGTACCGTTTAAGGCCCTCCAGGCACCGGATCCCGTTCAGATATCGCGATGAACGCACCCCCGCACCGCCTGTCGGGCCGCCCCGGGCGTCGAACCGGGCGCGAAAGGCGCCCCGGTGGCCGGGAAACCGGGCGAAGCGGACACCGGGCC
>NZ_ANBH01000330.1 GCF_000341185.1 Nocardiopsis chromatogenes YIM 90109
TTGGTCGGGGGCCCGCCCTTTTTCCGTGCCCGAGCTTGTGAACATGTGAAAGACTTTCTCCGGGCCTTTCAGTCCCCCTCAATCCGCGATCTCGATGTCCATCGCACTCGCCAATGCGAGGAGAAGGCCCTGGGCGTCGGTGGTCTTCACCGAGATCCCCTTCAGGCTCTCGACACCCGTCACCCCGAGCAGTTCGCAGTCGGCGAACCGCGCCTTTTCGGCCCGCGTCCGGTGGAACCGCGCGCGTTCGAGGTTGCAGCCCTCGAACCGCACTCCCCTGATGTCGGCCTCCTGGAAATCGACCTCGGACAGGTTGCAGTCGCGGAAGACCACATCCTTCAACGTCGAGTAGCCGAACGAGGCCATGTCGACCCTGCACCCCTCGAACACCGTGTCCCGGACGGTGCAGGAGGACCACACGGAACCGGTCAGCCTGCTGCCGGTGACCGTCGCCCGCATGAGCGACCCGTCCCGTACGCGCACCCCGGCCAGGTCCGCGTTCTTCATGTCGACGTCCGACAGGAGCGCCCCGCGCAGGTCCGACCCCGTCAGCCGGGTGTGGGTGAACGTGCACCCCTCGAACTCGGCCGCCAGGACCGCGCGGTCGGTGAGGTCCAGACCGCCGAACGCCACTGCGAGGTACACGCCCTCGTCCTGAAGGTCGTGTTCCGGGAGGTCGGCCTCGGTCAGTCCACTCGGGATCTCGGGTGCCTGGGGGCGGGCGCCGCGTGCGGCCCGCTTGTGGTTCGACGATGGCATGGGGGCAGCCTAGTTCGCACCACGGACGGTGCCGCTCGTTGTAGGCTTCCCCCTCCACCGCCCACCCCTGCTCCCTCTCGAAGGGAAGGCCGTCCCATGTCCTCTGAGACCTCGGCGAGGCTCCTGCGGCTGCTGTCACTCTTCCAGGCCCGCAGGGACTGGACCGGAACGGAGCTCGCGGAGCGGCTCGACGTGACGCCGCGGACGGTGCGGCGCGACGTCCAACGCCTCCGGGACCTGGGCTATCCGGTGGACGCGACCCCCGGAGTGGCCGGGGGGTACCGCCTGGGGGCGGGATCGGCCCTGCCCCCGCTCCTCCTGGACGACGAGGAGGCGGTCGCCGTCGCCGTGGGACTCAGGTCGGCCGCCGCCGGCGGGGCGCTTTCGGGGATCGAGGAGACCTCGGCCCGCGCGCTGGCGAAACTGGAGCAGGTGCTCCCCTCCCGCCTGCGGCGGCGGGTCGGTGCGGTCCACGCCTACACCGATGCGATCGGGCGCCGCGCTCCGCTGGTCGAGGGCGAGCACCTGACGGAGATCGCTGCGTGCTGCCGCGACGCGGAGAGCCTGCGGTTCGGCTACCGCGACTACACCGGGGCCGAGACGCGGCGCCTGGTTGAGCCGCACCGGATGGTCCACGTCTCCGGCCGCTGGTACCTGCTGGCCTGGGACGTGAACCGGGACGACTGGCGGGTCTTCCGGTTGGACCGGATCGAGGACCCGCTCTCCCGAGGGCCGCGCTTCCGCCCGCGCACTCCCCCGGACGACGCCGCCACCTACGTGGCGAAGAGCATCTCCAGCTCCCCCTACTCGCACACGGCGCGGATCCTCCTGCACGCCCCGGAGTCGGAGGTCACGCAGCGGCTCTCCCCGATGGCCGGGGTGCTGACGGCACTGGACGACGGCACGTGCGAGCTGCGCACCGGCTCCCACGGGCTGGAGACCCTGGCGATCCACCTGTCGTTCCTCGGGCTGGAGTTCACCGTGCTGGAACCGAAGGAGCTGGTGGGGTACCTGCGGGATCTGGGGGACCGGATCGGGAGGGCGGTGGCCTCGGACGCCACCTCCGCGGCCCCCGGTGTCCCCGGCGCCCCCGGTGTCCCCACCGTCCCGGGGGCCTCGGGCACCTCGTCCACCCCCGACACTCCGTCAGGGTCAGACGACGGATAGAGGCCGGCAGCGTCGGCAGCGCCGGACGGCGCGCGCATGGGGGCGCTCGGGACGGCCCGGAACGCTGATCGGGGTGGCCGGGCGATGGGCTTCAGAAATGGGGCCTCGGTCGGCCTCGGTCGTGGGGCCTTGATCCGTGGGCGGTCGGTCCCCCGTCGCCCGAACAGGTGGACCGGCGGTGCCGCCGCCTTCTCACCGCTGAAATGTCGACAAAACCGCAGGTCGATATTTCGACTCGTCACTAAAGCGGGAAACGGTATGTCCGAAACCTGTCGTGCGGGTCGGACCTGCGGCTCCCCCCGTCGCCGGGGGCCACCGGCGACGGGCACACGCGCCTCCGCCCGCACCGCCGGTGGTCGGGATGCGGGTCGCCGTGGCCGCTCCGAGCGGCCGCCGTCCCCTGCGGGGCCGTGCCGGGCCCTCCCTGCCGCCGACCTACCGTCAGCAGGGGCGACGGGCACGCGTCAGGAACGCGGGGCGGTCCCCGCGTGCCACCGTCGTCCGGCGGGGGAGCCGGTCAGAGACCTGCGGGGGCTAATCCTCGTCGTTGGCCGGAACAGGCGGTGCTTCCATGAGCTGGCGCACCAGCGCTATGAACTCTTCGTCGCTCATCGCGGCCCAGTCCACACGCTCGTTCATGGTGACCGGTTTCCCCGGCTTGAAGATCGATAAGCATGATGAGCCGGATCCGGCCGATGTCATCGCGGTGAACACCCTGTGCCGCCCCGTCGTGTCCGGTGGCGCCCCGATGACGGACGATCACGCCCGGCGGGTCCTGCGTCCCCTCCCCCGCCGGACCGGCGGTGCGGCTCAGATGCGGCGGTTCACCGCACCCCGGCACTGCGGGCAGCGGCAGCGTTTGTTGAACCCGGTCACCGTGCCGTGCGGGATGCCGGGGTCGCGCTGGGCGGTGAGCGTGGCGTCGAGCTGCTCGCCGAACTGGCCGAGGATGCGGGCGGCGGAGAACACCCGCTGCGGGGTGAGGCCGAGCTCGCGCGCGGCGTCGTCGACGTGCGTCCCCTTGCGCAGCTTCGCGATGAGGCGCGAACGTACCGGCGGCGGGAACTCCTCCTCGGCGTTCGCGATCAACTGCTCGGCGTCGTCGATGGGGTGGCTCATTATCGTCCTTCTGAAGGGTCTGTCCTGGTGCATGGTACGCGTTCGGTGACCCATGTGTTCTGTGGTGACCCTGATCACCTGCGATGAAGGAAGCATTCCCGTTCGCGTAGGTGTCCAAGATGGACGAAAGTCGGGACCCTGACGCCCGAATGGTTTCCCACCCGGCGGGGCCGCGCGAATGGCGCCGCTCCCCGGACGAAGCACGGCCCGCCCCTGAAGCGAGGACGGCGCGGGCCTCGAATCGCAGGGGTGCATTATGGCCCGGCTCGCCATCGTCCACTCCGGGCTCCCCGAAAACCGGTCGGGCGGCCGCCTTCGGGCGAGCGCCCCGGACTGGCCGAGGGTGTCACCCGCCCTCCGTCGCCTGCCGTGTTCGCCGTCGCCCTCGTGGGCGGCGGGGGAGGGCTCTCTCCCCGCGCTCCGCGGCATTCCGGGTCGGCACCGGCTACGCCGTCCGGGCGGGCGCCGTCTCCGCCACCGTCGTGGGGCCGGTGTGGCCGGAGAAGTCGGCGCGTCTGCGGTGAATTCCGTGCCTGCTGTTGGTGGCCGGAGGCGTCGTCGGGCTGAAGGTCCTGCACCGAGGGGGGAAGGTGGCCCTCCGTAAGGCGGCGGCACGGGCCCATTCGCAGCCGATTTCTAGGAATTCATTGCTAGAGGCTAGGCATAGTGCTTCGCTAGTGCCACGGAACCGGTACTTCGCGTGTACGGGGACAGCGCTATGACCAGCCCCACCGTCCGTCGACGCCGACTCAGCGCGGAGCTGCGGCGACGCCGTGTCCAAGCCGGAATGACGCTCAGCGATGTGGCCGACGTCCTGGAATGGTCCCCGGCCAAGCTGGGCCACATCGAGACGGGGATCCGCAAGTGGCCGTCGGTGATGGAGGTCTCGGCGCTGCTCAAGCTGTACGGGGTGACGGGAGGCCAGCGCGAGGCCATCCTGACCCTGGTGCGGGAGTCGCGGCTGCGCCCGTGGTGGACGGAGTACGAGGACGTGCTCTCCTCCGCCTACGTCGGCAATGAGGCGGGGGCGGTCGCCATCGACACCTACGCGGGCATCCTCGTGCCGGACCTGCTGCAGGTGCCGGAGTACACGGCGCTGCTGGCGCGGGCGCAGGGGCGGGGCGAGCGGTCGGCCGAGCGGATGGTGGCGGCCTACCTGAAGCGCCAGGAGGCGCTGGACCGGGACAGCCTGTGGCGGTACCACGCGGTGCTCGAAGAGGACGCGCTGCGCCGGGTGTCGGGCGACCCCGACCTGCTGCACGCGCAGCTGCGGCGCATCGTCGACCTGCAGCGCGGCAACGAACGGGTGACGGTGCGGCTGCTGGCGGCGTCGGCGGGGCCGCACGCCGGGGCGTCGGGGCCGTTCACGGTGCTGGAGTTCGATGAGGACGAGGCGTCGCTGGCCTATGTGGACGCCCCGCACGGCGGCTCCATCGTGGAGTCGGAGGAGGGGGTCCACGGCTGCCAGGAGGTGTGGAGGCGGCTGAACGAGACCGCCCTGACGCCGGAGGAGTCCCTGACCAACCTCAAGCGGCTGTCACTGCTGACCTGAGGGGTCCCCGTCGCCCTCCCCAGGGGCGGCCCCGGGGCGGGCGTCCCCGGGTCCCCTGGTGTCCCTGGAGCCTCCGGCGCCCCCGTCGCCCTCGGCCCCTTCCTCCCCGCCGTCCGCGGCTTCAGGGGCTTCCGCGTCGCCTGTCCGCGCCTGCGCCTTCTCCCGCGCCTCCCTGGCGCTCTCCCCGCTCCCTGAGGGCGCGGGCAGGCCCGCGGCGGCATAGGCGTCCTTCTCGTCCAGCGTCTCGCGCTCCAGGAGCGCACGGGCCATGGCGTCCAAGCGCGCGCGGTTGTCGGCCAGGAGGCGCCGTGCGGCGTCGTAGCACTGCTCCACGATCCTCCGCACCTCGGAATCGACCGCGTCCAGCGTCGCGGGGGCGAACACCTGCCCGGGGCGTTCGCCGTCGGGGCCGGGCAGCACCGTCATCGGTCCGATCGCCTCCGACATGCCCCACCGGCCCACCATCTGCCGGGCGATGGCGGTGGCGTTCTCCAGGTCGCTCTCGGCGCCCGTGGTGACCACGCCGAAGACCAGCGACTCGGCGGCCATGCCGCCCAGGGCGCCGGTGATCCGGCCTTCCAGGTAGACGGCGTCGTAGCCGTACCGGTCGTCGTCAGGCGTGGACAGTGTCACGCCGAGGGCGCGGCCCCGGGGGACGATGGAGATCTTGCGGACCGGGTCGGCGCCGGGCTGGAGCATCCCCAGGAGCGCGTGGCCGGACTCGTGGTAGGCGGTGCGGGTGCGCTCCTGCTCCGGCATCACGACCGCCCTGGCGGTGCCGAGCTGGACCTTCTCCAGGGCGTCGGCGAAGTCGGCCGCGCTCACCGCCTCCTCGCCGCGCCGGGCGGCCAGCAGCGCCGCCTCGTTCACCAGGTTGGCCAGGTCGGCGCCGGTCATGCCGGGGGTGGCGCGGGCGACGGCGCCCAGGCCGGCGTCGGGGCGGAGCGGGACGCCGCGGGTGTGCACGGCCAGGATCGCCTCGCGGCCGCGGGTGTCGGGCGGGGACACGGCGACGGTGCGGTCGAAGCGGCCGGGGCGCAGCAGGGCCGGATCGAGGACGTCGGGGCGGTTGGTGGCGGCGATGACGACGATGCCCTCGGTGCCGCTGAACCCGTCCATCTCGGTGAGGATCTGGTTGAGGGTCTGCTCGCGCTCGTCGTTGCCGCCGACGGCGCGGCCGTCGCGGGTGCGGCCGATGGTGTCGATCTCGTCGATGAAGACGATGGCGGGGGCGACCTTGCGGGCCTCGGCGAACAGGTCGCGGATGCGGCTGGCGCCCACGCCCACGATCATCTCGATGAACTCCGAGGCGCTCGCGCTGAAGAACGGGACCCCGGCCTCCCCGGCCACGGCGCGGGCCAGGAGCGTCTTTCCGGTGCCGGGCGGTCCGGTGAGCAGGACGCCCCGGGGCAGGCGGGCGCCGAGGCGCCGGTAGCGGTCGGGCCTCTTGAGGTAGTCGACCACCTCCTCCAGCTCGGACTCGACCTCGTCGATCCCGGCGACGTCGTCGAAGGTGACCCGCACGGCCGAGGTGTCGACGGGGGTGGCCGAGCGGCTCTTGCCGAGGCCGCCCATGCCCCCCATGCCGCCCATCATGCTGCGCCCTTTGCGCAGCAGCCAGTACCAGAAGAGGCCGAACAGCAGGACGGGGAGCAGGGCCCAGAAGAGGTTGGCGAGCAGGCCGCGCTGTCGGGTGACGGGTTCGGCGCGGACCACCACCTCCTTGTCGACCATCTGCGCGTAGATGTCGTCGTCGGCGAAGACGGGGCGCTCGGTGGTGAAGGTGGTGTAGGTGTCGCCCTTGGACCCGCCGGGGACCTGCCGGGCCTTCTTGAGGGTGCCCTCGATGGTCTCGCCGCGCGAGTAGACCTCCTTCACGTTGTCGGCCGCGACCTGCCGGGTGAAGGAGGTGTAGGGGACCGTGGCGGCGCCGCGGCCGTCGGTGAGCCAGGTGAGGCCGAAGACGACCAGGTAGACGGCGGCGAGGGTGGTGAAGAAGCGGATCCACGCGGCCTTGGGGCGTTTGCCGCCGGTGCCGCGGCCGTCCCCGTCGGCGCCGGCGGGCATGCCCTCGGTGCGCCACGGGCCGCCGCCCGGCGCCCGGTCCGGGTCCTCGCCGGGCCCCCGTGCGGCGCCCTGCCCGGTGTCCCGGTCGGCGCCCCGTCCGTCGGCCGCACCGTCGTTTGGCCGGTCCCGGCCCGCCCCCTTGCCTTCGTCGGCCATGGTCCGCCTTCCTGTGTTCGCGCTGCTCACGCTAGGTCTGCGGGGCTCGCGAGGGCGGGGGGACACGCCCTGGCCCCGTCAAATCGAAGCAAAGCCGACACGGCGCCCGACCTGGGGCGCAGGGGGAAACACGCGGCGGGGCGGGAGATCCGCCGGGGGGTTGCTAGTCTGCAGGGAGACAACCCCATAAAGTGCTCTACCGACGCCTTCCGCTCGGGTGGCAGGGCAGAGGGACTCCGGCCAGGCGCCGGGGGCTTCCGCTCTCCGAGCCGCGCGTCCTTTCCTGACCCGAATATCCGTGATCGAAGAAGGGGTCCACGCCGTGAAGAAGATCATCGTGCTGGTGCTGGTGGCCCTCGGGGCGTTCGCCGTGTACCGGAAGATCCAGGCCGACCGTGCCGAGCTCGACCTGTGGACGGAAGCCACCGCGGCCAGCGAGAACTAGTTCAGCGCAGACCGGCGAGCCACGGCACGGCCGCGTGCCGGTGGCTGCCGTCTGCGTTTCTCCTGTGGGCGGCGTTCGTCCCCTTGCGGCGCCCACACGCCATCCCCTCCGCGAGGGCGGTATGCTCTACGCGTTCCCATGCCGCCCGGCGGCATGCCCGGGGCCATAGCTCAGTTGGCAGAGCGCTGGTTTTGCATACCAGAGGTCAGGGGTTCGACTCCCCTTGGCTCCACTCGCATCGACGCAGGTCGCAGACGTGACGACGGCCGCCTTCCCCCTCTGGGGGGGCGGCCGTTGCACATTCAGCGCAGATGAGTCCGGCTTCAGGCCCGCCCGCTGCCGCACGAGGATGTGTGAGGGCCCGAGCAGCCCACCGCCTATATGGTTGGCGAGCCCACCCCCGCTGCCGGTTGGAATCGCCATGCGCTTGGTCCTCGCCGATGACTCGGTTCTGTTGCGTGAAGGGCTCGTGCGGCTGCTGGAAGAGGCCGGGCACGAGGTGGTGGCCACGGCCGGAGACGCCACGGACCTCGATGCCCTGGTCGAGCGAACGGCGCCCGATGTGGCCGTGATCGATGTCCGCATGCCCCCCACCAACACCGACGACGGCCTTCGGGCGGCGCTGCGGCTGCGGGAGTCCCGACCCCGGACGGGCGTCCTGGTGCTGTCCCAGTACATCGAGCGCGGCTATGCGACCCGGCTGCTCACCGGCGCCCCGGAGGGGGTCGGTTACCTACTGAAGGACCGCATCTCCCGAGTGAGCGAGTTCCTGGACGCGCTGGAACGGGTCGCCTCCGGTGGTACGGCCATCGACCCCGAGGTCGTCCGTCGGCTCCTGGCGCATGCGGCCCGCCCCGACCCGCTGGCCTTACTCACCGCCCGGGAGCGCGAGGTGCTGGAGCAGATGGCCCAGGGCTACGGCAACGCCTCCATCGCCCGCAATCTCGTGGTCTCGCAGAGCGCGGTGGAGAAGCACGTCGGCTCCCTCTTCGACAAGCTCGGACTCACGCACACCACCGGCTACAGCCGGCGTGTCCTCGCCGTGCTGCGCTATCTGGGCGTCTGATCGGCCGGTGTGACCGGCCGAGGGTGGGGTTTTCCGCAGGTTCGGAGTGAGGCGGTCCCCTGGCGGCAATCGGGCAGTGGCCGCATTCCCCGGGGCGGTGCGGATTTCTAGCGTTGACCGGCATGAACACGCTTCTTCGCCGCGTCGGCGCCTGTCACCGACTCCTCCTGACCGCCGTCCTCGCGGTCTCCTCGACCACGGCCTCGGCGCTCCCAGCGGCCGCCGATCCGGGCGGCACCGGGCCTGTCCCCGCGGAGGTGGACCGCTTCCTGTCCGACTTCGTGGACGAGTCCGGTGTCCCCGGTGTCTCGGTCGCCATCACCAAAGGGACCGAGGTCGTGTACGTCACCGGAGCCGGACACGGCAGCGACGGCGAGCCCGTCACCGCGGACACGCTGATGCGCGTGGCCTCGCTGTCCAAGTCCTTCACCGCCCTGGCGGTCATGCAGCTGGTCGAGGAAGGGAAGGTGGACCTCGACCGGCCCGTGCGGACCTACCTGCCGGAGTTCACCCTGGACGACCCCCGGGTCGAGGACATCACCGTCCGGCAGCTGCTCAACCACACGTCCGGCATGGCCGACAGCGAGTTCCGCGACGAGCACCGGGTTGGACCGGACACGCTGGAGGAGTACGTGGCCGGGATGGCCGATGTGGGGCTGGCCGCCGAGCCCGGAAGTCGGTACAGCTACCACAACCCCAACTTCCGAGTCGCCGCGCGGCTGGTCGAGGTGGTCGGCGGGGAGCCGATCGACGAATACCTCGCCCGGCGGGTGTTCGCGCCCTTGGGCATGGAGTCGAGCCTCATGATCATCACCGGGGACCAGCCCGTTCCCGGTCTGCCCGATGGCCATGTCTGGGCCTATGGACGGGCGTTGCCCGCACCGGACCGCGGCCACGTCCAGGCGGGTGCGGGCGGTGTGGTCACCACGGCCCGGGACATGGCCCGCTGGTTGATCATGCAGAACAACGGCGGTGAGAGCGCCGAGGGCACCCCGATCGTGTCCGCAGGGAGCATCGCGGAGATGCACCGGCCACAGGGCCCCGGTGATGAACCGGAGGACGGCCACGGCCTGGGGTGGGCCAAGAAGCCGCCCGCCGACGGCAAGGGGCCGGTCCGCGTCTCGCACGGTGGAGCGGGTAGGACCTACGGCAGCTATCAGGGCCTGTTCACCGAGAGCGGCGGCTACGGCATCGCCGTGATGATCAATTCGGGACTGGGCCTTGACGTTCCCCAGCCCTCGGACGTGGTCGAAGGCCTGACCCCGATCCTCGGTATCGAGGAGCCCCGGCCCTACGATCACCCGCCGATGCTGACCCAGGACCTCGTCCTGACCCTGCTCGCCGTCCTGTCGGCCGGTCTCGGAGCCTGGGGCGCCCTCCGCTCGGGCCGGTGGGCGCGCCGACGGGCCGCCGGTCCCTGGTGGCGCACGGTTCTGGGCCTGCTGCCGAGCGCGGCCGTGATCACCGTGGTCCTGTGGACGCCCGCCTACCTCTCCGACCTCTTCGGCGGGCGTACGGTGACCTGGAGCCACATCGTGTTCGGTGCCCCCGTACTGGCGGCATGGTGCGCGGCCATGGGGCTGTCCGCGGTGCTGGTGACGGTGGTGCGAGGGATGCGGCTCCTCCGGATCCTCAGGTCACCGGATCCCGGGGAAGACGCGCGGTGACCACGGTCCCGGCTCCGGGCGGACTGTCCACCCGGAGCCGGCCGTCCAGGGCGGCGATACGGC
>NZ_ANBH01000331.1 GCF_000341185.1 Nocardiopsis chromatogenes YIM 90109
CGTCCTCCACGCGGAGGAGCATCTCGGCGCCGACCTCGCGGACCTCGACGACGACCCGGCCGGCCCGGGCGTGCTTGACGGCGTTGGCCACAAGTTCCCGCACGGTGAAGTACAGGGCCGTCTCCACCTGGCGGTCAAGCCGTTCGGCCACGCGGAAGTCCAGCTCGACCCGGACGCCCGCGTCCTCGGCGAGCTGGGTGAGCGCGGCCTCCAGCCCGGCCCCGTCCAGAACCGAGGGGTAGACGCGCTGGGCGACCTCGCGCAGCTCGACGAGCAGGTGGTCGTGCTGTTCCAGCGCCTGGCCGATGAGCTCCCCGGCCTTCTCCCTGTCCGCACGCAGGGCACGGCCCAGCAGCGCGCCCAGCGCCACCACGCGCTGCTGGACACCGTCGTGCAGATCCCGTTCGATGCGGCGGCGCTCCTCGTCGACCGCGGCCATGCCCCCCGCCCGGGTACTGGTCAGTTCGGTGATGCGCCACTGCAGGGCCTCATACGGTGCCGGGCCGAAGAACAGGTCGGCGACCCGCTGCTCCGCGGAGGCCAGCGCCAACGACAGCCGCCTCGCCAGGTAGAGCAGCAACAGCCCGATCAGGAAGCCGGCGAGGATCGTGCCGTTGGTGATGGTGCCCTCGACCAGCCCGAGGTGCAGCGGCCAGGAAACCGTGGTGCTGAAACCCACCCCTTCCCGATAGGAGGCCAGGGGCACGCTGCCGGTCACCCACGCCGTGTACCACCACAGCGGCAGCAGCGCCAGCACCACGGCCGGAACCGCCACCGGCGCCAGGGCCAGGGCCGCCGGTGCGCCTGTGACCCCGCGGACCACCAAGAACGCGAAGGCGCGGCGGCCCTGCGGAGGACGCTCGGTGCTCTGGTAGTCGAAGAACCATGCGAGGCGGGCGCGCTCCACGGCCACCAGGGGGCGGATGGCCGCGGCCACCGCGGCGGCCACCGCGCGCCGCGCCGAAGGCCATGGCAGCACCGGGACAAGGACCATGGTGGTGCACAGCGCGAGGAGCAGCGCTGCGGTACCCGTCAGACCCCCTGCGAACACGCCACCCGACGTGCGGAGCCAGGTACGCACCCATCGCCGCCCCGGCCGACCGGGAGGTGAACGGTCCGCGATTCCTCCTCCGTCGGTCATGCGGCAAGGGTACGTGCGGGGGGTCGAAGATCCCTCCTGAAGAGAGCCCGCCTGTGCTCTACCAGGGGCGGTTTCCGCTCGCGGTTGCCACGAGCTCCGAGCACTCGAAGTCGACTGCGAGAGAATGCCCCAGTGAGGGGACACCGGTCCAGCGACAACCGGCTCCCATGGCCTGTGTGCCCCGCCATGACCCGACGGTCCATCAACGACGGCGGGCGGGTTCGTTCGCGCGCAGCCCCTCCAGCGCTTCGGCGAGGTGGGAGAAGCGGATCCGTTCCTGTTCGAGGCGCAGTGACGGTGCCCACCGGTCGGTAGTGAGACCCAGATAGAGGTCGGACTCGTGCGCGGTGAGCCGTTCCAAGGCGGCGTCGGTGGGGTCGGGTTCCCGCGCCCAGTGGGCTTCGTGGCTCAGCAGGGTGTCTGTGTCCATGAGCAGCGAGGCCGCCCTCGGCAGGTGGGCGCGCAGCCGGTTGAGGATGGCGAAGCCGTGGGTGTCGAGATCACCCCAGTAGAGGACGCGGCGGTCGGCCAGGCCGTCGATCCGGGCGGCGGTGTCGACGGCGTAGCCGCCGCCCAGGATCACCATGGAGCGCGGATGCTCAGGGAAGGCCAGGAACGTGGTCTCGTTCTCCACGATGAACACCGTCTCGACATCGCCGGGCGCGTGGAACTCCTCGGCGCGTACCGACAGCTCGGTGTAGCCGCCCGGCGTCGTGCCGCCGAGCAGCCGGAACCGCACGTACTTCGGCTTGGTCCGGAACCCGTACCGGGCGGCGAACGATGTGACGGGCTGCCCGGTGTCGATGCGCTCGGGCGGCACCACGAGGTCGAGGAGTCCGGCCAGGGTCCCGCGGTGGGACTCGATGAACTTCGTGTCCACAGCGGGCGCGTCGACCTGGCGCAGGTACAACCGCCCCGGCTCGGTGCAGTCGCGGATCCACCGCACGGCGGCCAGCAGGCGGGGCCAGTCTTCGACCAGTTCCAGGGCGCGCATCGGGTGGCCGGCCACCCATTCGCAGAGGCGGGGGTCGGTGTCGGTGATCGCGGTGAGCAGCCGCCGGAACCGGTCGACCGCCGACCTGGTGTGCAGCAGGGAGCAAAGCTGCTCGAAGGTGTCGACCCACACCCGGCAGGGCACCTCGTTGGCGCCGATGCGGCGCCCTCCGATGCGCTTGTACTCCACCCGCAGGCGCTCTGGCGGGACGCTCTTCCACCGGCGGGCCCACTCCTGGACCTCGCCGAAGGAGCGCTCCAGTTCCGCCGGCTTCGGTGCGGTGAGCGTTACCATGACCGGCTCGAAGTCCGCGCCTCGGGTGAGTGCGGCCAGCCACCGGCCCGAATCCCAGCGTTTGCGCAGCCGGGCGACGACATCGTCCTCAGTGGTCCACACGCTGCCGCCCCGCGCCGACTCGGCCTTCGCGGTATTCGTCGATGGTCAGGTTCTGCAGGCGGGAGTAGTTGCCGCCCGGGTTGTCCACGAAACCCACCGCGGCGACATAGGAGGCGATCACCTCGATCTTCTCCAGCGGAGTGACCACCAGCAACTGCAAGCCGAGGCTGGTGAACAGCTCCATGCCGAATCGGGAGGACTCCTCCGAACCCCTCCCGAACGCCTCGTCGATCATGACGAACCGGAACTGCTTGCGGGCGGCGGACCCGCCGTCCAGCTTGTACTGGTAGGCCAGGGAGGCGGCCAGGATCGTGTAGGCGAGTTTCTCCTTCTGCCCGCCGGACTTGCCGTCGGAGTCGCTGTAGGACTCGTGTTCGGCACCGGTGTCCCGGTCGCGTTCCCGGGCGAGGAAGGTGTACCAGTTGCGCACGTCGGTCACGCGGTCGCGCCATGCCTTGTCGGCTCCGGTGAAGCCCTCCCTGCCGCGCAGCCGCTCGATGATCTGCGTGACCTGGTGGAACTTCTGCTCGGTGTAGTGGTCGTCGTCGCTGAGGGCGCCCTCGGTGCAGTCACGCAACTGCTGCTGGAACTCGCGGATCTCCGCGTGCTGCGTCTTGCGGGCCTCCAACTGGATGTAGCGGCCGGGGTTGAACTCCACCGGCTTCAGCGACTCGTTGATCACCGCGATCCGGTCGCCGATCTCGTCGGCGTGCCGGTGCAACTGGGAGGCGAACGTCGCGATGTCGCGGATGGTGTTGGTCCGTAGGTACTCGAGGAACTCGTTCTTGTACCGGGGCAGGTCGTCGTTGATGAGCTGCTCGGCCAGTCGCCGGTACTCGCCGCGGGCCCGGATGTCGGCGTCCATCTCCTGGCGGAACTCGGGCCAGGTGTTGAGGAAGTCCTCCATGGTCCTGGCGGCGCTGGTGGCGGCCGACTCCTGCCTGGTGCGGGAGGTGGCGACGGCCTTCCTCAGGTGCTCATCGGCGTCGGTCTGGGCCTGCGTGCAGCCGTCCAAGGTGGCGAAGTCGGCGTCGGGAACGGTGTCGGCCAGCAGCTGCTTGACGGCGGTGACGGTCTCCTCGGCCACCGACTCCAGCACGGCCGCCCGTGCGCGTTCGCGGGTGCGGTCGGCCTCGGCCCTCCTCGCGTCGTTCTCGGCGACCGCATGCTTGCGCTCCAGCGTGGTCCTGCGGCCGTCGGCGGCCTTGAGCTCACCGTCCAACTCCTCCAGGCGCCGGGTAAGGGCCTCCAGGCGGCCCGACCCGGATTTCAGCACCGCGAGGCGCTCCTGGTGCCCCTGGATCTCCAGCGCGCAGCCCCAGTGGTCGATGTCGGCGAAGTCGCGGGTCTCTTCCAGCTTGTCCAGGATGCTCTTGCGCTCGCCCAGCCTTCGACGTTCTTGAGTGGACCGCTGTTCCTGTCCGCGCAGGGAGTCGAGCTTCTGCTGCACGAGCGTGGCCTCGGCCACGAGGGCGTCGAACTTTTCGCGGGCGTTCCAGCCCAGCACCCAGGACGTGCGGTCGTGGAGGTTGCGGGTGTCGTCCTTGGTGTGGCGTCCGCCAGGGGCCTTGACCTGGCCGTTGCGGGTGATCGCCTTGGACGACGCCCGGAAGTCGGCCAGGTTCTCACAGCATTCGTGTCCGGCCCGGTGCTGGAGCTCGGCCTCCAGCCACTCGTCGAATTCCGAGCGCTTCAGTTCCAGCTTGTCCACCATGAGCGGCAGGTTCCGCTTCGACGCCACGCGTCGCCGTGGCGGAGCGTCGGGGACGTGGTAATAGGTGAGGCTGGTCCGCAGGTTGTTCGCCTCGATCCACTCCGAGGCCTGCCGGTAGAGGTCGCCGGGAACCAGGATCGAGGTGGCGAAGGAGCGCAGCAGGCGCTCGGCGGCGGGCCGCCATGCGGACTCCGACTCTTTGACCTGGATCAGCTCACCGGCGAACGGCAGAGCGTCGTCGTCGACGTCGCATGCCTCGGCCAGTGCGGTGCGGATGGCCAGGAGCTTCGCCGGAATGTTGGAGGCCCGGTCCTGCAGGCCGCGAAGCTCGATATTGATCTCATCGGCCTCCGTCTGGGCCTTGCCCTGCTCCGAACGGATCTCGGCCCACCGGTCGTCGGCCTCGGCGACCGAGGTGTTCACAGCTCCGCGGGCCTCCTTGATCTCGCGGAGACGGTCGCTGAACTGTTCGCGGCCGGTGACGGGCCCGAGGTCGACCTGCCGGAGTTTGGCGGCGAACTCCTCGTGGCGCTCCCGGCGCTTGTCCCGCCGCGCCTCCAGCTCGCCGATCTTCGATTCGAGCGTTCTGAGCTCCCGGCCCCCGGCCTCGGCCCGCTGCTGCTCGGTGTCGCGCTGCTCGGCCTTGAGCCGACGGATCGTCTCGGCCACCTCGCCGAGGTCGGCCTCGGCGTCGCCCTTGTCCCGGGCGGCCCGCTTATGCTCCGCGTCCAGCACCGCCACCCGCAGCGAGGCGACGTAGGGCCGCAGCGCCTCCTGTTGGGCGGTGGCGTCGGCGATCGCCCGCGCATGCTCGTCGTAGCGGTCGCAGTGCCGTAGCAGCGGTGTCAGGCGCTCGATCTGCTCCTCGGCGCGGATGACCGCCTTGTGCGCCTGGTCGAGGTCGTCGAAGTGGGCGATGATGTCCTTGACGACGCCGCTGGTGTCGAACGGCTCCAGCATGTGCTCGCGCACGAACGCGTCCAGGCTGCCCACCGACTTCATGGACACCGTCTGGTGGAACAGCTCCAGCGCCTGCTCGGAGGCGATGCCCAGGCGGCGGCGCAGCTTGGTGCCGTACGGCGGGTAGTTGGGGAGGACTTCGCATCCCTCGGTCCTGCGCAGCCGCTTCTTGAGGTCGTTCATGTCGGTGCCGAAGCCGCTGAAGTCCTCGGCGACGGACAGTCCCCGGTCGGCGAGGCAGTAGAACCGGTCGGGCTGGCCCGCGTGGTCGGTGGCGAACCAGAACACGGTGGCCAAGGACACCTGCGTGTTCAGAGCCGGGTTGGCGAACACCCCCAGGATCACCGAGTAGGCGCCGGTCCGGCGCAGCGCGACGGGTCTGGCGGCGCCGGTCTCCTCGTTCATCTGCCGACGGTGGTAGCCCAGGACGTAACTGCGCAGGTCGCGTTCGCGCTTGTCGGCCCCGGCCGCCTTGTTGTAGGCGACCTTCTGCGGCGGCAGCAGCAGCGTGCACAGCGCATCGACCAGCGTGGACTTGCCCGAGCCGATGTCTCCGGTGAGCAGGGCGTCCTGGCAGCCGGGTCTGAACACCCAGACCCGTTTGTCGAAGGTCCCCCAATTGAGGATCTCCAGCCGCTCCAGCCGAAACCCTTCCGCCGCGCCGCTCACGACTCCTTACCTCCGGTCAGAACCTGTGCGTACTCCTCCAGCCGCGCCTCGAAGTCGGAAAGGGTCTCGGCGTCCACGAAGGCCTTGAGGACCCGGCGCACCTCCCAGGTCTGGCCGTGCTCCTTGACCTGGCGCAGGAACCCGAGCTGGACGACCTTGTCGATGTGGGCGTCGATCCGGTCGAACAGGCGCGCCTCGTTGGACGTCTCCGGCAGGAAGTGCCGGATCATGTCGACGATCTGGGCGCGGGTGAGGATCAGCCGCGGCTCGGAGCCGTCGGCGTCGGCCTCGGCGAGGCGGCGGCGCAGCAGCGCCAGCAGCAGGCTCACCGGGAACGACAGGCTGCGGCGGGGCACCAGCCGTGGCGGGGGCCCAAGGTCCTCGGGGAATTCCGACTCGGGCAGGGTGCGCAGGAAGGCATAGCCTTCGGTCTCGTCGACCTCCAGCCCCAGGCCCATGACCCGGACGTAGTCGGCGAGGGCGGCCCGGCGCTCCAGCAGGACCTGCCATGTCTGCTCCTGCTGGTCGCGGTAGACCACCCCCTTCAGCAAGGGGACCACGGCCTGGGACAGCCGCAGGGTCTCGTTGTCCGGCATGCTGCTACTCCTCGGCGAAGGCGATGAAGCCGCGGGCGCGAGTGAAGACGACGACCGGCATGCGGGCGCCGCGGCGGCGGCCGTCGTCCTCGGTCCAGACGACCTCGCCGCACCGATCCGGGTCGAACACCACCTCGAACCGGGGGTCGCGCAGCGAGAGGTAGCCGACCAGCTCGGCCAGTCCCCGGTCCAGCCCGAAGCGGTCCACCACCGCGCCCAGGCTCACCTGCCGCTCCGCGCGCAGCAGTGACCAGACGTTGTCGGTCAACCGCTGCCGGTCGACGCGGGAGCGCTCGAACAGCGCCTGCACGTCGGCGTCCTCGTCGGCGACCGCCACCGACTCCGAATCGATGGCGGCCTTGTGCCGCAGCCGGTACATCGGCCGCTCGAAGGGGAGCACCACATCCGGGGCGAGGGCGGCGATCTCCATGCCCGGGGGCTCCTCGGTCCCGGCGGCGTCGCGCACGCTCAGGGCGTGCTGCTCGATCTGCTTCAGCAGCTCTACCACCCGCCGGTTCTCCGCCCACGCCTGGTCGTCGAGGAACCGGCGCAGCTGGGCGGAGAGGCTGCGGACCGTCGACTGGACGTCCTCGGCGGCGTCCAGCCAGTCATGGTGGATACGCCGCAGCCGAGGGTCCGGGTCGCTCACCGCCGCCAGCTGCTGGACGTGCTCCAGCAGGTCGCTCAGCTCCTGTTGCCTGCCCGGCGACATCAGCAGGTCGTAGAACGCCTGGAAGCTACGGCCCTGGTCGGATTCGGAGATCGCGTCGCGGTCGCTGACCAGCTCGGCGACCAAGTCGCCCTTGGCGCCCTCCCACTGCGCGATGCGCTCGCGCAGTCGCCGGTCGAGGTCGCGGAAGTTCTGCTTCACGCGCCGGAAGTCGGAGAGCAACTGCCGGGCGGCCTCGGCCAGATGCTGGTAGCGTTCGCGCACCTCCAGGTCGTCCAGGAGGTCGACCCGGCCCGACTTCACCCGCGCGATCTCCTCCTCCAGGGTGCGGCGCCGGTCGGTCAGCCGGTCCAACCGCGCCTGGGGATCCTCCTCGGTGCCGTGCACCAGTTCGCGCAGCAGGGTGATGATCGAGCTCAGCCGGGATGCGGTGCCGATGAAGTGGTCGGTGCGCTGCAGTGACTCCACCCACCGCAGGGCGCGTTCCACCGCCGGAACGAGTTCGACGTGCGGGAGGTCGCTGTCCTCTGGGTAGAACTTGCGCAGCCACCCCCGTTCGGGATGGGTCCAGTCGTCGACGTAGGCCCTGGGCGATTTGGGGTATCTCTTCTCGCCGAGCCGTTCGTGGAGGGCATAGAGCTCGTCGTCCAGCGTCTCGACGAGCGTGTCCGCCGCGATGGTGCGGGTGTTGCGCTCGATGAACACCCGGTGCAGGAAGCCGACCACCATCGGCGCGGAGCCGGCGCGCAGCAACCGCCAACCGGGATCGCGTTCCCGCAGCCGGGTCAGTTCGTCGAAGTCCATCGCCCTCCCGTGCCGGACACCCCCGGACGACGGCCCGGGATGGTAGGACATGACCGGCGTGCTCAGAGGCGTACCGCGCAAGGCATGCTATCCGGAACCGGCGACAGGGGCGGCGAAACCCGCGCTGATCGGGTTCCTAGGGCGATGTCCAGGGTCGATATCGCGCACCTCGGCCATGCGCCCCCAGAGGCCGCCCTTGTTCGTCCGGCCGGGGCGAACCCGATTCCTGTGATGGCGATTTCCTGAGGGCCCGGGTCACCCCGCGTCCGGCCAGTGGGGGCCGAGGTAGGGGACGGGGTTGGCCTGGGCCCAGTCGGCCAGGATCTTGGGCAGGCCCGCCGCCTGGGCCCCGCCGGGAGGCAGGTTCCGCTTCAGCACGAAGACCAGCGCCACGTCGCGTTCGGCCGCGAAGTCCGCAACGTTCTCGGTGACCACGGCCCTGCCCTCCGCTCGGGCCGTCGCCGCGACGAGTGAGTCCTCTGCCGCCTGCAGCCCGATCTCGAACACGTGTACCGCGTCGTGGCTGTAGGTATCGCGCAGCAGGCGCGCCGTGGCGGGCGGAAACATCTCATCGATGAGGAACGTGCTCATGCCAGCAGCGCCTCGCGTCCCGCTGCGGCACGACGGCTGCGCTCGGCCAAGGCACGGTTGCGCTCGATGCGGCCGTTGACCTCGTCCGCGTGCTCGGAGGCATAGTCCACGGCGATGCGGACGAGTCGGGGGTGCAGCTCCGACTCGGCACTGAGTGTCGAGATGCGGTGCTCCTCGCTGCCGTCGAGTTCCTGCAGCCGGGCGACGACCTCCCAGACGTCAGGCCCTGCGGCGAGGGCCGCGCGTCGGTCGTGGGCGGGACCGCGGAAGACGATGCCCGGGAAATCCCGCTGGTCCACACCTTCGATGATGAGGCGCTCCAGCAGTGCCGTGGCGCTCACACCCTCCTGGGCGGCTCTGGTGTCCAGCCGGTGCTTAGCCTCATCGCTGATCCGGAACGACGTGCTTCTCGCCATGTTCGTCTCCCCCGAGCGCGCGCTGACCGTACCGCAAGTGTAGCTCACATGCGCTACATGCGGCCGAGTGGGAGGGCGGGGCAGGCTGAGCACGGCGGCGACCAGTGTCGCCGTGGCCACCGCGACGGAGGCCTCGGCTCGTCAGCTCGTCGTTCTCGACGGCTGCGGGGGCCGAGCGGGATCTGTGCCGGGCCGCTTCGCGCTGTTCGTCTCGCGGAGGCGGGTGAGGCGTGCGAGGGCTACCGCGGCGCTCGCGAGCGCCCCGACGAGTAGGAGGACGGTCGCGGCCGGCCACAGCGCGAATGCGTCGACCGGCGTCGCCGGGTTGCCGGGGCCGGACGTGAGGCCGATGAAGAGGACGAATGCGGCGGTCGGCATCAGCGCCAGTGGAATCAGCCTCACCGCCCGCCTCCACACCGGTGACGCGCGGTGGCGTGACGCCCATCGTCCCGCGCGGCGTGCGCCTCGGGTCGCCAGGGCGACGACGAGCACGGTGACCAGGAGCAGGCCGAGATCGATGAGCGTCGGGACGGGTGCCGGGATCTCGGGTGACGCACCGCGGGCGATGTCGATGAGTCCGGTGCTCACGGTGAACGGATGCTGGTAAGTGGGGGTGTAGCTGTCCATCAGGACGACCGTCGAGGTCCCGTTAGAGGGGACGATGTCGATGCGTGCACTGCTTCGGGTCAGCGCGCCATCGTGGCCCACGCGCGCGGGATCGGTGGTGGAGGTGTGCTGCCAGCCGAGGCCGTACGTTCCGGCACCCTCCTGGGTCTCCATGGAGCGGCGTACGAGGTCGTCGGACAGGAGCCGGGTCCCGTCGGAGACGGTCCCGCCGCGTTGGATCATGGCGAGGAACGCACTGATGTCGTCGGCGGTGCTCACGATGCCGCCGGAGCCGCCGACGTCGCTCGACATCTCCCGCAGGGGGATCGACGTCCCGTAGGCGGTGACGTGTCCGCGCGTGAACGCCCCGGCGTCGTTGGTGGAGTGCACCGAGAACGTGTCGTCCATTCCGAGCGGAGCGAAGACCTCGTCCTCAAGGTACCGGTCGAACGGCGTGTCCGTCGCGGCCTCGACGACGCGCGCCAGGGTCCGGTAGTTGAGGTTGCTGTAGGCGTACGTCGTGCCCGGTGTGGAGGCCAGGTCCAGGTCGGCGATCTCGGCCACGCTCTCGGCATACGAGGACGCGGCGGGGATGATCATGGGATTCGGCAGGCCGGAGGTGTGCGACAGGAGCATCCGGACGGTGATTCCCCCGGCCCCCTCACCGCCGATGGAGAAATCGGGCAGCACCGTCTGCACAGGGGTGTCGAGGCCGATGCGTCCCTCGTCGACGAGCTGGAGGACGGCGAAGGCCGTGAAGGTCTTCGAGACCGACGCGACGGGCACCGGTGAATCGGGGCCGAGGTCGCCGACGCCCCCGCGGGCGGCGACCTCGCCGTCCTCGAGTACCGCGTACGACAGGCCCGGAAGGCTCTGCCGATCCGCGTAGGCCGCGACGTACGCGTCCGCCGCGTCCTTCACCGAGCCCTCCGGCCCGCTCGGCTCCGCCGCCGCCGGATGCGCCGGCGCCAGTAGGCCCAGCGACGCCGCGGCCGCAAGGAGCCCTCGCACGGCGGCGCCGGGTCCGCGCTGGAGCGCCTGTGTCCGGCCGACCATGGGCCCGTTCACCGTCATCGGCCCTCCGGTGCGGAGGTCCGTCCTGGGGCGAGCTTCCCGATGACCCAGGCCATGGCCTCGGTGACCGCGCTGCGTGAAGCGTCGGAGTGGTCGAGCATGTCGAACCCGTGCCGCCCCTCGGGGACGTCGATGATGTCGAGAGCGACGTCGTGCTCCTCGGCGGCGGCGACGAAGGCTTCGACCCCGGTGGCGAACTCGGGCCGCTCACGCCCCACCCGGGTGAGCAGGACGGGAAGCCCGCCCGTGGCGGAGAGGGCGTCGATGGGGCGGAAGCGCGCCTCGAGTTCCCGGTCCGGTCCGGGCGCGAGGACCGGGTAGGTCGCGGCGATGCAGCGCAACCACGGCGGAGGGGGGTCCAGCCACTCCGCCGCCAGCAGCCCTGCGCCTGAGAAGAACCACAACGCGACGCGGTCAGGGTCCACTCCGGGGAGCCGGCGCGCGGCACCGACCGCTTCGGCGACGTCATCGGCCGCGTCGGCGCGCTGCTCGATCGAGTGGAACCGGTGGTCGAACATCACCCCGACCGCGCCGCTCGCCGCCGCGAGCGAGCAGTAGCCGACGAAGAGCGGTGAGTCCCGCGGAGTGGGGGAGGCGTTAGCCGGAAGTGGGCCGCCGTGGACGAACACGACGGCCGGCTTCGCGCTTCGGACCGCTGCCTCGGTTTCGGCCTCGGGCC
Source organism: Nocardiopsis chromatogenes YIM 90109 (assembly GCF_000341185.1). Taxonomy (GTDB): domain Bacteria; phylum Actinomycetota; class Actinomycetes; order Streptosporangiales; family Streptosporangiaceae; genus Nocardiopsis_A; species Nocardiopsis_A chromatogenes. The sequence goes on from NZ_ANBH01000331.1 coordinate 11,311, forward strand.
CGGTCTCGGGAGCGGGCCGGTACACGTCCAGGACGCCGTGCCGCTCGTGGTCGGTGGGGTCGACCGGGACGACGAATCGGTGAGTGCTCAATGCTCCTCCGTGAGCCTGGTGGGGGATCGGCGGGTCAGGGCGTGGAGCGGTGGCGGCCCAGCTGGTCGATGGCCCAGAGCGCCCACTCCCGTACGGCCTGGTCGGCGCGCACGCCGTACTCCGCCGCGAGGTGGCCGAACCCCTCCGGGCCGGGCGGGACCGTGTCGCCGTACTGGGCCCGCGCACGGCGGAGCTCGGCCGCTTCGGCGTCGACGTGGTCGATGACGCGGCGCAGCACGGTGATCGCGTCGTCCGGGTCGAGCACGGACAGGAGGAACATCCTCAGCACCGGTTCGTTGCGCATCTTCGACGGGCCCACCGGATCGTCCATGAGCCATGACTGCAGTTCGCGGCGGCCCGCGTCGGTGATCGCGTAGGTGCGGCGCCCGCGTGGGCCTTCGCCGCGGTCCGCGATCAGCCCCTTCCCGAGCAGCCGGTTCAGCTCCGGATAGACGCTGGTGTGGCCGGCCTTCCAGGCGAACCGGCCGACTGGGCCCTCTGCGAGCTCCTTCGACAGCTCGTAGCCGCTGCGCGGTTCGGTGGCCAGGAGCCCCAGCAGGGCGTGCGGCAATGACATGCGGCCACCCTACGTGTCATTTTTGACATGTCAATCATGACAGGGACGGACCGCCGGACACCGGGGGCGGGAGGTCGGCCCCCTGAGAAGCGCGTGGTACCCGCCCCGGTCGTCCGACCGGGGCGGGTACCGGGCAGCGGCGTTGCGCAGGTCCGCGTCATCGCGCCGGGCGCACGCCCCGCCCGTCGGTCACTTCTCCCGGGGCGGGCGGAGGAAGGCGGCGACCAGGGCCGCCGTGGCCAGCGCGAGGGCGGCGTCGATCCCGATCGCGAGGCGCAGACCCGGCAGCAGGTCGGCGCCCGCCCCGGTCGCGACCGCCGACATCACCGGGGTCCCCAGCGCGATGCCGACCTGCTGGCTCAACGTCACCAGGCCGGTCGCCAGGCCCTGCCGGTCGGCGGGGACCCCCGCGGTGGAGGCCACGGTGTAGCCGACGATCACGGCGAGGTTCGCGGCGCCGCCGATGAACGCGGCCACCAGCAGCGGGACCAGCCATGCGCGGTCGTCGGAGACGAACGCCAGCGGGAGGGTCGCGGCGGCCTGGACGACGAACCCGATCACGATCGTGGTCGTGGCGTTCGTCCGGCCGATGATCTTCGGGGCGGCGAGGCCGCCCAGGACCGTGCCGATGCCCAGCACCCCCAGGATCAGCCCGGCGGAGAAGGCGGTGAAGCCGAGGATCTCCTGCAGGTACAGGGTCAGCAGGAATACGAGCGACGTCTCGGTCGCGAAGGCGAGGAGCCCCGCCGTGTTGCCCCAGGCGATGGTGCGGCGCCTCAGCAGCGACGTCGCCACCAGCGGCTCGGCGACGCGGGACTCGATCGCGAGGAAGACCGTGAACAGCACGGCCGCCCCCGCGATCGGCCCCCAGGCGCCGGGGTGCGCCCAGCCGTCGTGGCCCGCCGTGTCGATGCCGAAGACGAGGGCGGTCAGGGCGAGCGTGATGGTCACCGCGCCGGGGACGTCGAGCCTGGGCCTGCGCCCGCGGGCCGGTTCGCGCAGGACGAGCGGGCCGACGATGATCACTGCGGCGGCGACGGCGACGTTGATGAAGAACGCCCACCGCCACGAGACGGCCCCGGTGAGCACCCCGCCGAGGACCGCGCCGGCCGTGAACCCGGCGGCCATGAGCGCGCCGTTGAGCCCGAGCGCCCGGGAGCGGGCCGGCCCCTCGGGGAACATCGTGGTCATCAGCGACAGCGCGGCCGGGGTGACCATGGCGGTCGCCACGCCCTGTCCCACGCGGGCGGCGATCAGCACGGCGGGCCCGGCGGCGAGCCCTCCGGCCAGGGAGGAGGCGCCCAGCAGGACGATGCCGGCGAGGAACAGCCGCTTGCGTCCGAACAGGTCGGCGACGCGGCCGAAGAAGAGCGTGAACCCGGCGGCGCACAGCGCGAACGAGGTGACGATCCACTGCAGCGCCGAGGTGGCGAGCCCGAGTTCGCCGCCGATGTGCGGCAGGGCGACGTTGAGGATCGAGAAGTCGACGGCCAGGGTGAAGTTCGCCATCAGCAGGACCGCCATGGCGGGCTTCTGCGCTGCGGTGAACCGTTCGGAGGGGGGGGCGGGCGGGCG
>NZ_ANBH01000332.1 GCF_000341185.1 Nocardiopsis chromatogenes YIM 90109
ATCGAGAAGTCGACGGCCAGGGTGAAGTTCGCCATCAGCAGGACCGCCATGGCGGTCTTCTGCGCTGCGGTGAACCGTTCGGAGGGCGGGTCGGCCGGTCGCGCCGACGGGGGCGGGTTTTCGGTCGTGGTCATGGCCCACACCCTCAGCCGCCCGGAACCGGGTAGCCAGCCTCCCCGTTCGGGGAGTCTCGGGGTGCCTGGCACTCACAGGGGCAGGCTCGTCCGCGCCGGAGGGGGCACAATCGGGTGCATGGAACGACGGCCCCTCGACACGCGCCCGCCCGCCGCGACCGCCCCGTCCTCCGCGGACGCCGACCGTCCCGTGACCGAGCTCGGCGAGTTCCTCCGTTCGCGCCGCGACCGCATCACCCCCGAGGACGTCGGCGTGCGCAGCTACGGCCGGCGCCGGGTGCCCGGCCTGCGGCGCGAGGAGCTGGCGCAGCTGGCGGGGGTGTCGATGACGTACCTGACCCGGCTGGAGCAGGGGCAGTCGCAGAACGCCTCCGACGCGGTCATCGACGCCCTGGCCCGTGCGCTGCGGCTCGACGCGGACGAGCGCGCCCACTTGTACGCGCTGGCGCGCCCGGCGCCGCCGAAGAGGCCCCGGGCGGCGAGGCCGGAGTGGGCGGATCCGGGCGCCGAGCGCCTGCTGCACGCGATGGGTGAGGTGCCCGCCGTGCTGATGGGGAGGTTCAACGACATCCTCGCCTGGAATCGCGCCGGGCACCGGCTCCTCGGCGGCCACCTCGATTTCGACGCGCCCGCGCACGCCGACGACCGGCCGAACCATATGAGGATGCTCTTCCTGGACGAGCACACCCGCGACCTGTACGTCGACTGGCACGGCGAGGCCGCGCTCGCGGTCGCCTCGCTGCGGTACGTGGCGGCGCAGTTCGCCGACGACCGCCGCCTCGCGGAACTGGTCGGGGAGCTGAGCGTCAACAGCCCCGAGTTCGCCCGGCTGTGGGCCGGGCACGACGTGCGGCTGTGCACCGGCGGCACGAAGCGGTTCCGCCACCCCGAGGTCGGCGAACTCGAACTGGGCTACGAGGTGCTGCACCTGCCCGAGGGCAACGGTCAGCGCATCCTCACGCACACCGCCGACCCCGAGAGCGCGTCCGCCGCCGCATTGAGCCTGCTGGCGTCGGGACGTTCCCGCTCGGGGCGCTCCCGCTCCGCTTGGGGATGAGCCCGGGGGAGACGACGCCGGACGGGCGGTGCCCGCGGGACGACGTTCCCGGTACGGGCCGTGCGCTGGCGCGCATGCGGGTTCAGTACCGCTCGGCCTTACGATCGGCCTTACGTTCGGCCTCGTGACCGGTCTTGCGACCGGAGGCGCTGCGTTCGGGCACCGGGTGGTCGGATCGCTGAACGAAGACGCGCTCCAGGAACCGGTCGCCGAAGCGCTCCACGATGTCGTCATTGAGCAGGTAGGCGGGATCGTGGGCGAGGAAGTCCGCCACCAGGGCGCTTCCCCCGGAGACCGGCGGACACAGCCTGAGGTGGTCGAACACGCCCCTGCTGGGATTGGCGCGCCAGAAGCGGGGCACCAGCGGGTCCCCTTGTTCCCGGTAGTCCCATCCGGTGACGGTCACCGCGCAGAAGAAGTCCGGTTCGCCGTCGCCGAAGAAGTCCGCCGCGTGGTCGAGGACCCGGCCGAGGTGGGCGACCGCGGCCCGCACGAGCACACGGTCGCGTTCCTGCGGCGGCAGCCCGTCGAGGAAGGCGACCTGGCGGTAGGTGGCGAAGAGGGGCAGCTCGTCGAAGTAGCCGTCGTAGACCACCAGCCGGTCGAAGTCGAGGAGGTCCCCCGCGGCCAGCAGCCGCTCGAACTCCTCCCGGAATCGCGGGTCGATCCCGACGCCCATGGTGTCCCCTTTCGGGTTCGGCGTTTCCCTCGGCGCGCCGTTCGGGTGCGGTCGTCACAGCGTCCCTGCCGAGTGAGGATGCCGTGCTTCCGGACTCCACCGCCAGCGGCGACGCCGCCGATCGCGCCGGGCCGCCCTTCCCCGCCGCACTCGTCATGCCGCACAGTGAAGACCAGTGAAGACCGTCGACCGGCCGTTCCACTCCAGGGCGGTCCCGTCCGCACCGGTCGATCGGAGCTCTCCCAGGGGCGCCACGCCGCCTGTCCCGGGAGAACGGTGGGCCTCCCCTCACGCGGGGCGGGTCCGGAAGCGCTGCCGGTAGGTGTGCGGGGTGGTGCCCAGGCGGCGGCGGAATGCCCGGACCAGGGTGTCGACGCTGCCGAAGCCGCAGCCGGAGGCGATGCGTTCCAGTGTGTCCTCGCTCGTCTCCAGGCGGATGCGGGCCTGTTCGAGGCGGGCCGATTCGACGTAGGCGGCGGGGGTCGCCCCCAGCTCGGCCTTGAAGATGCGGGCGAGCTGGCGTTCGCCGACATGGGCCACCTCGGCGAGGTGGGCGGCGCTGAGGTCCCCGTCGAGGTGGTGCTGGATGTAGAGCCGCAGGTCCTCGATGCGGCGTGTGGCGGAGACGGGTTCGAGCGGGACGCTGAACTGGCTCTGCCCGCCGGGCCGCTTGAGGTACATCACCAGCTGGCGGGCGACCCGCAGCGCCACCTGTTCCCCGAAGTCCTCGGTGACCAGCGCCAACGCCAGGTCCAGGCCGGAGCTGATCCCGGCCCCGGTCCATACGTCGCCGTCCCGGATGAAGATGGGGTCGGCGTCGACGCGGACCTCGGGGTGCTCCTCGGCGAGCTGGGGCGCGGTCGTCCAGTGCGTGGTGGCGCGCTTGCCGTCGAGCAGACCGGCCGCGGCCAGCAGGTGCGCGCCGACGCAGACGGAGGCGGTCCGGCGGGCCCGCCCGGACAGCTCGCCCACCAGCTCCACGAGGTACGGGTCGGCCAGCGCGCGCAGCCGCCCCGTCGCGTCCGCCTCCACCGCGCCCGGCACCAGCAGGGTGTCGATGCGGCGCCCGGTGAGCGCGTCGAAGGAGACGTCGGGCAGCAGCCGCACCCCGGCCATGGTCGCCACCGGGTCCAGGGTCCGCGCCGCCAGCCGGACGTCGTACCCCAGCGTGTTCGAGGTCTCCCGCCGTACCAGGGCGAACACCTCGGACGGTCCAGTGACGTCCAGCAGGTCCACCCCCTCGAACATGACGATCACGACGAGGGGGCGTTGGGAGGGGGCGGACTCAGCGGTCTCCACGGTGCCCACGGTCTCCACGGGGTCCTCCAGGAGGTGGCCGACGGTGATGTCCGGATCTGCGTATCAAGTGTCATTGCCGACACTCGGCGCCCCACACTAGCTTCTTCGTGTGCCCCGGGGTGACCGGTTTCGACCAGTTCCTCCTCTCTTTCATCTCAAAGACCACGATCCATTTCAAAGACCACGAGGTGCCCTGCCATGCCTTCGACCACCCTGCGCGCCGTGAACGGACTGGACGCGTCCCCCGCCACCCTCGCCGACGCGGCGCTGGTCCTGATCGACTACCAGAACACCTACACGACCGGCGTCATGGAGCTGGAGGGGTGGCGCCCCGCGCTCGACGCCGCCGCAGGCCTGCTCGCCCGCGCCCGGGAGGCCGGAACCCCGGTCATCCACGTCCAGCACGACGGCGGGGAAGGGAGCGCGTACGACATCCGCGCGGATATCGGAGCCGTCCACCCGAGCGTCGCCCCGGCGGAGGGCGAGCCGGTCGTGGTGAAGAACGCCCCCAACTCCTTCGTCGGCACCGATCTGGAGGAGCGGGTGCGGGCCACCGGGCGGCAGAACCTCATCGTCATCGGGTTCATGTCGCACATGTGCGTGTCCTACACCTCCGAGGGCGCCTTCCTGCGCGGCTTCACCCCGACCGTCGTCGCCGAGGCCTGCGCCACCCGCGACCTGCCCTCCGTCGAGGGGGAGGTCGGCGCCGCGCAGCTGCACGCCTCCGCCATGGCCGGGATCGCCGATCTGTACGGGGTGGTCGTCGCGGGCGCCGACGACGTGAGGTGATCGGCCGCCGCCCTCCCCGGCCGCCCGCAGTCAGATGCCAGTATCATTGAAATGATGAGAGTATCTGAAAGGGGTGGCGATGGCGGTGCGGCATCTGTACGTGGCGCGACACGGTGCGGCGGACCCGTTCGGGGAGGTGACGGACGCCGGACTGCGGCAGATGGAGCTCCTCGCCGAGCGGCTGGCGGCGCTGCCCGTCGACGCGGTCTGGCACTCCCCCCTGCCCCGGGCGGTGCGTTCGGCGGCGGTCATCGGTGAGCACCTGCCGGGCGTCCCCGTCCGGCAGGCGGCCGAGCTGATCGACCACGTTCCGCACGTGCCCGACGACCCGCCGCCGGGGTGGGCGGGGTTCTTCGACGGGTTCGATCCCGCGGAGGCGGCCGAGGGCGCGCGCCTGGCGGGCGCCCTCCTCGACCGGTTCGCCCGGCCCGCGGAGACGGAGACGCACGAGGTGCTGGTCACCCACGGCTACCAGGTGGCCTGGTTGGTGCGGCACGCGATGGGCGCCCCGCCGGACCGGTGGCTGGGACTGTCGTGCGGCAACGCGTCCCTGACCGCGATCGGCCATTACGGCTCCGGGCGGCCCTCGCTGGTGCTGTACAACGACATGGGGCATCTTCCGCCCGACCTGCGCTGGACCGGCTTCGGCCCGGGCGCGCGCCCGTGAGTCCGCGTGCGGTCCTGGTCCTTGCCTGCGGGCAGGGTACGTGGTCCCTGTGGTCGGCGGCGGCGGTGGAGCCGGTGCCCTGCTTGCGGCCTCCGGCCGGGTGCCGGGGCGACGGGGTGTGAGGCGGGAGGCGGCGACGAGGAGGGGCGGCGGCCCTTGCGGTAGCGCCGTCGGGTCGCGGGCGTGTGCGTGGTCGCCGTGATGGGCGGCGACGGCAGAGCAGGGACCCCGCTCATGGGCCCCAGCCGGGCGGCGGGCCGCCAGAGTGCAAGGCGGCAAGGCGGCGACGGCGGAAGCGGGCGGTTCCCCTGGGCCGCCCGCCGGGCCGGTGCGAATCCCGAGGGCGCCCCACCAGGGGTCACATTCCGGGCGTACCGGGCATGGGGTCGGTGGGTCGGGCATCCAGCGTGGCGAAAAGGTCGCTCCAGGCCGGATCGGGTGGTGGAACCACCGCCCTCAGCGGCCTGCTCGCAGGGGCCCTGAGCCGGGCGTACCGGGCGCCGGGAGGGGGCCCGGCGATCCTACGTGGCGGAATCGACACCTGATCGCCCTGAAAGGTGCGATTCCGCCGCGCACGATGCCCCAGGGGTGCGGGGCCGGGGGAAGGTAACCGGTCGACCGCTCAGTCCCGGCGCCGGCGGATGGCCGCCTGTGCGGCCTGCAGGCGGGACTCCTCGTCGTCGCCGGGCCGTCCGCCCGACACCTCGTCCGCCCAGTCGAGCAGGGTGCGCAGGTGGGCGTCGGCGGTGTCCGTCGTCGTCGGCGGGTCGCCGAGCACCAGCTCGCCCCCGGTGCCGTCGACCGCCACCAGGTCCCCCTCCGCCAGGGCCCTTCCGCCCGCGCGGACCGTGGCGGACGCGGCGTCGACCACCATCCCGGTGATGCCGACGGCCGCGGGCTTGCCCATCGACCGGGCCACGACCGCCGCGTGGCTGGCGGAGCCGCCCCGCGCCGTGGCGATCCCCGCCGCCGCGGCCAGCCCCCGCACGTCGTCGGGCGAGGTCTCGGGGCGCACGAGGACGACCGGGCCCTCGGCCGCCATGCGCACCGCCGCCTCGCTCGTCGTGGCGAGTCGGCCGACGGCGACCCCCGGGCACGCGCCCACGCCCCGCCCGACCACGCCGTCCCGCGCCCGCGCGGCGATGCGCGGCGTCCGGACGTTCCCGATCCCCTGCGGCGGAACGCGGAGCAGCGCCTCCTCCCGTGTGATCGTCCCCGCCTCGGCGAGGTCCACCGCGACGCGCACCCCCGCGGCGCCGGTGTAGCGGCCGGGGCGGACCTGTAGCAGCCACAGCCCGCCCGACTCGAAGGTGAACTCCACGTAGCAGGCGTCGCGGAAGTGCCCCTCGGCGCGGGCCAGGGCCGTATCGAGCGCGTCGGCCACCGCGGGCTCCCGGGCGCGCAGCTCGCGCAGGGGCAGGGTCGGCTCCCTGCCGGAGACCACGTCTTCGCCCTGGCAGGCGAACAGGACGTCGCCGGATGAGGTGTCCTCTCCGGTGGCGGGGTCGCGGCTGAACGCGACCCCCGTGCCGCTGCGCCCGTCGCGGTTGCCGAACACCATCGCCTGCACGACGACGGCGGTGCCCAGATCGTCCGGAATGCCGTTCAGCTCGCGGTAGGTCCGGGCGCGCGGCGCGTCCCACGAGGAGAAAACGGCTTCCACGGCCGTCTCCAGCTGTTCGGCCGCGCCGCCGGGGAAGGGGCGGCCCAGTCGCCGCTCGATCCGCTCCTCGGCGGCGGCGATCGCGGCGTGCAGACGCCCGGGGTCCCCGCCGCCTTCCCCGCTCCCGTCCTCGGCGGTGTCCACGGGCGCGCCCGGGAGTGCGGAGGCGAAGCCGGTCAGCATCCGCAACCGGGATTCGAGCGCGAACCGCTCGTCCCCGGTCTCGGCGGCCAGCGCTGCGGCGGCGCGGGAGGTCAGGCCCAGGTCGAGCACGGTGCTCATCATCCCGGGCATCGACACCCCCGCCCCGGAGCGGACCGAGACGGCCAGCGGCGCGTGTTCACCGCCGAACCGCCGCCCGGTCGCGGCCTCCAGGCCGCGCACGGCGTCGGCCAGCTCGCCGCGGAGCCCGTCGGGTAGGCGGCCCTCGCTCCGGAAGCGCCGACAGGCGCCGGTGGTGACGACGAACGCGGGCGGGACCGGGAGCCCCAGGCGGTGGAGGTCCACCAGGCCGCGCGCCTTGGCGCCCAGGGTGTCGGCGTCCTCGTCGAGGTCCGCGGAGAGCGGGCGGATCCACCTCATCGCGGGATCCCGAGGGTGGCGAGGAGGTCCTCGTGGAGTTCGGCCCACACGGTGTGGAACGAGGCGGTGTGGTCGGCGACGTACTCCGTCGCCCCGGCGCGGGCGTGGTCGAGGGCGTCGGTGAGGCGGACCCGGTAGCGGTCGAAGCGGGGAAGCGCCGCGGCCAGGTCGGCGCAGACGGGGAGGGCGCGCCGGTGCAGATCGGCGAAGCGGTCCAGTACGCGGGCGTCGTAGGCCGGGTCGCCGTGGTCGTTGACGGCCGGTACCCCGTCGACCGGCCTGAGCTGCCAGGCGGTGCACAGGTCGAGCAGCTCGGGGTTGAGCACGGCGAAGCGCTCGAACGCCGCCGCCACCGCGTCGCGGACGCCCGCCTCCTCCAGCTCGCGGGCGGTCCGCTCGGCGTGGGCGGCGCGTCCGGCGTCCGTCAGCCCCCACCCGGGGAAGGGGCCGGGGTGGCGGGTGACCAGTCCGTCGATCGCGAGGCCGATCAGTGCGGACTCGGCCTCGTCGGCGGTCAGGCCGGTGGCCGCCGCGACGCGGCCCGTGTCGGCGTGCCCGCCGCAGCGCAGCGTGTGGAGTACCGCCGGGCCGCGGTCGGCGCCGTCGTCGGGGGCGGGTGGAGGCGGGGGCATGCGTCCTCACCTTTCTTCCGGGTCTTGCGG